>NZ_CP091740.1:3144450-3458895 GCF_022014595.1 Solitalea lacus | reverse complement strand
CAGTGCTATCTTTAAGAAATCATTGTTAGACGGTGATGCCGAGCAAGAACAAACAATAACGGTTTATGCTGATGGAACACTTAAAGTGGAAAACAAATTCAACGCGGTTAAAGGCAAGCACGAATTATTGCTCAGAATTGGTAATAACCTCCAGTTGAATAAGCAGTTTGGTAATATAGAGTTTTATGGCCGTGGTCCATGGGAAAACTACTGGGATAGAAAATCGGCTTCATTGGTTGGTATATACAAGCAAAATTTGAAACAACAGTATTTCCCTTATGCACGTCCGCAGGAAAGTGGTAATAAAACCGATGTTCGTTGGGTAAACTTTACAGACAGTAAGGGTAAAGGAGTACAGTTTGTTTATGGTGATAACTTGTTAAGCTTTTCTGCCTTGCCGTATAGTTTAGATGATTTGGATCCAGAGGAAAAGAAGAAACAATATCACTCAGGAGAATTGACAGAACGCAACGAGATTTATGTTCACATGGATTTGCAGCAAACCGGTTTGCAGGGGATTGATAGCTGGGGAGCTTGGCCACTGAAACAGTATCGGATTCCTTTTGCCAGTCAGCAGTACACTTATTGGATTAAACCGATAAAATAAAAGAGATCTAATGTAAATTAAATGTTAATCCAACTAGTAAGAAAGAGGTTGTTAACTACAGGCAATCTCTTTTCTTTTTAACTCAAATGATCCTTGTTTTAATAAAAAGTTAAATAATTAAAATTTACACAACCGTTTGCATTGCGATTATATAAGCGATAAGCGGAATTTGGGTTGCAAGGGCTTTTCAAGTCTTGGAGCATTCAATTACATTTGATAGTTGTTTTCGTTTTTTTAAGTCAACTTAAACCAAAATATGAAAAGATTAATACTGGTTTGCTTATTAGCATGCGCACAAATTGTATTTGCTCAGAATGCAATTAAAAAATCGGGTAATCCATCAGCTACTGCTAAAACAAAAGGAACCTTTGTTTTAGGTAAGAAGGAGTTTTTACTAAATGGAAAACCGTTTTTAATTAGAGCCGGCGAAATTCATTTTCCACGTATCCCCAGAGAATATTGGGATCATCGTATTAAGCTTTGCAAAGCAATGGGGATGAATACCATTTGTATTTACCTCTTTTGGAACTTTCATGAACAAAAGCCAGATCAATTTGATTTTACAGGACAAAAGGATGTAGCAACCTTTGTCAAACTTGTTCAGGCCAATGGCATGTATTGTATAGTTAGACCCGGACCCTATGCATGTGCTGAATGGGATATGGGGGGATTGCCTTGGTGGTTGCTTAAAAAGGCTGATGTAAAGGTAAGAACTAATGAGGATAGCTATTTTATGGATAGATCAGCCAAGTACTTAAAGGAAGTTGGAAAACAATTGGCTCCTTTACAAATTCAAAACGGGGGCAATATTATAATGGTGCAGGTTGAAAATGAGTATGCGGGTTTTGGAAATAGTTCTGAATATATGGAGGCAACCAGAAAAAACCTTAAGGCTGCCGGCTTTGATAAAGTACAACTAATGCGCTGTGACTGGCCTTCTTCTTTTGATTCTTACACAACTGATCCTGAAGTTGCCATAACGCTCAATTTTATGGCAGGATCAGATGTGGATAAGCAATTCAAACGCTTTCAGGAAAAGCATTCTGAGGCTCCATTAATGTGTGGTGAGTACTGGACTGGCTGGTTCGATAACTGGGGCAATCCACATGAAACCCGCTCAGTTAAAAGTTTTATTGGGAGTTTGAAAGATATGATGGATAGGAAAATATCCTTCAGCTTATACATGGCCCATGGCGGTACAACATTCGGACAATGGGGTGGAGCCAACTCACCGCCTTATTCAGCAATGGTGACTTCTTATGATTACAATGCCCCAATTGGTGAACAAGGCAATACAACTGAAAAGTTTTTTGCCGTTCGTGACCTGTTAAAAAAATACTTGAATCCGGGCGAAAAATTAGGAGACATTCCAGCTCCTATTCCTGTAATAACAATACCTAAAATTACCTTTGAAGAGGCTGCTCCATTGTTTGATAATTTACCACAAGGTAAAGAGTCTGTAAATATCAAACCGATGGAGATGTTTGACCAAGGTTGGGGAAGAATAAATTACAGAACGAATTTAACGGCATCTTCAACCCCAAGAAAACTGAATATTACTGAAGTTCATGACTGGGCTCAAGTTTTTGTTGATGGAAAATTAATCGGAAAACTTGATCGAAGAAGGGCAGACAGTACAATTGAAATTCCTGCAACAAAAGCAGGTGCTGTCTTGGATATTTTAGTGGAAGCAACTGGTCGGGTGAATTTTGGAGAAGCGGTAATAGACAGAAAAGGTATCACAGAGAAGGTTGAAATTTTAGATAGAAATACTGTTCAAGAACTAAAGAATTGGACCGTATATAATTTCCCTGTTGATTATCAATTTCAAGCCAAAGCAAAATTTGTAAAGCAAAAGGTAAATGGGCCGGCTTGGTACCGAGCCAAGTTTAACCTTAACAAAACTGGTGATACCTATATAGATTTAAGTACCTGGGGTAAAGGAATGATTTGGGTGAATGGTTATAACATTGGGCGTTTTTGGAAAATTGGTCCGCAACAAACTTTTCTTATGCCAGGGGTTTGGCTTAAAAAGGGAGTGAATGAAATCATTATCCTTGATTTGGAAGGGCCTAGAGAGGCTGCTGTTCAAGGTTTAAAGGATCCGATTCTTGATAAAATTAATCCTGATGCTTCTTTGTTAAGCAGAAAAGTAGGACAAAATCTCATTTTGGCTAATGAGAAGCCTGTTTTTGAAGGAAGTTTTGATGCTGCCGATAGCTGGAAAACAGTAAGCTTTGCATCGGCTTCAAAAGGCAGGTACTTCTGTTTTGAAGCTTTAAGCTCACAAGAGAATGACAACTACACTTCTATAGCAGAGATGCAATTGTTGGGTAAGGATGGAAAACCTATTTCAACGCAAAAATGGAAAGTGATTTATGCTGATAGTGAGGAGGTAACTGCTGCAAATAATTCTGCAGAAAAGGTCTTCGATAATCAGGAATCAACTATTTGGCATACTCAATATATCGGAAACCAGAGCAATACTAAACATCCTCACCAGTTAGTAATTGATTTAGGAAAGGATGAGGAAATTACGGGTTTTAGGTGCCTTCCTCGTTCAGACAAAAGTAAGAATGGAATGGTTAAAGATTATAAGGTGTATCTGAAATCAGCTGTGTTTAATTTCTAAAAGCAAGGGCCTCAAGTATAAGTTATTTGAGGCCTTTTGCTACTAATAGGATCCTGTTTTTTATGTAACTATAGATAAGATTGAAATTTAACAGAATGAATAAAAAGCGTGTTGTAAGAAAATTACTTTTCCTTCTTTTACTTTTTTCAGTTGCCAATGCATATAGTCAGTCAGTAAGAACAGAAGAGAATTTCGATCATATTTGGCTTTTTGCTCGTTACGGTTTACAGGCTGATGGTTCTTCTGTTGTGGAGCCAAAAAACGTCCAAAACAATGCTTTTGATGACACGAAATGGCGAAAACTTGACTTGCCCCATGATTGGGGAATTGAGGGTCCATTTAGAGCTGATTTAGATGGTAATACCGGGAAACTTCCATGGAGAGGTATTGGGTGGTACCGAAAGCATTTTACTGTTTCAGCCAACGATAAAGACAAACGGTTCTATATAGACTTTGATGGCGCTATGGCCAATGCCGAGGTATGGTTGAATGGTCACAAAATTGGGGAGCGACCTTATGGATATACTTCATTCCGGGTAGATTTGACACCCTATATTTGGGAAGGCAAAGAAAACATTATTGCCGTACGATTAGATACGGAGCTATTGGGTTCGCGTTGGTATCCGGGAGCAGGAATTTACCGGCATGTACGTTTGGTAAAAACAGCTCCTGTGCATGTGGCGCAATGGGGTGTTTTTGTCACTACTCCTCAAATAACCGATAGTTACGGCAATGTTTCAGTTGCTGTTGCTATCGATAATCGATTAACTAAACCGGTCAATGTAGATTATAAGCTGGAAATATTTGAGCTGAGCGCCAATGATATTGCGCAAAAAAAAGTAGCCACCGTTGAAAAGAAAACATTATTCATTAATCCTAATCAAACGAGTTCGGACTCGGTTGTGGTAAAAGTGAATAAGCCTAAATTGTGGGATTTGGAGCATCCTAATCGGTATTTAGCGAAAGTGTCTGTATTTGAAGGGGGAAAGTTAACCGACCAGTATTCGGCGCCATTTGGATTTCGCACCATCCAATTTACGCACACTAACGGCTTTTTATTAAATGGAAAACGAGTACCGCTTCAAGGTACCTGTAATCACCATGATTTAGGAGCTTTGGGAGCTGCTGTTAATATCCATGCTTTGGCTCGACAACTGACCATTTTAAAAAATATGGGGTGTAACGCCTTGCGGACTTCCCACAATCCGCCTGCACCCGAACTGCTTACGCTTGCTGATAAAATGGGAATGTTGGTAATGGATGAAGCTTTTGATTGTTTTCTTATTTCAAAAGATGATAAAAACAAAAATGATTATGCTCGTTGGTTTGAAAAATGGCATGAAAATGATTTGGGATCATTAATTAAGCGTGATAGAAATCACCCTTCTGTTATTCTTTGGAGTACGGGAAATGAAATTCCGGAGCAATATTATCCTGATAAATTCTACTTGTTTACTCAATTGCGAAATGTGATTCGCAAGTACGATCCTACTCGTCCGGTTACTTGCGGTATTTCAGCACCTAATCAAACTGCTTTCAACGGGGTTGAATTGACAGTGGATGTACATGGGATGAATTACGGTTCGGGTGATGCTTATGGAGGGCCTGATTTATATAAACGCTTTTTAAATTTTAAAGGGCATGAGCATTTTACCGGTTACGGAAGTGAAACAAGTTCTACTATAAGTTCACGAGATGAATATTTCCCTGGAAATTTTCAAGTGTCTTCATATGATTTAACAGAACCCGGCTGGGGATCGCTGCCCGATGCGGAATTTGCTGCATTAGATAAGAATCCGGCTATTTGTGGTGAATTTGTTTGGACCGGTTTCGACTACTTAGGGGAACCTACACCGTTTAACAGCGATGCAAGTCTTTTATTAAATCATGCTTCTTTGAGCAAAGAAGAACTGGAAAATAAAAAGTTGGAGTTAGCTAAAATGGAGGCGATGCGTCCTCCTTCAAGAAGTAGTTATTTTGGAATTGTTGATTTGGCGGGCTTTCCCAAAGACCGTTATTATTTATATCAGGCCAGATGGAAACCTGATTTACCCATGGTTCATATTTTACCGCATTGGAATTTCGCCGAGCGTTTGGGGAAAGTTACGCCTGTATTTATCTATACTTCTGGTGATGAAGCGGAACTGTTTTTAAATGGCAAATCCTTGGGAAGAAAAAAGAAACAGTCCTATGAGTATCGTTTACGTTGGAATGATGTTGTCTACGAGCCTGGCGAGTTAAAAGCGGTAGCCTATAAAAATGGTAAGAAGTGGGCTACTTCAAGTGTAAAAACTACCGGGACGCCTGCAATGATGAAACTTTCGGCAGATAAAACTTCTATTAAAGCCGACGGAGAAGATTTATCATTTGTGACCATTGCCGTTACTGATAAAGAAGGCAATAGGGTGCCAACGGCCAATCACCTTATATCGTGCAAGTTGGAAGGTCCTGGTGAGGTTGTTGCAACCGACAATGGTGATGCCTCCTGTTTAATTACTTTTTCTAATCCAGTTCGTCCCGCATTTAACGGCTTGCTGTTAGCTATCATCAAAGCCAAACCGCAGCAAAAGGGTAAGTTAAAATTAACGGTTATTGCTGATGGATTGGCCAGTAGTTCAATCGATATAGATATAAAGTAAAAAGCTCACAAAGCTAAAACTTATGACTATGCCTCCGATAAGTGTTTAACTTTTTGGAGGCATTTTTAATTTCTACTAGCCCACGACACTTTTTGATAACCTGTTTAAGGAAAAGTTAAGTTTCCAAGTCGGATACAAACCTCTCCATTCATATATTTAATTTTTTTTGTATCTTAATATATACCTGTTTTTATAGTTTTTAACTATAAAAACATTTCGTAAAAAGCGAGCATTTTCCATCCTGTTGAGCACTATCATCTTTATTTAAGTTTAAAAACAAATAGGACTTCATTATATAGAATTTGAGCATGAAAATCGGCGTGGTCCCCCCCTAAATAGTAAGTATTGAATGTTTATACAAGTTATTATTAGCCTTATAATTATTGCTATAACCATTTTTATACATGGTGTGGGTACCTCATTGCTGGTTAAATACCTTTTGCGAAAGCATGAATCAAAGGATCATGTGTTTAGATTTGTTAAAACCATGAAAATACTTTCCTATACGGCAGTAGTTTTAATGCTGATGCACTATCTGGAAATTGCACTTTGGGCTTTGGCATACCTGGCGATACCGGAGCTTGAGAAACTAAGTACTTGGGAAGAAGCCATTTATTTTTCAACGGTTACTTATACTACATTAGGTTACGGCGACATAACCCTTTCTCCTGTATGGCGCATTATGAGCGGTTTTGAAGCCATGAATGGTATACTCCTGTTTGGTTGGTCTACAGCAATGTTTTATGCGGTGGTACAACGAATGGTAGAATTAACAAAGCAACGAGCATAAGTATATACATTACTAAATACATCATACAATGAACAACGAGCTAGAAAATAATTCGTCATTGGAAAAGAAAGTTATAGACCTTTCGCTAAAACTGATATTAATATTAATTCTTGTTGCCTGGTGTGCAATGATTATTTTACCATTTATAACTCTGGTGCTATGGGCAGTTATTTTGGCCATCACAATTTACCCTATGTATAAACATCTGCTTAAGTTGCTAAATGGGAAAAAAGCATTTGCAAGTACTGCCGTAACCATTATTCTACTTTGCATACTTCTTATACCTGCAATTTTGATGATAGGAGCAATTGTAGACGAGGCCAAGGAGTTAAAAACTGCTTTTGTTAATAAAACTCTTGTTGTTCCACCGCCTAACCCTAAGGTTGCAGAATGGCCATTGGTTGGAAAAGAGATATATAAAGCTTGGTCCTCACTATCCACAAATTTAGAATCAGCGATTGTTACCTATCATGATCAGATATTGGAGGTTGGTCAAAAAATAGTGGGAGCCATGCGCAGTGTGTTTTCTAATATTATGATGTTTACATTTTCAATAATTATAGCTGGAATATTTTTAGCCTACAGCGATGAGTCTGAAAAGTCAACTAATGCATTTGCCAAACGTCTCGTTGGGAGCAAGGGAGATGAGTTTAACAAATTAGTAATACAAACAATTCGGAATGTTTCCAAAGGAATCTTAGGGGTCGCATTCATACAGTTCGTAATAATGGGTGCGTGTTTTATGCTTGCTGGAGTTCCGCTTGCCGGATTATGGGCAATATTGGTGTTTTTAATAGCTCTTATTCAACTGCCTGGAGCAATCGTAGCCATACCTGTAATAATTTACATATACTCTGTTAAAGAACCAGTCCCTGCCACTATATGGGCTATAATAATTCTACTTTGTGGATTAAGTGATAATGTGCTTAAACCCTTATTAATGGGTAAAGGGGCTCCTGTTCCTATGATTGTAATTTTTCTTGGAGCCATTGGAGGGTTTATGTTATCAGGTTTCATTGGCTTGTTTACCGGTGCCGTTGTACTCTCATTGGGTTATAAACTTAGCGGCATATGGATAAATTACGATAGCCCTCAACCAACAGCAAAAAAAGAATAAGATGTAGGTAGAAAAGGTAATTCTAACTGATAGGTTCTGTTATTAGATGAAGAAACGGAAAATTCTACAGCACATTATTTTTTTGTTCATCGCTTTGTTGCATATAAGTGATGTTCAGTTTGGATTTGCTCAAAACAGAGTAGCATTAACAGTAAAAGAAATAAACCTTGACGAAATCCTTCAGCTTGCAAAAAGAAATAACCTGGAACTGAAAATGTCTCAAAAGGACAGTGCTATTGCGGCTGAAGATATTAAACAGACAAAAATGTCAAGGGCTCCGTTTGTTAATGTAGGTGGCATTTATAATTATATAGGTAACCCGGTTTTATATAGCGGTTTTTATTCCAAGGATACCGTAATTGATTATTATCATCATCAGGCAAGCTGGAGCATAGCTGCCGGGGTTCCCCTTTATTTCGGCGGAAGAATTAATACGCAAATTACGCAAAGCGAAATTGTAAGCCGTATCCGGAATGAAGCATTATTGATGACAGAAAATCAATTGAGGCTTTCAATCATTTCTCAATTTTATACACTTTATAAACTTTACCGAGAAGTTGAAATTATTGAAGCTAACATCAGTAACGTAAAAGTAAACATCAAACAATTAGAGTCGAAAGTAGCAAACGGACAGAACCTTGTAAGTGATCTTACCCGTACACAGTTACAATTGTCAAATTTTCAAATAGACGTTTTTAAAACCTGGAACAGCATTGATTTGTTGAGCAATTATTTATGTATTCAAACCGGATTGCCAACCAATACCCGTTTACAGCCCAAAAATGTGGTTTTGAAAGTTCCAGAAGATCAGCTTCAGTATGAACAATGTCTTGAAGAGGCTTTTGCAAACCGCAATGAAATAAAGCAATCTTTGTTGCAAAAGAGTTATTCGGAAATGACGTTAAAATTGTCAAAGAGTTTTTATAAACCGTCTATTTCGGGTAATGTCATTTATAGCTCTAACCATCCGGTTCCGGGAACCTTTCCGCCCCAGCCCGATATTTTAAACTACTGGGCTGTAGGCATTGGCTTAACTTATGACCTTTCGAGTATCTACAACTTGAATCATCGCATAAAGGCTGATAAGCTTCAAATTGCCAAAGAAGACGATAATATAAAACAGGTTAAGTATAACATTGATCAGGAAGTAAAGGCTGCTTATGTTCATTTTATTGAAAGCAGAACGAATATTATAGCCTATCAGAAAAATGTTGAAATGGCTGAACTTAACTACCGGGTCGTAAAAAGCAGATACGATAATGACTTTGCATTAATCATTGATATGATTGATGCTGAATTACAGGTGAATGATTCAAAAATGTCATTAAACAAGGCCATTATTGAAGCGATCATTCAATATCATTCATTATTATATTCAATGGGTAAACTGAATTAAACTATGATGGACGGAAAAACTACTGATGGGGGAGAAAAAAAAAGAAATCGAATAATCGAAATTATTGCTATCCTGTTTTTAGCAGCTGGTGTACTGTGGATGGTTTCAATATTTTTTGATTTTAGTAATACTATAAAAACTAATAATGCCCAGGTTGATGCAGATATAGCTGCGGTAACCTCGCGTGTGTCAGGTAACATCAAAGCAATTAAGTTTAGTGAGTATGGGAAGGTGAGGGCAGGAGATACGATTCTACTACTTGATGATGAAGAATTCCGTATAAAAGTAGCTCAAGCGGAAGCCGATTTGGACATTGCAAAAGCAAATCTTGCCACAGCAAAGCAGACTGTAGTAACCTCAATATCTTCGCAGCAAGCAACTGAAGCCCGGCTAAAAGGCAATGCTGCCAATCTCGAAAAAGCTGAAAAAAACTTTAAGCGTTTTACCAATATGTATAGAGATTCAGCTGTTACGCTCAATCAATTCGACCAAGTGACCGCACAGCTAAAGTCCGAACAAGCCAATCTTCAAGCAATACGAAGCGATGTGAATACCAGTAAGTCTGTAATTGAGCAGAATCAGTTAAATATTGAATCTCTTAAAGCAACTATTAAACGTAAGGAGGCTGACCTTGCAGCTGCTCAATTACAATTGTCATATACAAAAATTATAGCCCCTGTTGATGGAATTGTGGGAGAGCGAACAGTTCATGTTGGGGAGTTGGTAAATGTAAATCAGGTAGTTGCTGAGATAGTCGCACAGAACAAAAAATGGGTTACGGCAAATTTTAAAGAAACTCAAATGGATGATATTAAGGTAGGGCAACAAGTTGATATTATGGTGGATGCTTTAGGAGGAAAAATCTTTAAGGGTACAGTGAAGGACCTGTCTCCTGCAACAGGCGCCAGATTTTCGATGGTGGCTCCTGATAATTCAACCGGAAATTTTGTGAAAATAACACAACGCATACCCGTGAGGATAGAGTTTGTTGACGATCCTGAAAAGCTTGTGGAAATAAAGCCAGGAATGAATGTTACTGTTGAAATTAAATGATAATTTAAATGCGATGGAAAAAAGCGGAGTTGTTTAAAGCAACAGGATTATATCTCCTGATTATTCCGTTTCTGAATGCTCTCAATGCAACTGGGTATGAGAACGCTCAGATACAGGGCCACTTTGGGGCTTCTTCGGTGGAGTTTATGTATATCAATCTAATTCCCTTTTTTACGATAGTTGCCGGTTTACCCTTAGCGCTTGAACTTTCTAAAAAGTTTCCGCTAAAGTCAATGATGCTTATAATAACGATTATCTCAATTATTCTCAATACTTGTTCAGCTTTTGCCTCCTCTATCTTATGGTTTACCTTTTGGCGCTCGCTGCTTGCTTTCTTCTCCATTTTCGGTATTGTGGCAGCTATTATTCCTATTGTGCTTCTTTATAATCCAACACTTAATATGGCCATCATGTATGGCATCATACAGTTTATCATACAAGGAAGCAGTAATCTTTATAAGTTTTTAGGGGCCCAGTTTGCAAGTGTTTACGATTGGCGCACCTCATTGTTAATGCTTAACATTAATTTTTTTCTGTGCATATTATTAACGTTTGTGTTTATCAGAAAAGATGTGCCCTTAGGTAAGCAACCTTTTCGATTTGATTTTAAAGGCTGGATTTTGTTGATTTTATTTTTGTTGCCATTACTATTTATTGCTGCTGAAGGACAAAATCGGGAGTGGTTTTTCGATTCAAAAATAGCACTAGCCACAGCAGTATGGCTAATAATAACAGCTTGTTATATTTTCTATGCTAGAAATACAACAAACCCAATTATTGATTTTGAAGTTTATAAGTATAAGAATGTGGTACAGGGCACCTTATTCTTTTTTTTAATAGGATTGGCAAATGGAACCGGTAGTGTGATAATGGGGTATATGTCGGGTTTACTCGGTTTTAACGACCTGTACATCGCCAGAACCCATTTGTACATATTCCTTGGATTAACAATCTCAGTTCCTGTTTGCACTTATATGATGTATCATAAAGTGTATTTAAACGTTGCCGCCATTATTGGTTTTCTTGCATTCACCCTGTATCATATGCTTATGTATTTCAGGTTTTATCCCGGAATCGGAGAAGAGGATTTTATTTTGCCATTAATTATAAAAGGTATTGGTATTGGTTTTTTATACTTATTAAGTGCATTGTATATTTCTGAAAGCGTTCCTAAACAATTAAGTACTTCTCGTATGATGAGTGGAATAGTAGCCCGGATTGTTTTTGCGACAATTATAGGCGGCGTTGTTTTAAGTACTTTTATTGCCAATACAACCATACAACACAAAACAGGTATTAGTCAGCAACTCACACCAGGCAATGAGGCTGCGGCACAAAAAAAGGCGAACACTAAAAGTTATTATTTGTACCAAGGGTTAAAATCAACAGAGGCCGATAAAATGGCTGATAATCCTTTGCAGGCTGAAATGACAGAACCTGCGACCTTGCTTACTTATAAAGATATTTATTTAGTGATGGCAGTTGTAAGCTTTCTCCCAATTCTATTGATATTGTTCTTAAGAATTGGAAGACGCCCATTGCAGCGCATTGAAGTTGAGCCGTTGCCGATATAAGGGGGATCCAGAATTCTGTGTAAATCGCCTAGCTCGCTTACTGTTTTTAAGGATTTGTCATCCACAAAATCTTCTACTTTTATTTTAACTGTGTTTTTGAAAAAAGATCCGAGTTATTCACCCGGATCTTACTTATACAGTTTCTTATATACTACCCATTAGTTGCGGCGTAGATCCTGATATTACCAAAGAGTCTACGCCACTATGCTAAATTCCTGACATGATTTATCTTACTTTCAACACTTCTTCAAGCTTTGCTGCTAAATCCTCTCCTCGCAAGTTAGCGGCGATGATCTTGCCATCAGGGCCAATCAAATAATTTTGCGGTATTGACCTAACTCCATAAAGAACAGCTACCGCATTTTTCCAGCCTTGCAAATCGCTCAGCTGTGTCCACTCTAATTTATCCTTTTCAATAGCATTCAACCATGCTTCTTTCTTTCCCGGATTGTCTAAAGAAATTCCTAAAACTGTAAAGTTTTTATCTTTGAATTTATGAAAAGCAGCCACGACATTGGGATTCTCCTCACGGCAAGGCCCACACCAGCTGGCCCAGAAATCCAACAGAACGTACTTCCCTCTGAAGTCAGATAGTTTTACTTCCTTACCATCCACATCAGTCTGTGAAAAGTCAGGTGCCATAGCGCCTTTTGCTGTTGCTTTAGCCGTCAAAATCTGCTTTGCAAAAGCCTGTCCTGCAGGCGTATTTTTAACTGATGCAGACAAGGTATTAAAAAGAGACTCGATTATGTCAACATCTTCAAGCCTTGAACCTCCAATGTCCTTTAGGGCCATCAAACTGAAATACGAATCAGGGTTCTTTTTAATGTATTCTTTCTGAATTCTTTGCTTTTCGGCATTAATCGGTTTACTTTTTGCCACTAAACGCTTTGCCAAACTCCCGTCTTTTTTTTCTGCTTCAGTTCCCGCGGCCCATTCCTTATCCAACCCAGCAAGCGCCAAGGTTTGAGCAGCAAAAAGTTTGCTGTATCGAGCATATTCAACACTTAATTTAGCCCCAGAAATAGTAGCGTTTTTAATCGAATCTTTTGTAGATAATACAATGTCTCCCTTATCTAAATATAAAATGTATTTATCTTGGTTTTCCCCAAGTCTTTGACCAGAATGAGCAAGGGTTAATGTTGCAGATGTAGGAGCTGAAACTTTACCGGAAAATAAAAACTTCCCATTTACCAACTCAGCAGAATCAATCTTATTTTTACCCTCTGCTCTATACATCAAATAAGCCTTAGCTTCTTGTTTTTGATTTGCTACTCTACCTTCAATCTTAAAGGTTTCAGTTTCAGTTTGAGCCCAAACCAAAATAGGCATGGACATAGCCGCTGTTAAAATTATCTTTTTCATCAAAATTTGTTATGGGTTACCAAGCTTGCATAATAATATGCTTATGCAAGCTTTATTAAATTTTTTTTAAAAATATCCTTAGATTTTCTGCTTGGCTTTCAATCCTTTAACCATTTCAATCTGGCCTTCAATTGTCTTTGTTGGTTTACCGGCTTTAACCTCATTATCTCTAATCTCATTCCCTATTAAAAGCGCTTTATCCAGGTTATAATTTCTCCAGAGTATATAAAAATAGGTATTCAAATAACGGGGATCACGATTCCTTTCCAACAAATCTTCCATCCATTTTATTCCGGCAATGCCTTCATCTTTCTTGCCTGTACAATTACCCAACAAACCGGTTAATGCAAGCGTATAAGCATCATTATTCTTACCATACTTAGCTAAAAACGCAGTCCCTCTTCGCATATATTCATTTACATCAACACTACCCTTGCTATCAAATGTTTCATAAACGCTATAAAACATGGCGTACTCGTCATAATAAGGGTAATTTTTAGCTTTGAATTTCTCCATTGCGGCTTTGAATTCCGGTCTCGGCTCATTACCGACCAAGCCCTTTAAATGCCATAAATAAGTATCTGCAATGTATTTATCTATCTCAGTTGCCCCAACTGATTGGGCATATGCATTACGATTCGTTTCAAGGTACTCAAAGACAGGAGAGAAGGGTACTGCCCCAACGGTTTTCACTAATTCAAAAGTACTTTTCTTAGCCTTATCATTTGCGCTTAATTCGTTAAAATAGTTGGCAAAATCAGCGCTTGCCTTTTCACCCCGATAAGCCTTTTTAAGTGCGGTGAAATATTTAGCTACGAATTCTTCCTTGCGGTTACCAGCATCCCATTCTTTAATTAAGGATGCCAAATTCCTTTCAGGATTCGCGGCAGTTTTTGCCAGTTCAATCAGCCCATCGGCCGATGGAGCTCCTGCAGTCGAATGTACAATAGCACCATTCTTATCGATGAACATTAAAGTAGGATAAGCATTAATCTGGTACTTTTTACCCAGTTCAACACCAACACCCTTATCGTCGCACTGAATTTTACAATTGATAAACTGGCTATTGAAATAACTGCCCACCTTGGCCTGAGGGAAAACCTCATTTGACAACATTTTACAGGGGCCACACCAGGAGGTATAAAAGTCTATAAACACCATTTTATTCTCTGCTTTAGCCTTTGCCAGGGCCTCGTCAAGGTTGTGAAGAAACTCAATTCCTTGTGCTTTGACAATCACCGGCGCAGCCATCAGCCCTAAAACGGCGATATAGACAGCACCTATTTTTCTGATTATTTTCATTTTATTTCGTTTTATTTTTAAAGAAGGTAAATAATAAGATTACTGATTTTGATTGCAGAATGCTTTGATCCTTCCAAACCAGAATAGGTTCTGATGTATGATGGATTCGTTGTTAAACCATCTATCCCTGTCTTTATTGCTTAAGGCATTCATGTAATACAGTATCTAATGATATAATGGAAGTCCTTAAAAGTATTACTAATTCTTATTTTTTTAAATCAGATTTTAAAAGAATGTTTTTCAAATTAAAAAACCTGGTACCTTTTCAAGTTAACTGGGAATTTGATTTAGATTAGATATGAAGAGAAGTTTGTCGAGTTATTTAATCGTTTGCTTGTATAGACGCCATGTTAATGTCTTTTTACTAACGTTTTTGATTTTTTTTCAAATTTATTCGAATAGGTCACCAAAGGGCAGGAGCGGGCATAAAAACCAAAACCCTTATTTCGTACTTTTATAGAAGTATGTCACTTAATTTATTCCATAAAGTAGTAAGCTCATGGTTTGAAAAAAGTTTTCAAACACCTACGGATGTACAGGTGCAAGCTTGGAACGCTATAAAATCCGGGGAAAATACACTTATTGCAGCTCCAACAGGCTCGGGTAAAACGTTGGCAGCTTTTCTTTCAGCAATTGATGAGCTGGTAAAACAGGGGATCGAAGGCAGAATAGAAGCAGGAACACAGGTGGTGTATATTTCTCCGCTTAAAGCTTTAAGCAATGATATCGAACGTAACTTGCAATTTCCGCTACAGGGGATTAAAACGGAGCTGCAACAAGCCAGATTGCCCGACGTTCAAATTGAAGTAATGGTACGAACGGGAGATACCCCGATGGCCGATCGGGCCAATATGCTGAAGCATCCGCCGCATATTCTGGTTACTACACCCGAATCACTTTATTTGCTGCTTACCAGCGTGAATGGTCGTAAAATGTTGAGCACCGTACACACTTTGATTATAGATGAGATTCATGCTTTGGTAGGTGATAAACGAGGTTCACACTTATCGCTTTCTGTAGAGCGCCTGGAAGCACTTGTTAAGCGTAAGCTGCACCGCATTGGCCTTTCTGCAACGCAGAAACCGGTTGAACAAGTGGCTAAGTTCCTTGTGGGCAATTCTCTGGATGAGAAGCTTAATTGCAAAATCGTAGATACCGGGCATTCACGAAAGCTTGATTTATCCATCGAAATTCCCCGTTCACCGCTTACGTCGGTGATGGCAAATGAAGTATGGTCTGAGATTTATGACAAACTCATTGAACTGATACAGCTTCATGAGACGACTTTGATTTTTGTGAATACGCGAAGATTGGCCGAACGCTTATCGCACAATCTGAACGAACGGCTTGGTGCCGGTCAGGTGCTGGCACACCATGGAAGTATGTCGAAAGATCATCGTTTTGAAGCTGAGCAAAAATTAAAGTCAGGAAACTTAAAGACCTTGGTTGCGACGGCTTCGATGGAGCTGGGCATTGATGTAGGTTCCATTGATTTGGTGTGCCAAATTGGATCGCCGCACTCCATTGCGGCCTTCCTGCAGCGCGTTGGCCGATCAGGTCACAGCGTTGACAAAACGCCTAAAGGAAAGCTCTTCCCCTTAACCTGCGATGAATTGGTGGAATGCGTAGCGATTATGGATGCCATTCAGCGCGGGGAACTGGATAAGATTATTATGCCTGAAAAACCATTGGATATTCTTGCCCAACAAATTATTGCTGAAACTGCTTGTGAGGAATATACCGAAGAAGAGTTGTTTGCATTAGTTAAGAGGGCCTACCCTTACCGTGATTTAATCCAGAAAGAGTTTGATGAAGTAATTACCATGCTTGCCGAAGGCTTTTCCACTCGCATGGGAAGGAGAGCCGCCTATATTTATCATGATAGTATCAACCATCGAATCAAGGCCCGCAAGGGAGCCCGGTTAACAGCCATAATGTCGGGAGGAGCTATACCTGATAATTTTGAATATGACGTCATGCTGGAACCCGAAAATGTTTTTCTGGGAACCTTGAACGAGGATTTTGCCATTGAGAGTATTCCCGGCGACATCTTTCAATTAGGAAATAATTCATGGAGAATATTACGGATAGAAAATGGTAAGGTACGTGTGGCTGATGCCGAGGGGCAGCCACCTAATATTCCATTTTGGTTAGGAGAAGCACCTGGAAGAACGGCCGAACTTTCACTGGCTGTTTCCCGTTTGCGGGAAGAAATTGCAGGTCGACTTGATCTTGATTCTCTGGCTGTTGATCAGGATGGAATAAGTTATGATAACAGCTGGAAAGAAGAAGCCGTAAACTGGCTGGTGGAAGAAAAAAAGATAGCGCCTGAAGCAGCCGATCAAATGGTCGTTTACCTGGCCGCTTCAAAGGCAGCATTAAAAGTAATGCCCTCACAGCACACTTTGGTGATGGAGCGTTTTTTTGATGAAGCAGGGGACATGCATCTGGTCATTCATTCACCTTTTGGCAGCCGTTTAAACAAGGCCTGGGGGCTTGCTTTAAGGAAGCGCTTCTGTCGCACGTTTAATTTCGAGTTGCAGGCAGCGGCCAACGACGATGCCATAATCCTTTCACTTGGCTCAACTCATAGTTTTCCGTTAGAAGAGGTTTTTAATTACCTCAATCCGGCCAGCGTACGTGAAGTATTGGTCCAGGCTATGTTAGATGCGCCTGTTTTTGGTATCCGCTGGCGCTGGAATGCTTCGCGAGCCCTGGCGGTGGTGAGAAGGAGAGCCGATCGGAAAGTACCGGCTCAATTGCAGCGCATGCAGTCGGAGGATTTGGTGGCCCATGTGTTTCCTGATCAGCTGGCTTGTTTGGAGAATATTCAGGGTAATAGGGAAGTGCCCGATCATCCACTGGTAAATCAAACCATTCGCGATTGCTTGTATGAGGCCATGGATATTGAAGGGTTAGAGAGCCTGCTGGTCAAAATAAAAAATAAAGAAGTAGAGTTGGTGGCCATGGATCTGAAAGAGCCATCGCCGCTTGCCCACGAAATACTGAATGCCCGACCCTATGCATTTTTAGATGATGCTCCGCTAGAGGAACGCAGAACGCAAGCCGTAAAAAGCAGGCGATGGTTTTCGCCCGCCGACCTGACTAATATTGGTCAACTGGATGCCGAGGCAATAGCAACCGTGAAGCGGGAAGCCTGGCCGGAGGTGACTAATGCCGATGAATTGCATGATGCCTTGCTGCTTTCAGGTTTTATTACCGGACAGGAGGTAACTGAGAATACCTGGTCATCCTACATTGATGAACTGCTGCAAACCAACAGGGCCACTGCATTGGAGTTAGCTGATCAGCATCTGCTTTGGGTGGCAACAGAACGACTCTCTTTTATCCAGGAAATCTACCCTAAACATGAACCCTTGTACAAGGTGGTTGTGCCCGAATGGTTGATGAATATTGACCCGGATAAAGATGCTTTAACGGAATTGGTTCGCGGGCGCTTGGAAATTATGGGTCCTGTTACTGCGCGGCAAATCGCCAACCTTATGACGCTTCCCGTTGGTGAAATCAACGCCGCCTTGTATCGACTCGAAAATGAAGGTTTCATATTTAGAGGGAAATTTAATGATACAAGCGAGGAAGAATGGTGCGAGCGGCGGTTGCTGGCGCGCATTCACCGGTATAATATTCAAAAACTCAGGAGTGAAATTAAACCGGTTTCTGCAGCAGACTTTATGCGGTTCTTATTTGCCTGGCACCAAATGGTTGCCGATGGGCAGGGGCAGGGGCCCGATGCTTTGGAACACATCATTCAAAAATTGGAAGGCTTTGAGGCTCCGGCTGCATCCTGGGAAGGGGAGATCTTCCCAAGTCGTATCGCCGACTATGATTATTTATGGTTAGATATGCTTTGCATTTCGGGCAAAATAGCCTGGGGACGGTTTCGCCCTTCGGTTTCGGCTATTAATAAAGAAAAGAAAGCCGCCAGTCCGATTAAAACTACGCCGATTACGTTCCTTCGCAGAAATTATTTAAGCACCTGGAAGAATGTTTCCAGCGGTATCGAAGAAACTAAGTTCGATTCAGATTCGCTACACCTTTCTGCGAATGCTTTGTTGGTATTGACAACATTGGAACAATGTGGCGCTTCTTTCTTCGATGATATTCTACAGAAAACAAAACTTTTCCCCTCGCAGACTGAGGACGCTTTGGGAGAGTTGATCAGTGCCTGCCTGATTACCTCCGATTCGTTTACAGGAATGCGCGCTTTACTGGTACCCAACAAATTCAAAACGCAGGCAGGAAGCAAACGCAATTCGGGTGTGTTTTCGATGAACTATGCAGGCCGATGGTCACTATTGTATGCTGCTGACAATGTTCAAACTAATGCGTACGAAAATACCGAGGCTATCGCCTGGGCTTTGCTGCGAAGGTATGGTTGCATATTCAGGAAACTGGCTGAACACGAAAACCTGACGCCACCTTGGCGCGATTTAGTAAAGGTACTGCGTACCATGGAAGCTCGGGGACAAATAAGGGGCGGACGTTTTGTGGAAGGGGTTTGGGGGGAACAGTTTGCACTGCCCGAAGCCATTGTGGAACTGCGCAACAGTCGCAAAGCAAACTCCGAACATCAAATAGAGCTGCTGATTTCTATCAGTGCTGCCGACCCTTTAAATCTTACCGGCATTTTAACACCTGGTCGGCGTATCGCTTCCTACAGCGGAAACCGTATTCTTTATCGAAATGGAATTCCGGTGGCAATTATGGAAGCAAAGGAAGTACAGTTTTTGATAGAGGTCGATGAAGATCAAAAATGGGCATTGAAAAACGCCCTGGTACAGCGCACAATTTCTCCAAAACTTCGCAAATACCTCGGGAAGGGGGTATATTAGGAATTTAGGCAAATTGAAAAGGCTTTAAGAGAAATCTAAAAGCTTTTTTTGCACTTAGCTAGGTTGCTAAATCGATTTGTTAATTGTAATATGGTACTTTTTCTAGCTATAATCGTTTTGCTACTTACAGATGGGGCAAGTTGAATAAAAATGGTAGATGGACATTATCAGTAAATAACATAAATACAATGCCGAAATTTATTTTTCTTATTTTTTTTGTATCAGTTTTACAGGCTACTGCCCAACAGCAAATTGTTTGGCATATAGGTGAGAATAATCACCGAGGAAATGAATTTGCCCTTGGTACTTCAGGTTATAAAAGCTTTGTGGCAAATTTTGGGGGTGAAAACACTGTGTTTAATGTAGGTTATTCTTCCGCAGCTAAACATTGGCCCTTTGTATTACCGGGTCCATTAGATAGTTGGAGCGGGGGCGGTTATTGGGCCGGATTTCATCCTCGTCATTTTCCACGTATTTTCTTTTCGTTACCTAAGCCTTTAGCTCAGGAAAAATATGTGCTTACCATTGGTTTGGCCGATGTTGCCAATAAGAATGCTCCTAAAGTTCGAGTTAACATTAATGGGCATCGTACTGAAAAGCAATTGGAACCAGGAAGCGGAAAACTGTTGACAGACTCTTTGGCACTTGGAAAAATACAAACAATTAAAATTAATGTACCCTCAAAATGGTTAAAAGAAGGATTGAACACCATTCAGCTAGGCTGCACAACCGGATCCTGGGCAATTTTTGATTACATTGATTTTGAGACCGAGTCGCCTGTGAGAATAGGTGCTGCATTCAGTTCGTTAATACTCTCAGCTAAATCAGCTGATTTTGAATATTTACAAGGGCTAAAACGAGTACAACCTTTGATAATTGATATTCATCAGTTTGATGCAAATCAGAAAATAAAAATTGCAATTGAAGGACTTCCTTCTATAAATAAAACTGTTGAAAAGGGACATAGTATTTTAGAAGTACCTATGCCTGCTCTAAAATCATCGGCAAAGTCAGTTAGTAAAGCTATTACTATATCTGCAGGGAATAACATCATTTATAAAGGCACTATATTACGTTCGTCTAGGCCGTTGCATACCTATGCTGACTATGTGGATCTGCTAATTGGGACAGGTAATTCAAGGTGGATGTTCAAACCCGGACCTTCTCTGCCGTTAAGTATGGTACAAATAGCCCCTGATAATCAGGATGAGACCTGGAAAGCGGGTTATGAATACACCATAGATAATATTATGGGGTTTAGTCATTTTTCAGACTGGACCCTATGCGGATTATTAATGATGCCCACAGGAGGGAAGCTTCAGGTAAATCCAGGAAAAGAAGATGATCCGGATGGAGGATACCGTTCAAGAATTGATAAAAAATCAGAAAAGGGGCAAATTGGGAAATACAGTGTTTTTATGACTGATACCCGTATTCAGGCCGATATTACAGCCACCAAGCGGGCCTCAATGCAACGTTATACTTTTCCTAAAATGGACAGCGCCCGCATCTTAATTGATTTATTTACTCCCAACGAATATCCACATAACCTTGTAAGTGCCAAAATAACCAAGGTGAGCAATACGGAAATTGAAGGATTCGCCACCTATTACAATGCTTTTACAGGTTATTCACTTGAACAATCCTATACAGTTTATTTTGTGGTACAATTCAGCAAACCTTTCCTTTCAATGGGAGGTTGGGTGAATTCGAATGTAGTGCCTGTTAAAGCCTATATACCCGAATGGCATAGGGATCATGAGTTTACTTCTGCTCCGGAAATCCATCAAAACATAAATGAAATTAGTGGCAAAGGTGATTTGGGAATCTTTCTGAATTATAAAACAAAAGAAGGAGAGGAAGTTAAAGTTAGAACGGGGGTGTCATTAGTGGATTTATCCGGTGCACGTAATAATCTGGAAACTGAAATTAATAAGCCTTTTAAGTGGAATTTTGAAGAAGTAGTAGCTAATCAGCGGAAAGTATGGAATGAGCTTTTGGGGCGTGTAGAGATTGAAACCGATGATTACTTGCAGAAAGTAAAATTTTATACCAACCTATACCGGGCTTTGTCTGCTAAAGCAATCGGGTCAGATGTTGATGGTCGCTTTACTGATGAAAATGAGCAAATTCGTAAGCTTTCGGATAATAAGGCTTGCATTGTCAGTGGTGAATACTGGAATACATTTTGGAATAATCAGCAGCTTTTTAACCTGGTGGCGCCCGAAATTTCGTCTCAATGGGCAAAATCAGCCATAGCTTTGTATAAGAACTCAGGCTGGTTTAATACCGATCCGGCGGGCGTTGAGCAAACAGGGGTAATGGTAGCGATGCACCTTGCATCACAAATTCAGGGAGCATGGCAGAGCGGTATACGTGACTTTGATTTAAGTCTTGCCTATGAAGGACTAAAAAAAATGCTTACTGTCCCTCCTCAGAACTATAGCGGAGGGGGAACTGTTGGGGTAGAAGATTTAAATCCCTATCAGCAATACGGATACATACCCCAGGGAATGGGGGCTGTTTCTAATACAATGGAATATGCCTATGATGACTTTTGTTTAGCACAAATGGCTTTAACTCTTGGGAAACAGGATGATTACCAGCGCTTTCTAAATCGTTCAAATAGCTGGAAGAATATAATGGATACAGTTAGTGGATTTGTGCGTCCGAAAAACAAAGAAGGAAAATGGATGTCACCATTTGATCCTTATCATACTCCCGGATTTGTTGAAGGCAATTCCTTTAATTACACGTGGTTTGTACCCCATGATCCTAATGGATTAATTTCTGCAATTGGCAAAGAACGTTTTATTAATCGTTTGGATACAGCTATGTTGAAATCATCAAAAGCCAACTTTAATGCCTTGGGAGATAATTTCTCAGCTTATCCGATCAATCATGGTAATGAACCCACCATGCAGGTTGCGTATTTGTTTAATTGGGCAGGAGTTCCTCACCTGACGCAAAAATGGGTAAGAGCTATTCAGGAACAATATTACGGTTGCACCCCTTACGATGCTTATCCGGGCGATGAAGATTTAGGACAGATGAGTAGCTGGTTTGTGATGAGCGCAATTGGTCTTTTTCAAATGGACGGAGGTTGTTCGGCTCAGCCGGTTTATGAATTAGGCAGTCCTAGGTATTCTAAAATTACGGTGCATTTGGATGGCAAATACAATCGCGGAAAAGAGTTAGTGATTGAGGCTTCAGACGCATCGAAAGAAAATAAATACATTAAATCAGCATCCTTTAATGGACAACCGCTTAATGATTTCAAGCTATTGCAAAGTGAGGTGCTAAAAGGTGGAAAGTTGAAGTTGCAAATGGTAGCGGAGCCCAATATGAAATCTAATTTATACAGCCTTTGGTACTATTTATCAAAGTAAATTATATGTTTTTTGAACTACGCTAATAAAAACGGGATGAAAGTGAAATACCTACTTGTAGCCATTGTTTGCCTATGTTTTGGAGTTAAAAATGTTTTTAGTCAAGACGTAATCAAAGCATCCGATTTTGGTGTAAAATCAAACAGTTTTGAAAATGCGGCAACAGGGATTAAAAGGGCCATCAATGCTTGTAAAGCAAAAAATAGCACTGTTTTGGTATTGCCCGGTGGCCGCATAGATATTTGGCCGGATGAAGCTGAGAAGCGTGAATTGTATGTTTCTAACTGTACAGAAAGTGATACGCTTTCGAAAGTGAAGAATATTGCGTTTTTATTTGAAAACAGTAAAAACATAACTCTGGATGGGAATAATACGCTAGTAGTGCTTCATGGCAAAATGATCTCATTTGCTATTCTTAACAGTCAAAATATTAAAATCAACAATATCAGGTTTGATTATGAAAGACCAACAATTTCGGAGTTGACAATAAAGTCAGTTACTAACAATATAGTTGAAACCGAAATACATCGTGATTCAAAATACGTAATTGATAGCGGTCGAATTTGCTTTATTGGAGAAGGCTGGAAAACTAAATCTTATCACACTATTCTCTTTAGCCCTGAAAGGAATACATTGCACTATAGCACTTTCGATCCTTTTCTGTCGGCTAAGGCTGTTGAAACCGATCCATTTAATGTAAAGTTTGTCGGTGATTTTTCAAAGGCCCAATTCAAACCTGGACAAATACTTACTATCCGCGATCCTTACCGCGATAATTGCGGAGCATTTATTTCGCTAAGCAAGAACATATGGCTAAATGCTGTCAAAATGCACTATATGCATGGTTTGGGGATCGTATCCCAGTTTTCTGAGAACATATATCTGAAGAAAGTAGCTGTTGCTCCGAGGGAAAACAGTGGCAGGGTGATTGCCTCGTTTGCTGATTGTTTCCATTTTTCAGGATGCCGAGGAAAAGTGATGATCGATAGCTGTTTTACTTCCGGTTCACATGATGATCCTGTTAATGTTCATGGAACGCATTTGCAGATAACGGGAATAGACAATGCAGGGAAAATTACAGTACGGTTTATGCATCACCAAACCTATGGGTTCGCTGCTTTTTTTGCCGGTGATAGCATTGCTTTGGTGAACCCAAAGTCACTATTGCCGCTGGCAGTTGCAACAGTAAGGTCAGCTAGGCTTATTAACAAAAAAGAAATGGAGCTGGAATTGAATCAGCCTATGCCCGCTGACATACGAACAGGTTTGTGCATCGAAAATCTTACATGGACTCCAGAGGTAACGGTTCAAAACAGTCGTTTCGAGCGCACCAATACCAGGGGATTGTTGATCACAACACGGAGAAAGGTGTTGATCACAAACAATGTTTTTTATCGTACTGGGATGCATCCCATTTTAATTGCTGATGATGCCAGCAGCTGGTTTGAGTCGGGGTCGGTTCAGGATGTGGTAGTACGCAATAATGTGTTTGAGGAATGTGGATATAATTCAGGTAGTGGAGCCATTAATATAGCACCAGAAAATCATGAATTGGATGCAATTAATAGTGTGCATCGGAATATTCGCATTATGGATAATATATTTAAGGTGTCTAATAATACTGTATTAAGTGCCCGTAGTGTCGATTACCTTACATTTACCGGCAATAAAATAATCTATCCGCAACCTAATGTGAAAGGAATCAGCAGGGGGGCAACTGTTCATTTGACAGCCTGCAAGCATGTTTTAATTAATAAAAATATTGATTTGCAGGGTGTACTGCAGGTGAATACCTCAAAGATGAACATCAATGACATTAAAGCTGATAGTAAGGTTGATGTGCAAGAAAGTAGGTGATTTTGATTAAAATTTAAAGGTTACCAAAGGAAGCCTCATTCTTAACTGAATGAGGCTTTGCTGTTCTTAATCCTGTTAGGGTACGTATCATTTACTATGCCACTATTCAATTCCTTAATTCCGCTTTATTACGCTAATATTTAGTGATAGTGTTGGTTTACAATTGCTTGCAAGGTTGCTTCATAAGTGGTTTTTCAGTTTAATAAGTAAATAATCTATCAATTAGTCGAAAAATGGCAGAATAGTCCATTGTTTCTGAGGCGTGTAAAAATCAAATTTGGAATTCCTACATGAGGCAATTTTATAATTCTGATAGAACTTGGAAAAACGAAATTTTTATCAGGATTTAATTTAACCATCAATAACCAAGACCTCAAATTGAGGTTCGTGAAAGGAGGGGGATAGAAGAAATATTGACTTAGATCATAAATTATCGAGGGGTATGCTTTGCCCTATCAATCCGTAAAGGTAAGTTTTTCAACTCATTTGCTTTTCAACAGCAAACAAAGATTTATTGAGAATAACTCAACCAATCCAAATCTAATGAAACAGAACTACACAAAAGTTAATACTATAAAACAACTCTTAAATAGAGGAATCAGAAATAAAGGAATGGTTACCTTCCTTTTGGTTGCCACTTCTGTAAATCTAATGGCGCAAGAGGCTCCTAAAGAAACAAAGGATGTTAAGACTGTGGATGTCTCTAAACCGTCTTATGTGGTTAAAGGACGTGTAATGGACGAAAAGGGTCAGCCTTTAGAAGGAGCAACAATTCTTGTTAAAGGGACCAATTTGGGAACGCTTTCCGATAAATACGGTGACTTCACAATTAGAGTGCCGGAAGGTTTTGACGTTCTGATGGTCAGCCATGTTACTATGAAGTTTCAGGAAATCAATGTGAAAGGAAAAGCCAGTATCAAGGTTCAAATGGAGAGTTCGGGCCGTCAACTTGATGAAATTGTAGTTGTGGCATATGGAAAGCAGCAGAAAAAAGATGTTGTTACTTCAGTTTCAACAATCAAGGCTGAAGAAATTATGCAGGAAAACCAAACCAATATTGCTAATGCTTTGCAAGGTAAGGTAACCGGTGCGACTGTTATTTCCAGTAGAGGTACTCCAGGTAAAACCAGACCTCAAATTCTTATTCGTGGGGTCAATCCAAAGCAAACACCTTTGATTGTAGTAGATGGCGTACCACGTTATAACGACAATAATACTAACTCTGTTGGTCTTACATTAAACGGACTAACGATCGATGATATCAATCCTGATGAAGTTGAGTCTATTTCAGTATTAAAAGACAATGCGGCAACTGCAGTTTATGGTACCAGAGGTTCTTTTGGTGTAATTGTAATTACTACCAAACGCGGAAAGATTGGTAAGCCACAGTTTTCTTATTCTACAAACTTTTCAATGGATGAGCCAGCCAACTTCCCTAAGCTGTTTGACAGCTATAAGTGGGCTCTTGTAGATAATGAATACAAAAGGAACAGTGGTCAAGCGATTTCATACAATGACTCAGTTTTGAATGTGATTCGCTATGGCTTAGATCCGGCTAAATATGCAAATGAAAGTCTTTATGACCGAATGGTTCAACGTACCGCTATGCAACAAACGCACTCCATGAGTGTTAGAGGCGGAACTGAATCGGTTCGTTACTATATCAATGGCTCATTCAATGACCAGAAAGGTATTATCAGCGCCTTTGATTCTAAGCGCTATACAATTCAATCAAATGTAGATATCAAAATCTCCAATGATATCAAACTAGGGCTAAGCACTGGTTTTAGAACCACTAGAGTTAGTAGTGCATTTAATCAGACTGGAGATGCTGTATTTGGTGACCTTTTCCTTAGCAGCCCCCTTACTCCATTTTATAACAAGGACGGTTCAATCTATGGTACAAGCGAATACAATAATAAGCTAGTAAATACCATGCCTGATATTGCAGGGTCTAGAGTTAACAGGTCTAACAATATTTCAATTCAGTCTAACTTTGAATACTCTCCTTCATTTATAGAAGGTCTAACTTTCAAACTGAATAATAGTCTCAACTTTAACGCTGCTGACTACAAAGCTTATCAGAAGTTTTACAACACCTATGTGCCTGATGCTAGCTCTCCAACAGGTTATAGGAAAACTGGAGGATTTTCTTCCAATAAAGTTGAAGAGCAGCTTGGTAGCGCCAATTTCTTTAATACAGATTTAGGTTTTGATTATTCAAAAGCGTTCAAAAAGCACAGAATAGGCCTTATGGTTTTGGGAACCAACTATTATACTAACTCCCTTAATACTACTGTTTCTCGCGATGGACTTGTTGGTAACCTTGAAAACATCAGTTCAGGTCGTACACTTAACCAAACAACGGCTGGTAATGAATCTGAGTCAGGTAGAGTTGGAGGATTAGCTCGTTTGAACTATGATTTTGCCGGTAAATATTCTTTGGAATACTCAATGCGTGCAGATGCTTCTGATAACTTCCCTAAAGCACACAGATGGGGCTTTTTCTCGGGAGGAGCTGTTGCATGGCGTTTGAGCCAGGAGAAATTTATCAAAGACAACCTTCGTTTTGTGAATGATTTTAAAATTAGAGCATCCCTAGGTTATACTGGTATTGATAACCTGACTGCAGCTAATTACTATTATTCTTATAACATTGCCACTTCAGGTCCAAATGGAGGTGCAGGGTATTCGTTTGGCGGTACTTATCAACCATCCTTTATTTTGAATACCAGTAATATTCCAAATGTAAATGTAACGTGGGGAAAAAGCTTGATGCGAAATCTTGGGGTTGATTTCTCATTGTGGAGCGGTTTACTTTCTGGTACATTTGATATTTACGATAAGAAGGTTTCTGATCTTCCTAAAGAAAAATTACTTACCATTCCTGCCACTTTTGGTATAGGTGCACCGTTGTTTAACTTCGCTAAAGAGAAGTACAATGGTTATGAAGTGTCTCTTACCAATAATACAAAGTTTGGCAAAGAAATGTCGCTTCAAACCTCACTTAGCTTCCAGTATACCAAGTCACGCGCTGTTGACTATGGTGAATTGCCAGAAACTAAGGAATACTTGAAAAAAGAAGGTCATTCTATTTTAAGTAAAGCTTTCTACCAATCACTTGGTATTTTCCAGACACAAGAGGAAATTAACAATTACGATGTTAACCAAGACGGAGCGGCTGTTAAGAACTCAACTCTTAAGCCAGGCGATATTAAATACGCCGATTTGAATGGTGATAAGAAAATTGATGCTAATGACCAGATAGTATATGATAATACGGTCTATCCTCCTTACTCAGGTGGTTTGAACCTAACATTCAGATATAAGTCATTTTCAGTAAATGCTTTCTTCCAGGGAGCAGGTGGAAATATGGTTACGTTTGCACCAAATATCTATACTGATTATGGTTACAACAATAGCTGGAGACCTGATAATACTGATGCACGTTACCCACGTATTTCTAGCTCGTCAAACAATTTGGCAAGTTTTAGACCAAGTACCCACTACTTGAATAAAGGTGATTATATCAGGTTTAAGAATTTAGGCTTTGCATATAATGTTCCTGTCAATTTAGTGAAGAGGATAGGACTATCAAATGTATCAATCTCTGCGAGCGTGTTGAATTTAATGTCATTCTCAACAGTGAAAGATATTGACCCAGAAGTTATGGAAAACGCTTCAACAAGTGGTGGATATTATCCTATTCAGCGTAATTATAGCCTCGGAATCAACGTTGGCCTGTAAAAAATTAAAAACAAGGTGACAGCAAAATAAGAAAAGACATGAAAACCAAAATATTTGTATTAAGCCTACTGGTTTCCGGCATCTTCAGCCTTACAAGTTGTAAAACGGGACTGGATTTAGAGCCCAAAGACCGCATTTCTGATGTTGAGATGTGGCAGGATCAGAAGCTGGTATCATTGTACGCTAATAACTTCTATTCACAGTTAAGAAGCGGATTCAACAATACGTTATTGAACGGCAGGTTGTTCAGTAGTATAACTGATGATGCCATGGATCCAAGTACAAGCAGTACATCACCACGTATCAGCTTTGCCAATCCAGCATATACAGCAACCAATTCGCCACTTAATGGCTTATGGTCCTCGCGTTACAATTATATTCGTAGAGCTAATATATTTCTCTCTAAAATTGACGAGGTGCCTGGCGATGCTCAGCTGAACACACGTTTAAAAGCTGAAGTAAGATTCTTGCGCGCATATTATTATTATGACCTAATTCAGTTCTTTGGCGAAGTACCTATCATTACGGTTGCCCAAGATTATGATGATGAATCATTGTTTCTGCCTAAAAACACCCTTTCGGAATGCTATGATTTCATTATTAGTGAACTAGATTTAGCCGCCAAAGACCTTCCTACTGTTTATCCGGCAAGTGATGCTGGCAGGATTACAGAGCAAGCTGCATGGGCAATGAAATGCAGAGTGCAGATGCTTAAACAGGATTGGACAAACGCGGCGGCAACTGCCAAAGCGATAATGAATTTAAATGTAAACAGACTTTTGACGGATGCCAATCCGGTAAAAGCCTATACAGATGTTTTTGCGACCAAAAACAATGTCGAGATGATCTTGTCAGTTCAGCACAATGATCGTTTTGACGAGTTAGGTACTTTATTTGATAAAAATACAATGTCGCCATACTTCGGTGGATTGGGTTACAATTGTCCTACTCAGAATTTGGTGGATGAATATGAAATGAAGGCAACAGGTAAGCCAATTACTGACGCTGCATCAGGTTTTAATGCTGCCAATCCTTATTCAGGCAGAGACCCACGATTTGATGCAACCATTTTGTATGATGATGTAACATTCAAAAGCAGAAAGATGCAAATGTATACTGGTGGCGAAGACATCACTGTAAATGCACTTGCAGGTATAACCAGTGAAAAAATTTCACCAACAGGATATTATTTGAGAAAATTCACCAGTGAAGCTTTTAATCCAAATGGAGATCCAAATGGAAGAAGCAGTTACAACTGGCCACTGATTCGTTATGCAGAAATTCTGTTGAATTATGCAGAAGCGCAAAATGAAGCTGTTGGACCAGACGAGTCAGTTCGCAGTGCGCTGAACTTGGTGCGTCAGCGTGTAGGAATGCCACAAGTAGCCCAAGGTTTATCACAAGCCCAAATGCGTGATGTAATCAGACATGAACGCCGAATTGAATTGGCGTTTGAAGATTTCCGTTACTGGGATGTGAAAAGATGGAAACTGGCTACTACTTTGTTTTCTAATAGCACTCCAATTCGTAAAGTAACAATTACCAAAAACCCGACAACTGGTGTAAAAACTTATGCTTATTCTGCATTTACTACCACTCAGTATAGCAGGGCATTTTTGGATAAACATTATTTGTTCCCTATCCCTCAAACTGAAATGGATAGACCAGGTAATAAGTTAATTCAAAATAAAGATTGGTAATCTGCAATTCCGTTTAAACAAAATAGATATTAATTAGTCATATAATAAACTTAGATAATGAAGACCATCAATAAATTATTAATTGCGGCATTTTCACTTGCTTTATCAGCACAAAGCAGTTATGCTCAAACTGTAAAATTTGTTACCATAGATTCAACAAAAGCATATTTTAAGAATGCTGACTCTATTGCTGCAAGAAAAACAAAAGCTTTAGCGGGTATGGAAGATTTGAAAAAAGCTACTCCTGAATTCATGAAAGCGCTGAATGAAGCAGCGAAAGATAAAGAATTCAAGCTGGCTGAAATTAAGTACTATACTGCAGAGTACATTCAAATTCCTTTTGAACAATATCGTAAGCTTCTTTATGATATATCAGGAGATTGGACGGATAATACTTATGGAGACATAGGGTATAACAAAAAGGCTGCTGTACTTCGTAAAACCACACCAGAAGAGAAGGCAAAGAGAGTAGAAGCAGTTAGGGCTTCTTATGCTTCGAAATCGGGTTCACCTATTGCTACAAATAATGTCGAACTGAGTAAATTAGTAGGCCAACCTGCGCCAGACTTTACAGTAAAAACACTTGACGGAAAAGAGGTTAGCATCAGCAGCTTAAAAGGGAAAGTAGTGGTGATGAATTTCTGGTTTACAATGTGCAAACCTTGTGTGGAAGAAATCCCTACGTTGAATAAATTTGTAGAGAAATACAAAGACCGTAAGGACATTGTTTTCTTAGCTCCTGAATGTGCTAACGCTACAAATGAGGATGTGCAGAAATTCTTGAAGCGTGCTCCTTTTTCTTACCAAATTGTATTAGGTGGAAAAGATGCGGCTATGAAACAATATCAGGCAAAAGTATTCCCTGCAAACTTTTTAATTGACAAAAATGGTATCATTCGCACCGGGTATGTAGGATTAAATCCTGTGGCTCTTGATGACTACGGAAAGATGATTCCTAAGCTTTTGGAAGAAGCTCCTGTAAAAGTTGTAAACAAAAAATAAATCAGGTTGCTTCTAAAAACGAAGTATTCTTCATTATTAAATATTGTATTGTTCGGGCATTACCAATTTGGTAATGCCTTGAGCAGTATTAAAAGAATATATCCCATGTTACTTAATAAAGTATTATTACCAGCCTTATTTGTTGTGTGTTCAACCGGTATGTTGAAGGCGCAAGTGGTTAGCACAACAAAAGCTGACAGCTTAAAACAAATTGAAGAGCGTAAAGCGAAATATCTACAAGGGCTCCGAAAAGTGAGTTCTGATAAAGAATTGAAATACGCGGATTCTATCACTCAGGCGAAAAATATTTTTAGTTCTGATATACGGTTCTTGACTCCGGACTACAAGAAACTGTACTATACTGAATTTAATCAACTGATTGAAAACAGCCATTTTAAGATGATTGCGGATGTTTTTGTTGATTCAGCTTCTGTAATCAGGGCTAAGGTGGCCCGCCCAGCCACTAAAAAAGAAGAGGAAAAAACCATTGCAGATCTTAAAAAAGTGATAGACGAGGAAACGAAGTCGCCTAGAGGTCAGGAACGCGAAAAAATATTTGCTTCGCAATTGGGAAAACCGGCTCCTTTGTTTTCAGTGGTGGATGTTGATAACGTAAAATATGATCTGAACCAATTGAAAGGCAAAGTGGTAGTGTTGAACTTCTGGTTTACTGCATGCGCTCCTTGCAAAAAGGAAATACCTGATTTGAATGCAATGGTTGAGAAATACAAAGGCAAAGACGTGGTGTTTTTAGCATTTGAGGTTAATAGTTACGAGCCTGCTAAATTGAAAGCCATTACCGAAAAGTTTTTCAAATACACGATGATTCCTAGTACCAGAAAGGAAGGGGATGTAGCTAGTAAATATCAGATCAAAGCATATCCTACTTCTTATGTAATTGATCAGTCGGGTATCGTCAGATTTGCAGTGGCTTATAATCCTTTCAGATTACCGGAAATGGATAAAACCATTGAAGGGTTATTAATGAAGAAACCTGTAGCAACGAAGAAACCTGCAAAAAAGTAATTCGGGAATTGCATTAAGTATAAACTAAAAAAAATATTAAATGAAAGGCTTTCTATTTAGCGTATGCTGCGTGTTTGCAAGCGTCGCTGTGAATGCACAGGATAGGGCGATTAACTTTGAGCACGGTACATGGGCCGAGATCAAAGCGAAGGCGGCGAAGGAAAAAAAGGTAATCTTCATGGATTGCTATACCAGCTGGTGCGGGCCTTGTAAAAAATTGGCAAAGGAAGTATTCACACTCAATGAAGTGGCTGATTACTACAATGCTAATTTTGTCAATGCCAAAATGGATATGGAAAAAGGCGAGGGACCAGAGTTAGCAAAGCAATATGGCATTAGAGCCTACCCTTCATTGCTGTTTGTTACTCCTGAAGGAAAACTCATTAGTAAAAATGAAGGAGCTCCCGATTTCAGAGCGTTTATTGATTATGGTAAGAAGGCTGTGTCGGGAGAGTCTCTGGAATCCTTGATGGCCGAATACAAAAAAGGCAACAGATCTCCTGAGTTCATGAAGAAATACATGACCAGAATGGAAGGCATTAAGGGAAATACTAGCGCAATAATTGAAGAGTATTTTAGCCGCATTCCTCAAATCCAGTGGCAAACAGCTGAAAACTGGTACTTTATTAATCGTTATGTAAGGAGTGAACAGTCTTTGGTTTTCAAGTATGTGCTTCAAAATCAAAAGGCCTACGAAAAGAAATTTACTGCTGAGGCTGTGTCGGATTATTTTGTAATGATATATGGCAATTCTATTCAGAAGGCGGCCAACGGCGCTTTTCCGGCGGAAGATCTGAAAGATCTGAAAGACGGTTTTGGTAAGATGAATTTTGCAGGAGCGGGTAAGCTGGCATTGCAGTGTGATGCCGCTGCGGCAAGTATAAGCAAAGACATGAAAGCCTATGCTGATGTAATGGAAGTTATTTTTACAAAATACCCGGAAAAGAAAATCGATGATCGAATTGTAGCAGTGGGTTCTTTTTGCTGGAAAATGCTCAATCAGGCTTCTGATCCTTACGTTTTGCAAAAGGCAACCAAATTGGCAGAAATGTCTATGCAAGTCCAAGACCCGGAATTTATGGATGTTTACGCAAGACTCCTTGTAGAAACAGGAAATTTTGATAAAGGTATTGAAGTAGAACAGAAGGTAATCGCGATGCTGAAAGCTAAGCCGAGTGCGGATGTTTCTCTTACAGCTTGCGAAGAACGCCTGGAGAAATTTAAACGCAGGAAAAGTCAAGCTTCAGTGCAGAAATAAAGACTTTTAAATTAGGTCAAAGAAAAATGTTTTTTAGAGATTAAAGATAGATTGATCTCACCATATAAAAAGGTAAACTCCATAATTGAAGTTTACCTTTTTTAATGTTTGTAATGGTGGTGGCACAGGAGGAATGCCACGTATTTCATCTCTTTCGACCTTTGCTACTACAACTTGTTTTGTTTGCTTATAAACTATTAAAGCAATTGAACTTTCTTTTAATTTTTCAATGGTCAATTGATAACCTTTTTCTGTGAATTTTATTGGTTTTTGTTTTCCATCTTCATAGTAAAACTTATTGAAGAGTAGGTTATTTCTTAATTCATTTCCTTTAGGTTGGCTATATAAGGCAATCAGTTTCGTTGTTGAATACGATTTAGGAGATACTAGTTTTTCTCCAATAAATTTGGCTAAAACGGCACATAACATAAAGAGGCTTATAATATGGTTGTCTATTTTTTGAAAATAGACTGATTATATGATATTTATCATTTTTATGTATTTAAAGTTCTGATAGCTTCGCCTCTTAAGATTGAAGATTATGTATTGGAAAAAATTAAGTCATATCGAGATTAAGGAAGTTGTATTTGATGCTTTAAATAAAAATGCAAATTATCGTAACCAGCCTATTCTAGGCGTGCCGGGAACTTTCCTTGATAGCGAACAGTTTTATCCGGATGCTCCGTTTCTTAAAGACGCGCCGTTTATGTCGATTATGATCAATAATCCCAATCATATTGGCTGTCACACTTTAAGCGAAGAGTCAGTGTTGGATATCTTTTCGGGCACTCAACAAATAGAAAAGGAATTAATAAAGCTTTGCGCCGAACAGATTTTTAAAGGAGATGCAAATGGTGCAGACGGTTATGTAGCTCCCGGAGGTACAGAGGCCAACATTCAAGCCATGTGGGTTTACCGAAATTATTTTATGAAAAAGTTCGGAGCAAAAATAGACGAAATTGCCTTGGTTTATTCTCAGGACAGTCACTATTCAATGCCTAAAGGTGCAAATATTCTAGGTCTCCGTTCTATTATTTTGGATGTGGACGATAATGATCGATCTATTGTTCAGACTGATCTTGAAACCAAAATTGAGCAAGCCCGTGATTGCGGAATTAACTACTTTATTGTAGTGATGAACCTTTCAACCACCATGTTTGGCTCAGTAGATGACATTGACCGAGTGGCTGGTTATTTCGATTCTACAGGTGTTGAATACAAAGTACACGTTGATGGTGCCTATGGTGGTTTTATCTACCCGTTTACCAATCCTGATAGTCGTTATACTTTTCAAAATAAATACATCACCTCTTTCACAAGTGATGGACATAAGATGCTGCAAACTCCTTACGGAACAGGTTTGTTTCTAATACGTAAAGGTTTTATGGAGTATGTATGTACCGATGAGGCCCAATACATCCCTGGAAAAGACTATACGATTTGTGGTAGTCGATCTGGTGCCAATGCGATATCGATTTGGATGATTTTAATGACACATGGGTCGGCGGGATGGCAGTACAAAATGGAGTCGCTTTGTGATCGCACCAGTCGTATTTGTAGCAAATTGGATGAAATGGGGGTTAAATATTTTAGAAACCCTCATATAAATATTATCACTATAAAAAGCGGAGATGTTTCTAAACAACTGGCTGAGAAGTATCACCTGGTGGCCGATAGTTATGAATTTGAAGCCAAGTGGTGGAAGATTGTGGTGATGCCTCATGTTAAGCAAGGATATATCGATAGTTTTCTAATGGAATTGGAGGCTGAACGAAATGCTTTAGTATCGGAAACTGTTTAAATTATTAGTTAATTGATAGGTAACGAAAATGACTTAAAAGCAAAAAGATGCGTATGAACTGTAAAGAAGAATTTACGATTGTAAGAGATGATTCTTTTCGACTTTTTAATTTTTATGTTGATTTTTGGAGTCCTGTATACAATGTAGAAGAAGTTTGATTTATATATAAAGCATAAGCTTAAAGATTTTGGTTCGGTTTAATTGTGCGAATAAGCCCGGCTCCCGCCGGGTTTTTCGTTTATAGACAATTTTAGGAGGATTTGCTTTTGCGATAATTTTTTCTACTTTTCCGGTCTTTATTTTTCTAATTGTTAAAAAACTGTGATGATTACGGAACGTGATACACTTAATAGTCTCCTTCTAAGAATTGTGGAGGGCGACGAAACCGCTTTTCGACTGGTTTTTAATGAGTACTCAGGTAAGGTATACACGTTTGCCCTTAAGCTAACGCATTCAGAAACGTTGGCCGAAGAAATCGTACAGGATATCTTTATGAAAGTTTGGTTAAATCGCCAAGCGCTTTTAACGATCAACTATTTTCCCTCGTACTTGTATGCACTTACCAAAAATCATACGTTTAATGTTTTAAAACGCTTAACAAAAGAAGCAAATATAAAAGCTGCTATTAGTCTCGATCTATCAGAGATTCAGCATGAAACCGAGGGCCGGATTGTTTTTAACGAGTATGAACGTATACTTAAGGAGGCTATTGATAAACTTCCGCCTCAGCAGCGAAAGGTATATACCATGTGTCACTTAGATGGAATGACCTATGAAGAAGCTGCCCAATTGCTTAATTTATCAAAGCTTACCGTAAAGACACATGTGCAACAAGCTTTACGTTTTGTCAGAGGGTATTTCAACTCCCATTTAAATGTTTGGGTATTGTCGGTACTGTTGCTTTCCAATAAAATCAATGCTGACTCACCTGCGTCAAACGAAATGTTTCCATTTTCAGATCAGCAAATACAGGATGCTGATGCTATATCTCTGCAGACATTCAGACTCAAGGCTGACTAAGGATTTGTCAACCCGAAGCAGGGGGGAATATATTGTTGACACAGATTCTTTCGTTCCTTAGAACGACAAAACATTGTTTTGATTTCTATATTTAAATTTTATTTTAATTCTAACTACTCCTCTAACTCTTTCCAATTGTCTTACTAGTAAAACCAATCACATAACAGGTTTGGTTTTGATTGATTATATATTTTAAACCCAAGGATCAATGAGCAACTTTCGCTTTGTTTATTTATTTCAACAGTATATAAATCATAACTGTACAGCGCAAGAACTTCAGGAGTTCATGGATTTGGTTAACAAGTCGAAGAACGATGATCAGTTAAAAGCACTCATGGATGAGCTATGGGAAAAAGTGCCTGCAGGAAAGACATTGAATAGTGTCACTGGTGAAAGAATTCTGAATGAGATCTTTGCCTCAGATACGGGCGTAGTTTCATTGCAAAGGAGATCACTTTCTGTTTGGTACAAAGTAGCCGCTTCATTTGCAGCACTGGCATTTCTGCTGGGCGTTTTATACTATTCATTTTTAGGTGAAAAAAATCAGCAAAGGCAGCAAATTGTACAGAAAAACGATGTGGCCCCCGGCGGTAACAAGGCGGTATTAACCCTGGCTGATGGTAAACAGCTGATATTGGATAGTGCCGTTAATGGTGCTCTTGCCAAACAGGGGAATGCAAACGTATTAAAACTGAAAAATGGAGAGATTGCCTATAATTCCGGTAGCAGTGCAGATAAGGAAGTGATGTACAATACACTTGCTACGCCTGCTGGAGGGCAGTATAAACTTATACTACCCGACGGCAGTAAGGTTTGGCTGAATGCAGCATCATCTATCAGGTATCCGACAGCGTTTGCCGGTAAAGAGCGTAACGTTGAGATAAGTGGTGAGGCGTATTTTGAAGTAGCAAAGAATGCTGAAATGCCTTTTAAAGTAAAAATTGACGGTGATACAGAAGTAGAGGTATTGGGAACCCACTTTGATATTATGGCCTATAAGAATGAATTGAAATCGGCTACCACTTTATTAGAAGGTTCGGTGAGGATTAAGAGGGGGAATAACCACCAGCTGCTTGTTCCCGGCCAGCAAGCAGTATATCAACGTGGTGTTAATAATGCCGTTGAAGTTGAAAAAGCTGACTTGGAATCAGTTATGGCTTGGAAAAACGGGTTGTTTGTGTTTGATAATGTTAATATAGAACAGGTCATGCGACAAATAGAACGCTGGTACGATGTAGAAGTTGTTTATAAGGGAAAAGTTCCGGATATATCTTTTACCGGGGTAATACCACGAAATAGTAATGTTTCTAAAGTGCTACAAGCGTTGGAATCGACAGGAGGGCTGAGGTTTGCAATAGAAGGAAAAAGAATTATTGTTTATTCAACCTAAACCAATCAACTTATTATGAAACCGGAAATCTGATTTGAAAACTTAGCAAGTAGAACCCGCTGAAGAAAAGAACCACCCCGGATTGCGGCCGGAGTGGAGAATGGTCGGGTTAACCTAAAAAACTGTTTTAATAGAATTATTATTCCCAAACCAATCAAATGTATGAAAGAACCGATACATTTTAAAATTCCGGGTATAAACAGCCCGGGTGCAAAACTGTGCAATAAACTTTGCAGAGCAACCGAAAACCAAGTTCTTCTTATCATGAAATTAACAGGTATAATGCTATTGGTCATAAGCCTGCATGTTAGTGCAGTTTCTTTGGGCCAAAAAGTAACTGTATCGTACAATAATGCCTCCTTAATAAAGGTGTTGCATGAACTGCGTAAGCAAACTGGTTACTTTTTTATTTTCAATAATGAAACCATTCAAAAAGCTCGTCCTGTAAGTATTAAGGCTGTTAATAAAGAATTAGAGGAGGTGCTTAAGGAGGTGTTCAAGGGACAATCGCTGGAGTATAGCATTCAGGATAGGATTATTTCTATAAAATCCAGCGAAGAGCATGTTATTGTTCCATTAATAAATATGGAGCTTGTTACCATTTCTGGAATTGTATCAGATGAGCAGGGTAATCCATTGCCAGGTGTGAGCATCTCCGTTAAGGGACATTCCAAAGGTGTTCAAACGGATACCGATGGCCGGTATACGCTCTCTGTACAAAAAGGAGAGGTGCTGGTGTTTTCATTTGTGGGTTTTAATTCAACTGAAATTAAAGTGACCGGTCAGCCAGTGATAAACATAATGCTGAAAGTAAATGTTTCGGCTTTGGTTGAGGTGATTGTAACAGGTTATACCGTTGAGAGAAAAACATTAACATCTGTTTCGGCCAGCACAATAAGTAATAATACGATTTCAAACCTGAAACCAACTACTATTGGTCAGGCCTTACAAGGCAATGTGCCGGGCATAATGGCAACCAGCGCATCAGGATCTTCAGGTTCGTCCACCACTGTTCGTATCCGTGGAATTGGTTCAATTACTAGTTCTGCTTCACCTTTATATGTAGTTGATGGTTTGATTGTTAACGATGGTCAAATAGGTGCTACAATAAGTTCTAATAACGAAGTGCTTAATAACCTGAATCCTGATGATATTGAAAATATTAGTGTGTTAAAAGATGCAGCAGCTACTGCTTTATATGGAGCAAGAGGTGGAAACGGTGTAATTGTAATCACTACCAAAAAAGGTAAGGAAGGTCCCACTAAGGTATCATTTTCGACAAGGCAAGGATTTAGCGAGGCACTAAAAGGTAATGTAAGGATGATGAATAGCCAACAGCTGTTGCAATATCACCGTGAACTGCTGACTTTAAGGGGCGAGGCCCAGGCTGATATATTAAATTATCGTCCTGATTTTCTTACCAAATACAATACTAACTGGTTTGATGAGGCTTACAGAAAGGGCTATGACCAAACCTACAACCTGTCTTTAAACGGCGGTAATAGTAAAACACGGTTTTATCTTTCGGGCGAATACAGCAATCAGAAAAATACCCAGATAGGAAACGAATTTAAACGTTATTCAACATTACTGAATTTAGATCATGAGGTGAATAAGCGTTTAAGTCTGTCGGCTAAGGCCAATGTTTCGTCAGCAAATCTTAATAACATTCCTTTTTTTGATGCTTTAAACTCTCCAACAAGGGGTGCCTTTGCTTATTTGCCGTTTCTGCCTGCAAGAGATGTGAACGGCAAGCCTTATGACGGTTTTCAAGCCGGTCAGCCGGGAGCTATAGGCTCAACACTTTTTGACCCAATTCCTGCAAGCTATAAACCCTTATTTTCAGGCGGCTCGTTTCTGGATGCAGCAGATAAGAATTACAGCCAAATTAAAAACATCCTTGCCTTATTGAATATTGAAGCTACTTATAAGTTTACCAACTGGTTGAAGTTTTCTTCGAATCTGGCTTATAATTATGGCAATAGTGAATCAAAAGAATGGCTCGATCCATTGAGTGCAAGAGGAAGCATATTTAATGGTGATTTGAATATAGGGAACAGTAATAACAACAACCTGATCAGTAAAAACCTACTGCGATTTGATAAATCATTCAACCAGGGGCATAACTTTTCAGCTGTTGCCGGCTATGAATATCAGTTTGGCAACAATTATACCTTTAATGCAATTGGTGATAATTTTCCAACCGGTAGTGTTCAATTGCTCAATGCAGCTGCAACGATAGCCCGGCCGATTGAATCAAAGTCACAGGAAGCCTACATCTCATACCTGTTTAATGTGAATTATGATTATGCCGGAAAGTATTTCGCTGGAGGCTCATTGAGGAACGACGGCTCATCGAAATTCCCTATTAATAATAAATGGGAAAATTATTTTTCTGTGAGTGGTGCCTGGCGCTTAGATAGAGAAAGCTTTATAAAGGAGGCTGACTTTATCAATCTGTTGAAGGTGCGAGCCAGCTTTGGTACTTCAGGTAATGATGCAGGGGTGCCACTTTATCCGCTGGGGAGATATTCAGTTTCAGGCACCTATAATGGGCAAAACATTATTCAACGGCTTGGATACTACAACCCTGACTTGAAATGGGAGAAGTCTGGATTGCTGAATGCCGGAGTAGACTTTGGATTCTTTAATTCGCGTTTGACCGGTTCAATTGAATATTATAACAAGAAGACCAAGAACTTCATCTTCGACCTTCCTGTATCTTATACAACGGGCAGTTTGTCAATTCTCGGAAATGCAGGAAAGCTTCAGAATTCAGGCTTTGAGGTTTCCTTATCCGGAACACCCATTAAAACCAGGGATGTAAAATGGCAGATTGATTTAAATGTTGGCGGCTATAAAAATAAGATCCTTTCACTGTTAAACGGTCTCGATACAATGTTTAGTTCGCGCAATATTTTGATTAAAGGAAAATCTGTCGGCACTGTTTACATGAAAGAATGGGCCGGTGTTAACCCTGATACCGGTGCGCCAATGTGGTATATGAAGGATGGAAGCACCACCAGCAACTTTTCACAAGCGCCTGCGCGGGTATTAGGCGATGCTCTTCCTAAATTAACCGGTGGTATTACTAATAGTATTGCTTACAAAGGCTTCGATCTTTCGGCGCTGATCACTTTCAGCCTTGGCCATAAGGTGATTAACCTTACCCGTCAGATACTTGAACACGACGGTGCTTCAGTATTGAATACAAATCTTACCACCGACGCTTTAAATTACTGGAAAAAGCCCGGAGATATGGTCCCGTTCCCGAAACCAGCCTGGAACAACAGCAACTCATCAAATGCAATTACATCACGTTACTTGGAGAATGCCTCGTTTGCACGCCTGGCTAACCTGCGTTTAGGCTATACCTTAAATCCCTGGAAGAGCACCAATTTAAGTTTTATTGACAGGTTTGTGGTGTATGCACAGGCTACTAATCTATATACTGTTACAAAATATAAAGGATTAGATCCTGATGTAAGCACTGCTTTCCGTCCGTTTATTAATAATGTGCTGGGTGGTGATGGACGTGATTCAGGAGGACTGGAAAACTTTAGATTACCAACTTCAAGACAGTTCAGTCTTGGATGTTCTATTACATTTTAACGGTTCATGGTTGGATGAAAGTAAATGCAAAGACAATGAAAAAGAATAAACTTAATTATATAAATAGGTATGCTTTCAGAATAATGATAGCCTCAGCATTGACACTATCGTTGCCGGCATGCCATGGCAAACTTAATCTGGAACCTTTTGACAGTTTAAACGAAAATCAGGTTTTTTCGGATAGCAAAACCTTGAGGAATTATTTGAATGGTGCCTACGGAACAAATACATCAGGCCTAAAGAATTCCTCTTTCTATGGTAGCAGTTTAATTACCAGTCAGAATTATCAGGGAGTGGATTTATATTCGACCGGATCGGGCTCTCTTTCGCAGTACATTATGACCGCTAATAGTTCGGGTAATCCAAGCTGGACAGTTGCTTATTCTGTTAACTTCATTGCCAACAAGGTAATTGAAAAAACTGTTGAACCTTCTTTAAGTACCTTCAAAGGGGAGGCTCATTTTATCCGGGCAATCACTCTGTTTGATCTGGCCCGAGCTTATTGCCGTCCATTTACTAACCTGGCAGCTAAACCTGATGATCCTAATACAGGTTTACCAATTGTCTTAATTGCATCTGGTATTCAGGCTGATCCGTTTGCCTTGCTTCCCGGACGGGCTACCTTGCGTGAAACTTATACGCAAATAATCAGCGATTTAAAAGAAGCACAAAATCTATGTCCTGTTTCGGAGCCCAAAACCTCAGCCATTAATTATGCATCTAAAGATGCCGCCACTGCTTTATTGGCCAGGGTATACCTGTACATGGGCGACTGGGATAATGCCATTAATGAAGCGTCAAAGATCGTTTCTGCTAACAAGTATGCATTATGGAATGCCGCCGAATTAAAGGATATCTTCACTAAAAGTAAAACTTCGGAAGAGATTTTCACGTTGGCCTTTGATGCCGGTTCACCTAACAGTATTTTCATGACGGAAGTAAAGAGTGGCATGTTCATTACACCAAACTGGCTCAATATTTTGGGTGATCCCATTAACTCAGCTGATGCACGCAAGAACCATATTGTTAAGGTTGCCAATACCAATAACTACCGGCTTTCTAAATATGATCAACCTGTTGGGACAGCCTTTGTTGACGTTCGGGTATTACGTTATGCAGAAGTTATATTAAATAGAGCCGAAGCCTATGCAGAAAAAGGCATGCTTATGGAAGCCGTGACCGATGTCAATGCCTTACGCAGTAAACGCGGTCTTCCCCCATTTGCATCAGCATTGCAGGCTGAAGTGTTGGATGAAATTAAGAAGCAGCGGCGTCTGGAGTTTTTGGGTGAGGGCTTTGCTAAGGTTGATATTTTCAGGAAGAATGATACTCGTCCTGCAATAACCGGAACACCTTATATCATTAATGAAATCAAGCCTGATGATTTTAGGGCGGTGTTCCCCATCCCGCTTGCAGAGGTTCATTATAATAAAAACGTCAAGCAAAATCCCGGGTACGGGGATAACTAGTCTAAGAGGAAACCTGAATCCCTTGTTTATACAATCGAAATGTGTTTAGGTAAGGATGCCTGCTTGTTAGCAGACAGGTATCCTTATTTAAATAGTGCTGCACTTAGTTTGTATAACTAACTGCTTGAAATTAAAAAATAATCATGTTAAACAGAATGAAGAAAATAACACTGTCGCTGATATTTATTATCAGCTGTATAACCGCTAACGCCCAGGAAAGGGGTTTTACCATTAAAGCTAAGCTACAAAATGTAGGCAAGTTCAAAGTTTTTATAGCTTATACTTCGGCACAAAAACATGTAATAGATACTAATTATGTTGTGGAGAATGGGTCTCTGATTTTTAGAGGAAGGCTAAACGAGCCAACAGTAGTGACAATGGGAGTCCGTAATCCTGCCTTGAGCATTAAGGTTGGAAAAGGTGCTATTCCCTCACCAATTTTGAAATTCTTTTTGGATAATGATGACCTAGTTATTACGGGCGATGCAAATGAAATTTACCGGGCCGATGTAAAGGGTGGCAAGCAAAATTCGGAGTGGGCAGTTATTAAAGCACAACAAGCTGAACTAACTCACAAAGAATGGACGGCAGCAAAAGAGGGGTATGCAGCAATAGCTAAAAATGGGGATTCTTCGCTGTTTAAAAAAGCGCAATCCCTTCGCATAGCTAATAGTAAACAAGATGAAGCCTTACAAAAGGCATTCATTAGAAAATACCCTGGTTCATTGGTGAGCATGTATTTTCTGTCTAATATGATTAACAGTTTGTCGATTGACGAATTGGAAACATCATTTAAACGGTTGAGTAATGAACATAAACACTCAGACTTTGCGCAGCGTATTGTTGATAAAATTAACAACAGTAAAGCTACTGCTATTGGAAAAACAGCAATTGAACTCAATAAAAAAGATATGAACGGCAATGCTGTAAATCTGCAAACACTAAAAGGGAAATATGTACTGCTCGATTTCTGGGGTAGCTGGTGTGGGCCTTGTCGTCAGAGTCATCCGCATCTGAAAGAATGGTATTCAAAATATAAGGATCAGGGTTTTGAGATTGTGGGGATCGCTCATGAACAGGGGAATGATCTGCCTGCTTCAAGAGCTTCCTGGCAGAAGGCTATTAATGAAGACGGAATTAATTGGATACAGGTACTGAATAACGAGGATATGGAAAAGTTTAATGCGGTTAAAGCTTATGGAGTCACCGCATTTCCTACCAAGCTGTTGTTGGATAAAGAAGGTAAAATCATTGCACGCTCTGTAGGAGAAAGCGCTGATTTTGATAAGAAGCTGAAAGAGATCTTCGGCAAATAAATTAATCTGTTAAACTTAAAATCTGTAATAATGAAAAAGATTTTTTCGCTACTGTTTCTATTAATATCTGCCAATACGCTATTTGCCCAGGAAGGTATCATCTTCGATCATGGTACCTGGAAGGAAATATTGACTAAAGCAAAACAAGAGAATAAACTGGTATTTGTAGATGTATATACCAGCTGGTGCGGGCCATGTAAGAAAATGGTTGCTGAAGTTTTTCCAAAGAAAGAAGTAGGCGATGTTTTTAATGCCTCATTTATTAATTACAAAATTGATGCGGAGAAAGGAGAAGGTATGCAAATAGCAAAAGAATTTGGCGTTAAGTCTTATCCTACTTATCTGTTTGTGAATGGCGATGGCGGATTGGTTTACCGGTCGGGTGGGTATAACGAGGCCAAAAAGTTTTTACAAGAGGCAACTATTGCCCTTAAAGAAAAAAAAGATCCAAAACCTCTTGCTAAATGGGAAGATGAATACGATGCAGGACAACGGAGTAAAGAGTTTTTGCTTGGCTACCTGAAAAAAAGAGCGACACTAAAAGCTCCCAGCGCAGAGGTTATTGAGGTTTTAGTTCCCCAGCTTACACCAGCCGATCTTTTGAGTCAGGAGTTTTTAACTTCTGTAATATATTCTAATGAGAATATAGCTTATGTGCCAAAGGGTAAATTTTTCAACTATGTTATCAATCATCATGATGAAATTGATGCTCTTTTAGCTAAAAATAAAAATTATTCATTGCGTGTATTAGACAATGGCATTCAGCAATATTTTATTAGTGATATTATCGCCAAAAATAAGGAGGGGATGCTGCCAGTGATGGAGGCTGCTAAAAAGCAGGTAATGGGCTTGCTGAAAGCTGATGACATCGAAACAATTTCTAAAAGGCTTAGAATGGATTATTATAAAGGAACACATAATTCCCAAAAGCTCATTCCTGCTGCATTAGACTATGTTAATAATGGTCTTATGAAAACAGATATTGCCGGAATGATAGCTGCAGATGTAGCTGATTATCAGAAATTCAGACAACCCTACCTTGATGGAAAAGCTGATTCTTCAAAAGTTGAACAATGGCATACAATGAATAGAATAATGGCAAACCAGCGGGTATGCAATTTCTCTTACAATTTACGTGAGGCTGCAGAAGCGATTTACCATAATGTTGAAGACAAAAAGGTATTAGCGCAAGCTGCTGAATGGGCAAAAAAAGCAGCAACCTATTTTCCTCATTTTTCTAATGAAGCTGTGTATGCGGGCTTGCTTTTAAAGTGTGAAAAGAAACAAGAAGCTATTGAAATGATGAAAAAAGCAAGTGAAGATAATATTATAAAAGGCAAAGATCAACAGAAAATGATACTGAGCAATATTGAGAAAGCGGAGAAGGGTGAGATGCCGGAGAAACTGTGGAAGCTTTAGGTTTAAGGTTAGATAGATTTTTAACTAGTAAAAACAAAAAGAATTATATAAAATGATTAAACAAGTGTTAACATTTTTCGGGCTGGCCTTTGCCATGACTTCAATGGCCCAGGAAAATAGCCAAAAGCAAGCCTATGTTATTAAAGGTCAGTTGAATGAATTGCAGCAAGATGCTAAGGTTTTTCTTGAATATCGTAATAGTAACGGGCGGGTTCAGGATTCAGCAATCGTGCAAAACGGACAATTCATGCTCAAAGGTGCAATAACCGAAACAACCTTCGCAACAATTACTCTAAAGCCCTTGCAAGAAGATAAGGAATTATCGGCCATTGAGAAAAGGTTCACTGCTGATCAGCAGTCGTTTTTTCTCGAAAAAGGCGCTATCACTTTAAAGGGCAATAATCAGGTGAAAACGGCTGTCATAAAAGGCGGCAAGGCTCAAGCCGATTATTTATTGTTGCAATCGCAGTTAAAACCCTTGCAGGAAAAAATGGATCCTTTAAGCCTTAAAATTAGGCAGTTTTTTAAAGAAAAGAACGAAGCTGCAGTGGCGGAGTTAAGTCCAAAATTACAGGAGATACGAAGGGAGATGAATAAGGTAGAAGAAGACTTCATTCGTCAGCATCCTGACTCATTCGTGAGTCTTAATTTATTGGATCAAAGAGGCGGGGTTATTGATGTAGCTAAATTTGAGCCTTTATTTACTAATCTGAGTAACTCATTAAAGAATACTTCTGTTGGAAAGAAGTTGGCGGCCAATTTAAGTAAGGCTCTGAAAACGGCAATCGGTCAACCGGCGATTGATTTCAGTATGAATAATACCGAAGGGCATCCGGTTTCGTTATCGTCATTAAAAGGTAAGTACGTTTTGGTTGATTTCTGGGCCAGCTGGTGCGGACCATGCAGGGCTGAAAATCCACATGTAGTAAAAGCCTATCAACAATTTAAAGACAAAAACTTTGAAATTCTGGCAGTTTCTCTTGACAATGACAAAGAAGCCTGGTTAAAAGCTATTAATGATGATAAACTGCCTTGGCTTCATGTGAGCGATTTAAAAGGATGGAAAAATGCTGTTGCTAATGAGTATGGTATTTCTGCCGTTCCACAAAATTTACTGCTCGATCCTAATGGTATTATTGTAGCCAAAAACCTTAGGGGAGAGGAATTAGCTCGAAAATTAGACGAGGTGCTCGAAAAGTAAGATTTGTTACCATAGAGGATAAGACAGATCAAAATGCTCCTGATTATCTTCTGCGAAACAGCCCGGCTCCCGCCGGGTTTTTCGTTTTTAAACAATATTTTAAGATTCGTTAAAGAAAAATAAATTTTAGGAAAGTGGAGAGTTAGATTGGTTTTTCTTAGTTTCAGCAACGAAAGTGAAATCATTAAATATGTCCAATAGTTTTTTTCAGCTGCCTTTTAATTTTAGTGAAAAAGCGCTTCTGTCTGATTTGCAAAAATGTTTCAATCTAGCTTGGATGGCCCATTTCAACCAAAATGATTATGCTGGAGAATGGACTAGCATTGCCCTGAGATCGGCATCAGGATTGATTTCAGATGTTTTTGCCCATCCCAATGCAGATTATCAAGATACTCCATTACTAGCCCACTGCACTTATTTTCGTTCTATTATAGACTCGTTTAATTGTGAAAAGGAAAGCGTTCGACTTTTGTCTTTAGCACCGGGTAGCAAAATTAATGAGCACGTAGATCAGGCAGGAGGATATGCTGATGGGTTTCATCGTTTACATATACCTATTCAAACGAATGCAAAGGTTGAATTTATTGTAGACGGAAAGCATGTTCCTATGAAGGTTGGAGAGTGTTGGTATGCTGATTTTAGCTTACCACACAGTGTTGTTAATAATAGCAATGAAGCGAGAATTCATTTAGTTATTGACTGCAAACGTAACCAATGGTCGGATGAGTTATTTGAACAATGCGGCTATGACTTTAGTTTAGAGCAAGCTGGAAATAAATACGATAATGAAACTATTTTGAAAGTAATAGATGAATTAGAACAGTTAGATTCTCCGGTTTCCAGAGAACTCATTGAACAATTAAAAAGTCAGCTTAATTAGGAGTATGTTCGAAAAGATAAACTCAGATTTAATTAAAAATTGGATTCCGGTTAAGTTAACTAATTCAGCTAATCAATGGTTATTTGAATGGTTGTATATAGGTGATAAACGATTTATAGAACCCTTTTTTGATGAAACAATAGCAATCTGCAGATCTCAGCCATTCAATAGCAAGCCTATTCGATTGGCGTCAGATTTTGACAGTACTGTTTTTCAGGCCAATCATGTTGACTCGATTGCTCCATCAGCTATTATATTTCATGTTTCTCGATGCGGCTCAACATTGCTTTCGCAATTACTTGGTATTAATGAGCAATGTATTTCCCTGGCAGAGGTTCCTTTGTTTGATGATATACTGCGTTTTCATTTAAAAAATCCAAAGGTAGCCCAAGTAAATCAGCGAGAAGCTCTAAATGCAGCAGTCAAGTTAATGGGCAAAAAACGGGATGAGAGTGAACGTTCTTTGTTTATTAAGGTGGATAGTTGGCATGTCTTTTTTTATGAAACATACAGAAAACTCTATCCTTCTGTTCCATTTATTTTATTGTATCGTTCTCCTGATGAAGTAATTCGCTCTCATCAACAATTGCGCGGAATGCAAGCCGCACCAGGGGTAATTGAACCAGAAGTTTTTGGGTTTAAACCTGAGGATGTTAATTACGCTAACCTAGATGCATATATATGCGATGTGTTAATCAAGTATCAGCAGCAATTTCAAAAGATCGTGCAAACAGATATTAATGCTCATTTGATTAACTATAACGAAGGTCCTTTAAAAATGATGGAGAAAGTATTTCGCATCACAGGAAAATCAGTTACTGATGAGGTGTGGAATGAAATAGTTGAGCGAAGCTCGTTTCACTCTAAGCATCCCGACAGAAAATTCACTGAAGAGCGGAAGCAGGAACTCAATATTTCGGAACTAAATATGGCCTTTAAACTGTATAATGAGTTGGAAGAAATTCGTACATCAGTTACTTCCATTTAGTTTTCACCTCAGAATCAATTGGTGCATAATTAATGTACTGTACCATGCGTGGCAAATGAGAAGTATTACTACTGCTGCCATGAGGTAAAGCCTGGTGCCAAATAATAAAATCTCCGGCATTTGCAGTTATTGGGGTAGCTCCTAATTGATGAAGATCTTCTTTTCGTGGATCCGTTTCAAATGGTAAACTATTGATCCAACTTTCAATTCTATGTTGAAAGCCAGGAACTAAGGTAAATGCACCTTGATCTGCCTGTGTATCTGATAAATAAAGTAATCCTTGCAAGCCAAAAGGAATTGGTAATTCAAGGCTTACATCCCAATGTAAGTGGGGGCCGGGGAACTTCCAGTTTTCATTTTCTGGCGGATTAAAACTTACTCTGTCAGTACTTACCCATAAGTCGGTTCTATTCCATAGTTGCTCGTATGCAGCTTTGATTTTGGGTGAGTTTCTGTTCTTTTCTAAAGCAGGATGCTGAAACAATTGTACCATTATACCCTGACGGGCTGAATGCTCATTGTACCAAGTTATCGGATTGTTCAAATCAATAGACAAAAATTTGGTAAGAGCGGCAATTACTGCATCGCAATCTTCTTTAGGGACAGCGTTACGTACTATTACATAGCCGTTACGTTCCCAAAATAACATATCATCCTCACTTAAAATACTATCTGTTAATAAGCTTTCAGAAAGTTTGTCCTCAAAGAAACTGGCATTAAATAATTTGATTTTTTCTTCATCTAAAGCATTATTATTTAACCTTAGAATCCAGTTTTCGAAAGCATTGAAATCAGGCGCTTCATTATAGAGGTAAATTATGGTTTGTTCAAGTCCAACTCCAAGAATATTTAACAAGGTGGTGTCGGTGGTCCATTCTGCTAGAAAGGCATCTTGAGGTATAATGCCAGCCCTCTTCTTCATGGTTTTATCCCAGAAACGTTTCAAATGAAAGGTATTCAACACTCCCAGATCTTCTGATCGAAAAAGCTCAGCTTTAGTTTTATTCATTTGGTGAGATAATTTGCTTGATTTTGCTTTCTTGAGGTTTTTGTGTCTTTAAAATAAAATCAGCTAAAACTTGGGCCGAATGCACAGGTGTTTCCCTATCGGTGTTTAAAATCAGGTCAGCATTTTCAGGGGATTCATAAGCCTGACTGATTCCTGTAAAATGATAAACCTTTTCAGGGTGACCATCAGGTAATAAGGCTCGCTTATATAGACCCTTAGTGTCGCGCTCGATCAATCTTTCAATTGCACAATTTACCCAAACAATCTTCGCATTATATTTTCCCGCTAGTTCCTTTCTAATGCATTCAAAAGGGTTAATTGCAGCAATAATACTTATATGGCCACTTAAGGCAAAATCGTTGGCAACAGCTCCTAATCTTCTTATGTTTTCTTTCCTATCATCTTCTGAAAATCCCAAATCTTTGCATATGGTTGCTCTGTACCTGTCGCCATCAATTATTTCTACTGGAAATCCATGTTTGCTCAATTCTATTGCAGTTAACCCAGCAATGGTGGTTTTTCCTGCGCCAGAAAGCCCTGTTAGTTGAATAATCACTGATTAATAATTGTTAAATCCATAAATTAAAATATTAGGCCTTACAATAACTTCTTGTTTGAGCTTGTTAGCTCCAAGTTTTTTATTGATTTGATGAGGAAAAACATCCCCGTAAAAGTGTGTTGTTTAGTAGAAATTTTCTGCCATTATTAATAATGGTTGGTTAATAATATCATTTAAAATTATAAAAGTAGAAAGAAATTTTATTACCAAATAGTTTGTTATGAGTACATTGTAACTTTTATGAATTAAATTTAACTAATTATATATATTTTTTAATAATTAAGTTGTTGATTATCTGTTGATATGATAAAAAATTACTTATTGTGAATAAATTTTCTTGTGTGGAAATTTTTGCCTACTAAAAAATAAGTTCTATAATTGCGCTGCAAATCAACAGATTGGCAGTTATTTAGGCTCCATTATATAAAAAACAACTTAATTTAAATAGATACACTATGGATGAATACTTAGCAATCATTAAGCTTTTTGCTGGAAACTTTGCTCCAAGAGGATATGCAATTTGTCAGGGACAACTACTACCTATCTCTCAAAATTCAGCATTGTTTTCAGTTTTGGGAACCACCTATGGAGGCGACGGACAAACTACATTTGGACTGCCGGATCTTAGAGGGCGTGTCGCAGTAGGTTATGGACAAGGAAGAGGGCTTTCAAACTATGTATTAGGAGAGGTTACCGGTATGGAAAATGTAACCCTTACCCTTAATAATTTACCTGCGCATAATCACGCTATAATCGGGACTGTACAATTACCAGTAAATGTAGATTCTTCAGCTACAGATAGTCCTTCGGGTTCTTACCCTGGCCCAACTCCAGGAAATACTTATAACCCAACTCCTAGCCCTGGTGAGTTTGCCGGTAATCTTACTACTAATTTGAACACAGCCATTACTGGCAATAGCATCCCTGTAAGTATTATACAGCCAACTCTTGCGCTGAATTACATTATTTGTACTCAAGGTGTATTCCCGTCAAGAAATTAACGGAATGAACAGATTTTAATAAGTTAAGCGGACTTTGTAATTGTCCGCTTAATTACTTTGAGTTTATCATCAAATACTATGACAGAAAAAAGAGTAGGAGTATTACTTCCTCGATCTTCGCTATACCCGACTTTATCAATTGACTTAATGTCTGGTTTTAAGGCCTACTTGAAAAAATCCGAGGTTTCTGTTAAGATATTTTCTGAAAATATAGGTTTTGGAGAAGCAGAGGCTGTAGTTTATACCAAAGTAGAAAAGCTTCTTTTGGATGAAGATGTTTCATTTGTTATTGCATTTATCGATCATACCGAGGCATTTAAGCTGGTGCCATTATTTTCTAAGCTTAATAAGCTTTTAGTCGTAATGGATCCGGGAGGGCATATTCCTATCGACTGGCAATCTTCCCCATTTTGTTATACATTATCCCTTCAGGCTGCATTTGGTAGTAGGCTCACAGGCCAATTGTCAGGACAAGAAGGAGCTGTTCGCCCCGTTTTTGCCACTTCTTTCTATGACGGAGGATATTTACAATGCTTCGCTTACCAGAAAGGAATTGAGGCTGGCGGTGGGCAGATTCAATCCCATTTAGTTGTTCCATACGTTAGAGAAGATTTTAGCATTTCTCCTTTACATGACGTTTTGGAGCAAAAACAACCAGATTCAATTTTGGCGCAGTTTTCAATAGAATCCGGTGAATTTTTCCTGAAAGAATACACTCGTAGTGGTTTATATAAAAAACTAAAGCTTTACACTTCTCCATTTATGCTCGAAGAGACATGGCTTAATTCTATGGATTATCCTTTTGAGGGTATCAAGGGTCATGTAACATGGTTTCACGATCTTGAAAATGAATCGAATCATTTGTTTAAAAGAACCTTAGGAGGCCAAAGTAACATTTTCTCAATGTTTGGTTGGGAAACTGGTCAATTCTTCATCCAGTGTACTACTATTCTAAATAAATATAACGGAGTAATAGTTGATGCAACTCACGAACTTGAGGCCATCGCATTTGAGAGCCCTAGGGGGGTGGTTGAAATGCATAGCACTTCTCATCATTTGGTAGCTCCTATGTACATCACTGAAGTAATACCTAGTCAATCTGGCAAATGTAAACTTCAGCTTATTGACACAGTTCCTGATATTATTGAAAAATTTGAGCAATACAAAATAGAAAAACCTGAAGGAGTATTCTCCAAATGGACCAATACTTACTTGTGCATTTAACATTCAAAACAATCTACTATATCTACCCAACAGCAAACATCAATTAATAATGAAGAAACTCTGCTTTAAGAAAAAAATCAATTTAAATCTGAGAAAAACATCACTTCTCTTGTTGATACCAATCCTATCATTATGCTCCAGTCGCTTAATGGCTCAAACAACATTGGCTCCTGGAGATCTATCAATTACCGGCTTTAACTCAGCCTTGACAAACAGAGATGGATTTTCATTTGTCTGCTGGGTTAATATCTCATCAGGTACTGTAATAAAATTTACAGATGATGGTTTTAATAGCGCTTCACACTCAAATACTGCAGGAAATATAAGGGAAATGGAACAAACCATTACCTGGACTGCAACTAGTAATATTGCTGCCGGAACTATCATTATTATTGAAGCAGATGGCACTACGCCAACACCAACAACATACAGCAATTTAGGAACTGTTAGTATTGCAACTGGTAGCACAATGCTTCTTGGAAACAATGGAGACCAGATATTTGCTTTCCAAGGCAGTTATACTACTTCTAATAGTACTTTAGGAACACTTTCTGGTACAATGCTATATGGTATTTCATTTCAAGGTACAGGTGCAAATACAACATGGTTATCTACTGGTACTACAGGAACAGTAAACTCATACCTTCCTTCTGATTTGTCATCTGCAAATATGTTTTTGGGAAGCAATGCCGTAGCTGCCGAATATAATGGACCAAGAACGGGATTAACCATTGCACAGTACAAAGCAGCCGTTGCTAATATTGCTAACTGGACACTTTATACAAATACAAGTAGCCCCAATGGCGTAACTTCATATTCTACTACTCCGATAAGTAGTGCTGCTCCAGCTCCTTCCATTACAGGACAACCATCAAACAGCACAATCTGTGCTGGAGCTAATACTTCATTTGGGATTACAGCGTCTAATGCCACAACTTATAAATGGCAGGTTAGTACTAATGGAGGAGCCTCTTTCAGCGACTTAAGTAATGTGGCGCCTTATTCAGGTGTATTAACAACAATATTAACTATTACTGGAGCAACAAGTGCAATGAACGCATATCAATACAGATGTATTGCTTCCGGTTCTTCCTCTCCTGATGCGACTTCCAATAATGCTACACTTACAGTAAATTTAATTACTGTTACTCCAGTTTCCCAAACCAATGTGGCTTGTAGAGGATATTCGACAGGAAGTGCTACTGTGGTAGCTTCTGGAGGGACAGCTCCTTATACTTATTCATGGGCGCCATCAGGTGGTACCGGGGCAACAGCTTCGGCATTAGCCGCTGGAACATATTCCGTAACTGTAACCGATAATATTGGTTGTCAAGCTATAAAATCATTTACAATCACCCAACCTGCAGCTGTTCTTTCTACTAGCGGTACTAGTTCTAAAACCGATGTGTCTTGTAACGGCGAATCAAACGGAACAGCAACTGTTGTCGCTTCTGGCGGAACGGCTCCATACACTTATTCATGGGCACCTTCTGGTGGCACTGGGGCCACTGCATCGGGATTAGCTGCTGGAACATATACCGTTACTGTAACCGATATCAATTCTTGTCAAACGACAAGAGCCTTTACAATCAATCAACCGGCTGCCATCAGCGGAACATCCGTTATAACTCATGTTGCATGTAACGGCGGAGCCACAGGAGCAATTAACCTTACACCTACGGGTGGAACACCGCCATATACTTTTAACTGGGGTGGCGGTATCTTTACTGAGGACAGAACAGGATTGACAGCAGGGAGCTATTCGGTTACCATTACAGATGCTAATAATTGTACTGGAACGGTTAACGTAACTATTAACCAGCCTACAGCATTGGTGGCAACAGCTGGTGCTCAAAACAATGTAAGCTGTAACAGCGGTTCAAATGGTTCTGCAACTGTGAATGTAACAGGAGGTACAACGCCGTATATTTATAGTTGGGCACCTTCAGGTGGTACTGGAGCTACTGCTTCAGGCCTTGCAGCAGGAACTTATACTGTAACAGTAACCGATGCTAACAGTTGCCAGACTACACAAAGCTTTACAATAACTCAGCCTAATGCTCTTGTAGCATCATTTGGTGCTCAAACCAATGTAAGCTGCAATGGGGGTTCTAACGGATCGGCTACAGTAAACGTAACTGGTGGTACTGGAACTTATACTTATTTATGGTCACCATTGGGTGGTACTGGAGCTACTGCTTCAGGCCTTCCAGCCGGAACCTATACTGTAACGGTTAAAGATGCAAATCTTTGCCAGACAACACATAGTTTTACCATAACCCAGCCTTTATTGCTTTCTGCCACAACATCTAAAACCGATGTTTTATGTAACGGAGGAGCAACAGGATCGGCAACGGTAACTGTTTCCGGAGGAACCTCTCCATATACGTATTTATGGTCGCCATCGGGTGGTACCGGAGCAACAGCATCAGGGCTTGCGGTAGGAAACTACAGCTGTTTGATAACAGATGCTAAAGGATGTACCATTACCCTAAACTTTACTATCAATCAACCTGCAGCACTAAATGCTACTACTGCTCAAGTGAATGCTACCTGTTCAACACCGGGGCAGGCAAGCGTAACTCCATTTGGCGGTGTAGGTTCTTATTCTTATTTATGGTCTCCTGGTGGAGAAATAACACAAAGTGTTACCAATCTTGCAGCAGGAAACTACAGCTGTCTGATTACAGATGCTAATGGTTGTACAGTAACTAAAAATTTTACTATCACTACAGCTAATACACTTGTTGCTTCCACTGCACAAACCAATGTATTGTGTAACGGCGCAAGCACAGGCTCGGCTACGGTAGTTCCTTCAGGAGTACCTGGTCCATTTACCTATGTATGGTCACCATCAGGAGGCACGGCAAATACAGCATCAAATCTTGCAGCCGGAAATTACAGTGTACTAATAACATCTTCAAACGGCTGTTCTATAACCAAAAGCTTTACAATAACACAGCCTGTGGCTTTGTTAGCAACAACCGGCTCACAGACTAATGTAAGCTGTAACGGAGGATCTAACGGTTCAGCTACAGTAAACGTAAGTGGAGGAACGGGAACATATACATATAGTTGGGCACCTTCAGGAGGTACAGGAGCCACAGCCTTAGGGCTGGCAGCCGGAACCTATACTGTTACGGTTAAAGACGCCAACCTTTGTCAAACAACGCAAAGTTTTACTATTAACCAGCCAGCAGCATTAAATGCTACACCAACACAAACTAATGTAAGTACAGCAGGAGGAAACGATGGTTCTGCAACCGTTTCTGTAAGTGGAGGAACAGGAACTTATACTTATTCTTGGTCGCCAAGTGGTGGTGCCGGATCAACTGCATCGGGCTTAACTGCAGGTACTTATACATGTACAATTACAGATGATAACTCTTGTACGCTAACCCAAACATTTAATATTTTACAGCCAGCAGCTTTGACGGGTTTTTCGGCAATGAACAAAACTTATGGAGACCCGAGCTTTACGATAACAGCTCCAACATCTAATAGTGCTGGTTCATTTACTTATGTAAGCAGTGATGCAACAGTAGCAAGTGTAAGTGGAAATTCAATATCGATACTTAAACCAGGCGTAATTACTATCACCGCCACACAATCGGCAAATGGAAACTATACTTCGGCTTCAATTTCTGCAACCCTTACTGTAAGTCAAAAAGATATATCGGTTACCTTAAATAATTCTCCTTTAATTATCAAACAATATGATGGAAACACTTCAATTGTCCTTAATGCATCAAACTACCAGCTAAATGGTATAATAGGAGCTGACAATGTAACCATAAATGGTATCGCTCAATTTGATAATAAAGATGCTGGAAACAGTAAGGCAGTCATTGCCAATAACTTTGTGTTATCAGGTACGGAAAAGGATTACTATAACTTAACAACGACTACTGCAACCACAACTGGAACGATTACTCCCAAACAGGTAACGGTAACAGCAGATGCTAAAAGCAAGGTATACGGAGATGTTGATCCAGGATTAACCTATGTGGCAACAGGATTAATAAATGGGGATGCATTAACCGGCAGCTTGAGTCGTGACGCAGGAAATACTGTAGGCACCTATCAGATCAAGCAGAATACGCTAGCAAATGCTAACTATACCCTGACTTATACCGGTGCCAATCTTACCATTACTCCGAAAGCGGTATCGGTAACAGCCAGTGCACAAACGAAAGTATACGGAGATGTTGATCCAGGATTAACCTATGTGGCAACAGGGTTAATAAATGGCGAAGTATTAACTGGCAGCTTGAGCCGTGACGCAGGAAATACTGTAGGTACCTATCAGATCAACCAGAATACGCTAGCAAATGCTAACTATGTCCTGACTTATACCGGTGCCAACCTAACCATTACCCCGAAAGCGGTAACGGTAACAGCAGATGCTAAAAGCAAGGTATACGGAGATGTTGATCCAGGATTAACCTATGTGGCAACAGGATTAATAAATGGGGATGCATTAACCGGCAACTTGAGTCGTGACGCAGGAAATACTGTAGGCACCTATCAGATCAAGCAGAATACGCTAGCAAATGCTAACTATGCCCTGACTTATACAAGTGCCAACCTTGCCATTACCCCGAAAGCGGTAACGGTAACAGCAGATGCTAAAGCCAAGGTATACGGAGATGCAGATCCAGGATTAACCTATGTGACAGCAGGGTTAATAAATGGTGATGTGTTAACCGGCAGCTTGAGTCGTAACTCAGGAAATACTGTAGGTACCTATCGGATTAACCAGAATACGCTAGCAAATGCTAACTATACCCTGACTTATAACGGGGCCAACCTTATTATTACTCCGAAAATAGTAACGGTAACGGCCAATGCACAAACGAAAGTATACGGAGATGTAGATCCAGGATTAACCTATGTAGCAACAGGATTAATAAATGGCGATGTATTAACCGGCAGCTTGAGTCGTGACGCAGGAAATACTGTAGGCACCTATCAGATCAACCAGAATACGCTAGCAAATGCTAACTATACCCTGACTTATACAGGTGCCAACCTTACCATTACTCCTAAAGCAGTAACGGTAACGGCCAGTGCACAATCGAAAGTTTACGGCCAGGCAGATCCAGACTTGACTTATCAGGAAACCGGGTTGATTAACGGTGATGTATTAACCGGAAGTTTAAGCCGTACAACAGGAAATAATGTAGGTGTCTATGCTATCAATAAAGGTACCTTATCAGCTGGAAACAATTATTCATTGAATTTCCAATCGGCGGATTTGACAATTACGAAAGCGGTATTAACCATTACTGCCGATAACAAACAAACCTGTCAAGGCACTTTGCCGAATTTAACAGTAAACTATAACGGGTTTAAGAATGGGGATGGAGAGAGTAACTTGCAAACCAAACCAACTGTTAATACTGTTGCTAATTCAACTTCAGTAGCTGGTAATTATATCTTAACCCCTGCAGGTGCTGCATCCAACAATTACACATTCGTTTATGTAAATGGAGGTTTAACAATTAACGCTTTACCTCAGTTAAGTATTAGTAGTAACAAGCCTCAGCGCATTTCTAAGGGAGATTTTGTTGAGTTGAAAGCTCAGGGAAATGCTTCAGTTTTTGAATGGCAAGAAGCTCCTGGTATTCAAAATGGCAAAAGTACTTCTGTTTTAACAGTAAGACCAATGCAAACTACTACCTATGTGGTTAGAGGCTACAATGAAAATGGTTGTTATACTGAACAAACCTATACGGTAGAAGTAGTAGAAGATTTTGTGTTAAAGGCAACCAATGTAATTACTCCTAATGCTGACGGCCGTAACGATAAATGGTTGGTTCGCAACATCGAAAGCTATCCAAACAACCTGGTGAAAATTTTTGATAAGGCAGGCCGAATTATCTACACCAAGACAGGTTACCTTAATGAATGGGATGGATCCTTTAACGGCCAACCATTGCAAGAAGGTACTTATTACTACATCATTGACTTGGGTAATGGGTCAAAACTGTATAAGGGTTACATTACAGTAGTTCGCGACTAACATTTGGTTTAACTCAACGAGAATACAATATGAAAAATATAAAATATAAAAAGTGTATTTACCTAATGACAATGCTGTTGTCATTAGGTATTACCTTGCCGGTAATGGCACAAAGGAGCTTAGTTCCAGCTCAATATTTCTTTAATCAATACCTGGGTAATGCGGCAATGGCTGGAGCTGATTCCAGTTTGAATATTATGTTGTCGTATAATAAACAATACGATGATATGCCTGGCGCTCCCGTTAATTCGCTGTTAAGTGCAGACTATTATTTAGGGAAAAGGGTAGGTTTGGGCTTAAATGTGTTTAATCAAAAAGCCGGCCTGCTGAATCAAACCCGTGTAGCCCTATCATATGCCTACCACTTGCCTGTAGCTGAGGGACAGCGGTTGAGTTTTGGTATTTCAGCCGCCGTGGTTAATAATAGCTTACCCTTAAGTGATGTAGATGGTGATCAGGAAGATCCGTCGCTGTTGGACTATAACTCCAGAGGGTCATATGTTGATGGTGATTTCGGGCTAGCATATACAGTTAAAGGATTGAATGTACAAGCTTCTCTACCAACCATTCGGAACTATATTGTTAAAGAGGTATATCATACAGTGGATCGTCCTACGCTTTTTACTTCGGCTTCGTATAAATTTAATTTTGGTAAAGAGTTTAACAGTGTAGAGCCAAAGTTGTGTTATACTCAAATCAAAGGTAATAGCGACCTTTGGGATTTTGGATTAGAAGCTCGTTGTGCCAATAATTTAGCTTCAATTCAGACTATTTATCATAGCTCATCAAACTACACAGTGGGTTTAGGGATAGATGCATGGTCGCGCTTTAAAATAATGGCATTTTATACATCTGAAACGAAAGATACTAGACGTTATACAGATGGAAACCTGTCGTTAAATCTCAGGGTGTTACTGCACAAGACGAAATAGGGACTTTACAAGATTTTATAAGAAAAGGCTTTTAGAGGAATCTAAAAGCCTTTTTACAATATTATACTTGTACTGATTGTGAATTGGCTAATACAGTTAATTTTTGAATATCAAACTCAAGATAGATACTGGTGCCATGTTTTTCTTCTGACTCAACCTTCATGTTGCCATTAAATGATTCGACTCTTGAATGCAGGCTTGAGAGCCCCATTCCGTTTTTGATCTCATCATTATAATCAAAACCTTTTCCATTATCTTCAACGGTCATGGTCAATAAATGATCATGGCAGCTAATCTGAACAATAGCTTCGCTTGCTCCTGAATGTTTGATCACATTATTGACTAATTCCTGCACAATGCGATAAACCGAAAGCTCAAAACCTTGCTTAAACTTGGGTACATCACCAAGCGTAACAAATTCTACACTGATAGCAGCACTGTTGATTCGTTTACAAAAATTCGCTAGTGCCACAACAAGTCCGTGTGTTACCAATAATTCAGGCATTAAATTATGAGCCGTTTTGCGTATTTCGCTCGCCGATTCATCCAATAAGCTTAGGGCATGTTCAAAACTCTTGTCATTTTGCAGTTCCAAACTTTTTGCTTTAAGCACGCTGAAGTGCATTTTTGTTGCAGAAAGCAAACCTCCAACGCCATCGTGTAATTCCTTAGCAATGCGATTGCGTTCTTTTTCCTCGCCTCTTATCATTGCCTCCAAACTGTTTATCTCTTTTTCCTTCTCCAGTAATTGAAGGTTTTGATTCTGCAGCATTATCTTGTTGCGATAATTAGTGAAAATGAAAGATGAAATTATTAGGATAAGTACAATCCCGGCAATAGGTACCATTAACAAACGTGTTTTTTGCTTTATGGCTAAGTCTTTCTGAGCTATCTGAAGTTGTTTTTGCGTAAGTTGCTGGTCTTTTTGCGCGGTTTGGTACTTAATTTCGAGTTCATTTATAGTTTTAATCTGTTTTTCGCCTAAAACACTGTCTTTGTATTGCTGTGCTAAAACATAACAATTGTAAGCCTGTTTATAATTGCCAATAGCAGCATACAATTTAGTTAATGAACTGTAAATATTGCCCGAAATCTCAGTTGTTTTTAACGAACGAGAAAGGTTTAGTGCATCGATATAGTAGTTCTTTGCAGTATTATATTTACCAGTTAATAAATATAAGTCGCCTACCCGTTTTTTTATATCAGCAATATCAAAAGGAGTGGTTTGTTTTAAGGCATACTGAAGACTTTTTAAACCATATTCAATAGCTTTCTCGTATTCCTTTTGGGTTTTATAATAATCTGAGATGTTAATATTGGTAACCTGAAGACAATAATAATTATCAATCAACTTTGCTATATGCAATGCTTTCTTTTGTATTGCAAAGGATTGTTCAGTTTTTTTTAAATCATTTAAAACAGTTCCTAAATTGATTAATGAGTTGCATAAGACTGTTGAGTCATTCCCATGTTCGGCATAATTAACAGCTTGCAAATGGTAGGAATAAGCTTTTTCAAATTGCTGCATTTGTTGAAATATTGCACCAACGTTGCTATTTGCTTGTGATAATGCATCTAATTGCGAAAATCTCTTGAAAACATTAAGGGCCAGTTGATAATATGATAAAGCACTATCTAACTTACTTTGGAACTGATAAACATTTCCTATGTTAGTGTAACAGGCTCCTTCTCCAAAAGGATACCTTATTTTGTGATATAAGTTTAATGATTTGCGATACATTGCCAAGGCCTGTTGATATTGGCTTCTATCCGAATAAACAATCCCACTGTAATGCAGCGCTCTTGCCTGCCCTAAAATGTAATTCAATTGCAGGCTTATTTCGTATGCTTTCCGATAAACAATTAATGCGGTTGTTTTATCCCTGCTTTCTAATGCATAGGCAGAATCGAGCAGCTTCTTAACCGTATTACTATCGGGTTTAGATTGCTGAGCATTAGTCTTAGATATAGTCGACAAAACCAACCAGCACAATATATTTAGGTAGAATATTTTCTTAAATCGCATGCTTTTCAAATAAAAATAAGGCTTCAGTTTGATGATGAACGCTATAATACATTTTTGTTGTAGATGTAGTTTTTGATTACAAATCAAATATAATAGAAGATGGTGATTTTGTCTGGTTATGGGGTGTTATATGTTCTCATATGTATTACGAATGACCCTTGAATGAAAAGGCTTTTAGAGCAATCTAAAAGCCTTTTGTTTATATTTTACCCTGACAATACCGAGATGGTTTTTGTCTTCAAGAAAAAATTATGCATCCGGAATTACAGGTTCAACTAATTTTGTCAATTTATCCAGTGACTCCTGCCAGCCTAAATAACACATTTCTACAGGAATTAAAGAAGGAATGCCTTCCTGAACGATTTTAAGCTCCGTGCCGCAAGAAACCTTCGTGAGCCAGATCGAGGTCATCATTACTCCAGGCAAGTTAGGATCGTCAAATTGATCTGTGTATTTGATGAACTCATTGGTTTTGAGTTCCATAAATTCTCCGCCAAAGGAATGTCCGTTTCCGGTGGAGAAATTGATAAAGGACATTTTATAACGACCGCCTACTTTCACTTCCATATTATGAACAACACATAAAAATCCATAAGGTGGAAGCCAAGATGCAATAGCGTTACTGTCTGTAAAGGCTCGATAAAGTTTTTCAGGAGTTGCTTTAAGCACTCTGTGTAATGATACAGTGTTTGACATATGTATTTATTTTTTGTAAGTCCTACTCTTTGGGATTTTCGGTTCTTAGTAATTCGGCGGAAGATCTTATAGAAAGTAGAGTCAACCTAATTTAAGAAATAAAACTTAATATCAAGTTATAACTCTATGTTGTTGCAGACGATATGATTTGGAGGAGGCGGGAAATGATGAGATTAAAGCAGGAACAGCCGGAGAAACATTGTTGAATTCAATGTTGCAATTGCAGGTATTGGATATTGCCAATACCTGCAATTGCAGTGGGTTATTAAGCAATTTCGTTAAGTTTATTTCCTTTAATTATGAACGTCGTACTGAGTCTGCACTGTTATCAATGGTATTCGCTAACGTTTTCGGGCTTTGCGTTCTGACGGTTTTTTTTGCCAGGTATCTCCTGACTGGTATATCATAGAATACCATTGCGAAATAGGCAATGACGACTATTAAAATGATTCCCGGTATGATAATATAGGGTAGTGCCCCAATTGGCGGCTTTTCATTTGTATAATAATTTCCAAAAATCCATATGACTGCATAATGCGTCATGTAAAGAGGGTAGGATATGTTGCCGGAAAACCGACAAATTTTTTTCCATTGAGGCGACAGGCTCGAGCCGGCTCCGAGAGAAACGATCAGTGGAAAATAGAAGAGTACAACTAGCGGCTCCGTCAGCCAGTTCCACTTAGATCCGGGCATAATAAAGGCTAAAAACAACAATATGGCAAGGCCTATAAACCCAAGCTTGTTTTTAATAATCCAATTCGAACGGTAAAGAAAGAGCCCTGCTAAAAAGGAATAAGCAACACGGGCTCCTCCATCTAAAAAGTTATCTTTTGACCATCCGCCCAGAAGGTTTCCTGCCCGGTAACTAACTATACAAATACCAACGGCAGCCAGCAAAGTCAATAGTGCCAAGGAGCGACGGCCCACCTTATAAAGGACAAAAGCATAAAATAGATTGGCAACATATTCCCAAAAAAGTGACCAGGATGGTGCATTGAAGGCAAAGAGGTTATAAAAACGTTCTTCCATCAGGGGAAGCGGAATAAGAAGAAGCGAGCAGACAAATAACAAAACAAGTTTGCCTGTGTCATAAGCTATGCTTGTTGCGAAGGGATCAAAAAGAAAGCCCAATAAACCCAATGCAGTACCCAAGATCACTAAAGGGTGTAATCTTATCAGTCTTAACTTGAAAAACTCCTTCACTCCCAAATTCCGGATACGGTTATCATAGGCATATCCTATTACAAATCCGGATAAGCAGAAGAAGAAATCAACGGCTAAAAAACCATGACCAATAAAGTTTTTGTTGACATCGGTGAAAACCCATTCCATAAAGTGGAAAATGACAACAGCCAGCGCGGCAATACCTCTTAATCCATCAAGAATCTCAAAATGTTTTTTCGTATTTAAAATATTTTCGTTTGGATTTTCTTTGTTCATCTTAGATAAGTGCGAAAAAATCATGCTTCGCTGACATTGGTTTAAGTAATAAAGGCAGAAATGCTGCCGCAAACGTTTCTAGGATTGCCTATCGGCGCAAAGAAAACTTTGGCTTTATAATCAACCCGTGGCTAAAATAGATTGATTTGGTGGAAGAATCAAGTAGTATGTCTTCTGCGCTGTAAGTCAAAATGCTTGTAGCAAGCGTATACCCAAATTGTTTTCAGATAAGATCTTTTCGGTTTATCCTCTAATATGATGATCTGATGGCTGGCCATATTGCCGGCCGAGGGCTACATACCTTTCTTCACGATGTGTAAGTGTTCAAAAGAAGTAGAAGAAACGGCAGTGGAATTATTGTTCCCATGTACCAAATAAATTGTAAATAGTAATGCCAAAACATTCCGATGCTCAAGGACAAAATCCTTAATAGACTGTAATGATTTGGTCATATGGCTATTTACTGTAGCAATAGAAATGCCCAACAATTCTGCAGTCTCTGCATAGCTTTTATCCTCAATTTTGCAGAGCTGGAATACCCGTTTTTGTTGTGTTGTTAGCTGATCGATGGCGCGCTGCAACAGTAACGATTTTTCCTTGTTTTCAAGCAGCTCTTGAGCATCCAGGCAATAATCCATCGTGTTCGCTACTAAGGAATTTATTAGCGTTTGGTCATTCGCTACCTTTCGGAAAAAGTTATAAACAAGGTTTTGGGCAATGGTATACATGTAAGATTGAAAAGATTTTTCTAAATCAATCGTTTCACGGTTATTCCATAATTTAATGAAAAGTTCTTGTAACAACTCTTCTGCATCTTCAGCATTTTTTACCATTCTTAAAATACGCAAGTACAGAGGCTTACTATAAGCTTTATACAAAGCAGTAAAGGCAGACTCATCGCCTTCTTTTAGCTTGATAAGCAATTGCTGTAGTATGTCGTCTTCCAGAATCTTCAACTTCGTTTTATCTTTTCTCGTGTGCAAACATATAAAAAATCAGATTAAATGAAAATTTATTTAGCTGAATATTAGGTGATTATTAAATAATTGTAATTTTTTTACAATTGGACTCATTGTTTTTTTGATTAGCAGTGTATTAGCTATCAATTACATAGAAAATGGAACAATCATTATATTCATTATTTAATAAGTACCTGGAAGATCGTTGTTCGGAGCAGGAGATATTGGTACTACTGAAACACTTCAAAGTTTCAGAAGATGAAGCTGTTTTAAAGCAACTCATATTAGCCGAGTTAAGCCAGGAGGAAATACTTGATTCTGATTTACCTGATGTTGATCTGCGCTTGGATGTGATCTATGCAAATGTAAAATCACATATAAAGCAGAATAACCAGTCAAATGTTCGCACGATTAGATTATGGCCTCGTATTTCGGTAGCTGCTGCCATTGCTTTAGCTGTTACAGTTGGAGGTTACATATATTTTAATAACCTGAAACAACCCTTTGAACAGCCTCAGCCCTCCCTCTATGCAAATGATATTGCTCCTGGTAAAAACACAGCAACATTAATATTGACTAATGGCAAAAAAATTATTTTGTCAGATGCGGTAAAAGGCGAGTTGGCAAAAGAAGCAGGTATAAGTATATCTAAAACGGCTGATGGTCAGATTGTATACGAGGTTAAGGATATCGCTTCTTCTTCAAATGAATTAAATACACTTTCGACTGCAAGAGGAGAAACCTATAGCGTTCGTTTGCCTGATGGTACAAATGTAACTCTGAACGCAGCCTCATCGCTTAAATATCCTGTAAGCTTTGCTTCTCTTAAAACACGTAAAGTTGAACTTACCGGCGAGGCCTATTTTGAAGTAGCTAAGGATAAAAAACATCCTTTTGTGGTAACGACCAATAATCAGGAGGTGGAAGTACTGGGTACACATTTTAATATTAATGCTTATGGCGATGAAGCCAATATCAAAACTACTTTACTTGAAGGTAGGGTAAGGGTTTCTGGAAATAATAAACAAGTTGTACTTCAGCCTAACCAGCAAGCAGTATTTAGTAATGATATACAAGTGAAAAATGTGGATGCTGAGGGCCAAATAGCCTGGAAAAAGGGTGAATTCAACTTTCAAAATAATGATTTAAAAACCATAATGCGCCAACTAGAGCGATGGTATTCAATCGAAGTTAAGTATCAGGGTAATTTCGATAAATACAGCTTTGGTGGTAGTACATTTAGGAATGAAAATCTATCAGAAGTGTTAAAAGTACTTGAATTAAGTGGTATCAAATTTAAAGCGGAGGGAAAAACAATAACAGTATATCAATAATAGACCAAAAAAAAGCCAGAAGCATTCGCACTGCTTCCGGCTGAATGCAGATTAAAATGCATAACAACCGTTAAGAGATCATTTTTACAATTTTCAATCTATTCGCAAATCTATGCAGTTAAAATTACTATTTAAAAAATCTTCACGCCTAATTCCAATTAAGGCTAAATCAAGTTTAAGCAAATTAACTTCAGGGTTAATTATTGTTTTAGCATTATTAATTAGTGAAAGTGTTTATTCTCAGGCTATTACGCTTAATAGCGCAAATGCTTCTTTAGAAAGCGTACTTGAATCAGTAAGTAAACAATCAGGGTACAAATTTTTTTACAATCAGGGCCAAGTTGCTAAAGCAAATCCTGTAACGGTATCTATTAAAAATCTTTCTTTAAAAGATGCTCTTGATGAAGTATTTAAAAATCAGCCGGTTGCCTATGCAATAGCAAATAAAACTATTGTCGTTACTGAAAAGGCGAAAAGTGGGAAACAGAAAAGCGACAATTTAAATGATGAAATCATCAACGGAACTATTATTGACAAAGCTGGCTTGCCGCTTCCAGGAGTAAACGTACAGATAAAAGGTAGCACTAAAGGCACTCAAACAAACGTAAATGGGGGCTTTTCACTAAGTGCGAATCAAAATGATGTTTTGGTTTTTTCTTTTATAGGTTTTAAGAAGAAAGAGGTAACTGTAGGCAAAAGTACTACCATGAACATCGTTATGGAAGAGGAATCGATGCAACTGAATGAAGTGGTGACAATAGCTTATGGAACAGCAGCAAAACGATTTCAAATTGGAAGTGTCAGCACACTAAAATCCTCGGAAATAGAAAAACAACCTGTGATGAATGTCGCACTGATGATGCAAGGCCTGATGCCAGGTCTTATTGTAAGCACATCAGGAGGTGCTCCGGGTGCACAGCAAAAACTTCAGTTGAGGGGCCAAAATACTATCCAAAGTGCATCTTATGCTGGTGGTATTAATCCGTTTGATCAGCCCTTGATTCTTATCGATGGCATTCCGTTCGCACCACAGAATAATAGTTTAGGGAGTACAAAATTAGGTGGAAACGGCGTAAGTCCATTGAACAGCCTGAACCCTGCAGATATCGAAAGCATAACTGCCCTTAAAGATGCTGATGCTACTTCTATATATGGGTCGCAAGGGTTGAATGGGGTAATACTAATTACTACAAAAAAAGGAAAAGCAGGCAAACCGAGTCTGAAAATTGATGCTTTCACAGCTCCGGAAAAGGCAACAAGAGTTGTTGAAATGCTAAATACCCAGCAATATCTTTCCTTAAGGAAGGAAGCCCTGAAGAATGACGGCGTTACCAATTTCACTCCTTATCAAGAGTTGTCTGCTTTTGATTCTACAAAATACACGAACTGGTTCCAAAAATTTTATGGCGGAACGGCAATTAATAAGACGGTAAATGCAAGTCTATCCGGAGGAAATGCAGATGTTACCTATCTTATATCCACCGGATTAACGAAGGCTACTTACAATTTCCCTGGCGATTTCAAGAATGAAAGGGTTAGCATTCATTCCGGTTTTAGTTACAATCCTGCTAACAGTAAGATTTCTGTGGATTTTGGTACTGATTTTTCCTACAATACAGATAAGTCGGCTACTGCTGAATTTACTAAAGCTTTACTTCTGCCGCCCAATCTGCCAGACATGTTAAATTCTGATGGTAGCCTTGTGTGGAATTACAAAGGAAAAGACTTTAGTCCTTATCAGATGCAAGCGCAGTTACTTACACGTTCAGAGATTGTAAATAAAGGTCTTAACAGCTCATTAAGGCTTGCTTACAAGCTATTACCCGGATTGAATATTAGCACTAATTTGGGTTATAGTTATTTTTATTCAGACCGAACTATGCAAGCCCCCAGAAGTTCTTATCCGCCATCACAAGCTAGCTCTTCGAATGCTATGTTTAATGATGATATAAATCAAACATTGAATGTAGAGCCACAAGCTGAATATCGGAAAAAAATCTCCAAAGGAAATTTGACCGTATTGCTTGGAGGTACCTATAAGAATCAAATTAATTCTGTAAATGGTATACAAGCATATAACTATGCAAATGATGCGTTTATAAATTCACCAAATGGAGGAGATAAGAACCAAACCTATCTTAACAATAGTATTTCTCCTTACAAGTATATTGCAGCATTTGGAAGAGTGAATTATGTTTATGATGATAAGTATATTATTAACATTACCGGTAGAAGAGATGGTTCCAGCAATTTTGGACCTAACCGACAGTTTGGTAATTTTGGTTCAGCAGGTTTAGGTTGGATATTCTCAGAGGAAGCATTCTTTAAGAAAGCAGTACCCTTTATCAATTTTGCAAAAGTTTCAGCTAACTATGGTACAGTGGGTTCTGATGGTATAGGTCCTTACCTCTTCCAGGACTATTGGACAAGAAATACCAATGTCGTTTTCCAGGGGGTAACTCCTTATCAACCCAATAAACTTTATAACCCGGATTTTAGCTGGGGGCTTAAGAAAATGTGGAATATTACATCAGAATTTGCTGCTCTTGATAACCGGATAAACCTGAATCTTTCTTGGTACCAAAACAGAACCAGCAACCAGCTAACATGGACCCCGTTACCATCGCAAGTTGGTATGTCTTCTGTGTTCCAAAACCTTGATGCAACTGTAGAAAATAAAGGTTGGGAGATTTTAATTTCGTCAGAAAATGTGAGGAGCAAAGACTTTTCATGGAGATCATCCCTCAATGTTTCTGTCAATCGAAATAAACTGATTGAGTACAACAATCTTGCAAACTCTTCGTACAAGGATACTTATACGATTGGTCGCTCCACCAGTACAATGAAGGTATTTCAATATAAAGGAGTAAATGAAACAACCGGTGTTTTTGAGTATTATAAGGCCGATGGGAAAACTCCAACCTCTAATCCCGCAAACCCTGACGATAAAGTGGCTATGGTGGATCTTCAACCAAAGTTCACTGGTGGATTTTCAAATAGTTTTACTTATAAAGGTTTTGATTTGTCTTTTTTATTCCAGTTTGTAAAACAGATGGGGTATAATCACTTGTATAATCTTGTTACAGAGGATTACCCTTTAACTAATGCAAATAAACCTGCAGCCTTGCTCGACCTTAACCGTTGGCAGAAACCTGGTGATAAGAATGCAGACTTGCAAAGATTGGGCAATAATGGAGGTTCTGCTTATTATTTCCGAAATTCTACTGCGGCCTTTGGAGATGCTTCCTATATCAGATTAAAGAATGTGTCATTGTCTTACGCATTCAGGGGCTCTTGGCTTGAAAAAGTAAAGGTTCAGAATTTACGTGTGTATGTGAATGCCCAGAACCTGTTAACAATTACAGGATATAAATTAGGAGATCCTGAAATGAACGGGAATTTGTATGGGATTCCACCTCAACGGACTGTTGCTTTCGGTACTTCATTAACCTTTTAAAAAAAAATCATGAAAAATATTCTTCTAATAAAAAATAGTAAACTCTATGTGGTTGCCATTTTGGTTTGTTTATCGTGCTTTTCTTGCAAAAAATGGATCGAAATACCAGCTCCCATAGATAAGATTGAGTCAGAAGTTGCTTTTTCTGACAGTACCACAATCGTTGCTGCAATAGATGGTGTTTATGCCAATTTTGGATATTATAATTATACGGGTATGGGAGGAATAAATGGCGAGTACCTCACTATATATCCAGCACTTTCTTCGGATGAACTTTCAGCAAGTTCACCTGGTTCGTATGTTAAGCAATTTGAAGACAATGGCCTCAGACCGGAAAATTCTACTGTATCAGCTTTTTGGAGAACAGGCTATGAAGGAATATACAGAATAAATGCATGCATTGAAGGGATCACTAAAAGCAATGGGGTTCGCAAAGAACTCAAGGACAGGTTTATAGGTGAAATAAAGGTGGCACGTGCCCTTTATTATTTTAACTTGGTTAATCTGTATGGTGGTGTGCCAATTGTTACAACGACAGAATATGCCGCTAACGCCAGACTTCCGCGTGCGTCGGAGAATGAGGTTTATCAGCTGATCATTGCTGATCTTAAGGAGGCCCGGAATGTATTAAAAGCAACCTATCCATCAGCTGGGCGTGCAAGACCTAATCTTTACACAGCAACCGCTTTGCTGGCGAAAGTTTATTTATATCAGCAAAACTGGGTTGAGGCGGAAAAAATGGCAAAAGAAGTATCCAATTCGGGAGTATACAGTCTGGTAACTGATCCTGATAAAGTTTTTTTAGGCACGAGCAGTACTTTTACTAATACCGAAGCCATCTGGCAGTTGCCAACAGTTGGAGGTAATTATCAACAAACAGCCGAGGCGTATACATTTGCATTTTATCCTATTAGGTTCGGTGTGATTCCAACGTATTATCTAACCCAAACATTAATAAATGCTTTTGAGCCTAACGATCTGAGAAAGACAAAATGGTTAAAAGCATTTACATTGAATGGGAATACCTATTACTATCCGTTTAAGTACAAAAACCTTGATGCTGGAACCACACCGCGCGAGGATTATATGTTGTTCAGGTTGTCGGAGCAATATTTAATATTGGCAGAAGCGCTTGCCCACCAGGGTAAATTGACAGATGCTTTGGTTTACCTCAATCAGGTACGTACTCGTGCCGGCCTGCCAACTATTAATCCGGAAACACAGGAAAGTTTATTAAATGCAATAATGCAAGAACGACGGATTGAGCTTTTTTGTGAACGAGGAAACCGCTGGTTTGACTTAAAACGAAGCGGTACTGCCAATACCGTATTAGGAGGAATGAAATCAGCAAAGTGGCAGCCAGAAGATGCATTATACCCAGTTGCATTGTCTGAGTTGAATACTAATTCTACTCTTGTGCAAAATCCTGGATATTAATAGAGAAACTCCTTTAATTTTTATATAGTTAAAATGCTTGGGCTGTGTTTTTACACAGCCCCTTGCTATCTTTTTTTTAAAATAACAGAAATATGCATAATCCATTAGTTAAAATTGAAGGTCTATCTCATAAATATACTGAGAATTGGGCCATCAGGGATATTAACCTGGAGATTGATTCCAAAGGAATTGTAGGACTGCTTGGTTCCAATGGAGCAGGCAAGTCCACCACGATGAACATACTTTGCGGTGCATTGAATCCAACGGAAGGAAAAGTGGTCATTGATGGAATTGATATGCGGGAAAATCCAGAAGAGGCCAAGAGATTAATTGGTTTTATGCCACAATACCCACCGCTTTATCTTGATCTAACGGTGGAAGAATACCTTACGCATTGCGCACATCTTCGACTTATTGAAAAGGGCAATATTAAAAAGGCGGTTAACGATGCGATGGAACGTTGTAAGATACCTCATTTTAGGAATAGACTGCTAAGTAATTTATCCGGTGGATACCGCCAGCGGGTAAGCATTGCTCAATCAATTATACACCTTCCCAAGTTAGTGGTGCTGGATGAACCTAATACCGGATTGGATCCTAACCAAGTAATAGAATTGAGAGCCTTAATTAAGGATCTGGCTTCAGAACGTGCTGTTATTCTTTCTTCTCATGTGTTATCTGAAGTGCAGCTGTTATGTCATAACATCCGAATGATTGAACATGGAAGAATTGTATTTGCAGATACTATGGATGCATTCAATAACTATATAGAGCCTCACAGTATATTGATGACTATGGAAAATCCGCCAAAATCGGAAGAATTATTGGCTATTGAAGGAGTGAGTTCTGCAGAATTTCTTACGGAAAAACAGATAAGACTCTTCTTTAACGGAAACACAGAGATCTCTGAAAGAATTATTGAGACCTGTGTGCATAATAAATGGCGCTTAAGGGAGATAAACCTGGAAAAAACTTCGCTCACTGAAGTATTTGCCCATTTGTCAAACCATAGAAAGAATTAGATACGAACCTTAAAAGAAAATAAGTGAAAAAGATTATAAGAATAGCGAGAATAGAGCTAAGTACAATGTTTTATTCTCCAATAGCATGGCTTATACTAATCATCTTCGTGATTCAGTGTGGAATACGGTATGCAGAAATTATGGAGGCCTATGTTTCTGCTCAAATTACTAATGGTAGTTCAACGCATTCTTTAACTAGTGGTATTTTTTCTTTTGGCAGAACCGCAGAAGGACTGTTTTCATATATGGCTGGTAAGCTATATTTCTATCTTCCATTGTTAACTATGGGGCTTATGAGCCGCGAAACCAGTAGTGGAACTATTAAATTGTTATACTCTTCGCCTTTAAAAATCAGGGACATTATTCTGGGTAAGTTTACGGCCATGGCTATCTTCAGTTTTGTGCTGGTTTTTATACTTGCCTGCTTTGGAGCCACTGCTATAGCCACTATTCCGTTTGCCGATTATGGGCAGATTTTATCAGGTTTATTGGGTATTTTTTTGCTGCTTTGTGCTTATTCTGCTATTGGACTGTTCATGTCCTGCCTTACCAATCACCAGATTGTTGCTGCTACGGGCACATTTGTAGTGTTTGCAATGCTTGGATATATCGATAAAATAGGACAGAATTTAGATTTTGTCAGGGAGCTTACTTACTATCTTTCTTTTACAGGACGTGCAGCAAGTATGATCGGGGGTATGGTTATGACGAATGATATTTTGTATTTCCTGCTTATTATTTCCTTGTTTTTATGTTTTAGTTATTTCAAGTTGCTTGCAACAAGAGAATCGAAGCCTGTGGTTGTAAGAGTAGGAAGATACATAGGTGCATTCGTTATTGTGATCACAATGACATATGTATCATCAAGGCCAACTTTAATAGGTTATTTTGATACTACCCGGAATGACAGGAATACACTTTCACTCAATGGGCAAGCCATTATTGGAAAAATGAAGGAGGGGACCGTTGAGGTGACAAGTTATATCAACCTCAATGATGCTTATTTCGGAGTGGGGCACCCAAGTGAAAGGATGAGAGACCTTGGCAGGTGGCAGAATTATATAAGATTCAAACCTGATATTAAACTGAACTACGTATATTATTATGATACCACTTTTGGGGCATACTCACGGTTTAAATATGAACCCAAGGGCACAACAATTAAAGCATTTGCTGAAAAAAATGCCAGGGCAAATAAGGTTAACTTAAGCGATTTTAAAACGCCTGAGGAAATAAGAAAAGTCATTGATTTAAGATCTGAGGAGAATAGATATGTGATGCAAATAAAATGCGATGGCAAAAGTACTTTTTTAAGGATTTACGATGACATGCAGACTTTTCCATCTGAAACAGAAACGTTGGCAGCTCTTAAACGGCTGGGAGAAGATAAGTTTCCAAAAGTTGGTTTTTTACAAGGTCAACAGGAGCGTAGTTCTGATAACCGCGAAGGGGATAAAGAATATGGATATTTAACCAGTAAAGGTTCATTCAGGCATTCGCTTATCAACCAGGGATTCGATGTGGAAACGGTTTCTTCAAACCAAAAGATACCATCCTATATATCTGTACTTGTAATTGCAGACCCGCGTGTAAGTTTTTCTTCCCAAGCTCTTGAAAATATCCGTGAATATATTGATAGAGGAGGGAATCTGCTGATTGCCGGTGAACCGGGTAAACAGGAGGTATTGAACCCTGTGTTGAAGCCATTAGGCGTGGAATTAACAGATGGTTTGCTTGTGCAACCGGGAACTAATTTGGCACCGGAACTGATATTGGCCGATTTTACTAAAAACGCAATTAAATTTTCGAACACAATTGCCAAGAGCGTATATGATAGTGCTAAGGTTATCATGAATGGGGCAACCGGATTAAGGTATAAAGAAGGAATTTTTACAATTGAACCATTGCTGACAACCAATATCAAAAAGGGCTGGCTTAAAAAAGCTGAACTGGATAAAGATATTCAATTGACTGCCAGTATCGGCAACTCAGTAAATGAGCCACAGGGAAAAAATGATGTTGCCTTTGTTGCTACTGATGGCGATGAGAAAGGTTCATTTCCTACAGCCTTGGCACTTTCTCGGAAAATAAACGGTAAAGAGCAACGAATCATGGTATCAAGTGATGCGGATTTTATGAGCAATTCAGAAGTATCAAATGTTCGAAAGCTCGATGGAGCGATAACCAACAACTTTGGTTTTGCCCTGGCTACGTTTGGTTGGTTGAGCCAAGGAGAATACCCGATTGATACCTCGATACCAGGAAGTAAGGATACCAAGCTTAACTTAACGGATAATGGACTTTCCATAGTGAAATTGATTTGGATTTACCTATTACCCGGAGCATTATTGAGTTTTGGATCTGTTTTGTTAATAAGACGCAGAAACAAATAATGATATTATGTTTAATGGCATTTAGGGAAAAGGGAGTGTCGACAAAGGCATATTTGCTTTAAGTAGGTAGGGATGAAATCCAGATTTGCCTCCATGCTATTTATCAATTAGATATTTATATTTAAGTGGCAAAAGTCGCGCTTCAGTGCGGCTTTTGCTATTCTACTGCCGATTGGAATAGGGGATTACGGCTGATCGTTATGGGATGATCATTGTAAGCAATGAAGGGATTTAGGATATATTGAATAAGAAAAGAGAAGAAGTGAAGATATGAGTTTTATAGTTGATAAACAGAGTCTGGAAGACCTAAACCTGATAAGGAAAGATAATCCCAACTCGATGCTTAGCCTGTACAATCAGGTTAAGACTTTAGGTGGAGAGAAGCTTTTGGAGACTATATTTAATACTCCATTGTCAGATCCTGGCAAGATCAACAAGCGTAGTGCGATTTTTCAGTATTTTCAACAACAAAATCTGAAGTTCCCTTTTAGTAAAGAAATGGTGGACATGTCGGAAAAATACCTGAACGAAGGTCATGATGATAGTTTTCTACGATCCACTATTCGTTTACTAAAATTTAAATCACTCGATATCGCCGTTCATTCGGAAGAATACGAGCGGTTAATAAATGGAGTAAAAACCACCATTGATCTGCTTGAGGATTTGTCCCAATATCTACTGCAACTAAATGACGCAGTGAATCATCCTTATAAATCTGAGATCGGGAAGTTAAAGCAGGTCTTCAAAGATCAACGGTTGGTCAATCTGTTAAAAGAAAACAGTCTCATGAAAGGGAATAGTGATGGGGATAACAACAGCATCCCATTCTTTAGGATAAACCGCTATCATTTCCTGCTTACTAGTACTTTGCAGGAAGAGTTGAAGTTTGTTTTTAAAGCCCTTTATGAGCTTGATGTTTATGTTGCTGTTTCGGGTGTAGCCAGGGCAAAGGGTATGGGGTATGCAAAAGCATTACCTGCCTCTGCAAGCTGTTTAAATGCCAAGGGGCTTAGGCATCCGGCTTTAGATAAAGCTATTTCTAATTCGATTTCATTAAGCCGGGATGAAAATGTGCTTTTTTTAACCGGAGCGAACATGGCAGGCAAATCAACCTGGATGAAAACGATCGGTTTAAGCATGTACATTGCGCATTTGGGTTTTCCGATTGCTGCTGATAGTTTTGAGTTTTCCATATTCGAAGGAATCTATTCATCAATTAATATTCCAGATAACCTGAATATGGGTTATAGTCATTTCTATGCCGAAGTGCTTCGGGTGAAAGATGTGGCACTGCAAGTAAGTGCCGGCAAAAATCTTTTGGTCCTTTTTGATGAGTTGTTTAAGGGAACCAATGTCAAGGATGCCTATGATGCAACCCTTGCCGTTTCTCAGGCATTTTCCGGTTATACGAATTGCCTGTTTGTGATCTCCACGCATATTAATGAAGTAGGTGAAGCATTGGGGGAACGCTGCGAGAATATTCAGTTTAGATACCTGCCCACAGTGATGGAAGGGTCTGTTCCAAAGTATACCTATCAATTGAAAGAAGGTATTGCCAACGACCGACAAGGCATGATGATCATTGAAAATGAAAGGATTTTAGAGATTATTGAAGGGAGAGAGGCCTCTTAGCTGGAAATTGGGGTGAAAATTGAAAAGGTTTGAACTTCAAAAAGCCTTTAAAAGTGCCTTGTGAAATTTAATAGCAACAAAAACACTGTCTTATACACACTAGGCAGCGTTTTTTTATAGGACCATAGGTCTGTAAATTTATCATGTTCGAAGGAGAATTGCGTTGTCGTTAAGCTTTACAAAAGGACTCAATTGCATCATATGAAGGGTGGTTTCTTCATATGTAACAGGTTGTATTCGACATGCTCTAGACCAGATTTTAACCTATTCTCATATTGGGAAAAAAACAAAGGAGGACGATATTCGCCCCCCTTTTATTTAGGTACTATGAAGAAAAGTTCTTATTTAAAGTCACATTAATTTAATAGTTCAGCCAGTTTCTTCTCCAAATTCTCGCCTCTTAGGTTTTTTGCAACGATTTTACCGTCTTTATCAATTAACCAATTAGCAGGAACGGAATGAACGCCGTAAAGCAATGCAACCTCATTTTGCCAGCCATTGAGGTCTGAAACTTGAGTCCAGGTTAAGTTATCCTTTTTAATTGCATTTAACCAATTCGTTTTACCCTTTGGAAAATCTAATGAAACACCAAGAACAGTGAAGTTTTTATCTTTAAACTTCTCATAAGCCTTGACAACATTTGGATTTTCAGCTCTACAAGGGCTACACCATGATGCCCAGAAATCAATTAATACATATTTCCCTCTAAAATCACTGAGTTTCACAGGCTTTCCTGTTGTATCGGCTTGCGTAAATTCTGGAGCCATAGCACCTACTGCAGTGGCTTTTACAGTAGCTATACGGCCAGCAAAATCTATACCTGCCTCACTATTTCTATTTTCCGCAGACAAAGAATTGAACAACGGTTCCATAATGTTGAGATCTATATCATTACCGGCAACTTCATTTAACGCAATCAGACTTATGTAACTATCTGGGTTTTCTTTGATAAATTGTTTCTGAAGCTTTGCTATTTCAGCTTCCGCAGGGTCGCCGATCTTTTTCAAACTAGCCCTATAGGCTGGATCTTTTCTTTGTGCATCTGTAGCTTTGTCCCATTGGGATCTTAATCCATTAATAATTCCTTTTTGCTCAGCCAATAGCTTTTGATACTTAATATAATCATCATTTACCTTTGAGCCTTTTATCAATGCATTTTTAATGGAGTCTTTTGCAATTAACTCTACACCACCTTCAGCTACATAAAAAAATAGCTCATCCCCTTTCGATTGGAAGCCTTTCCCATCATGATCAATTAAAACTTTTGCGCTTCTTGGGCCAGCCACTGTAAAAGCAAATGAACCGCTCTTTAAAACTGTAGAATCAATCACCCTTTTCCCCTTCGAAGCATAAAACAAATATGCTTTTGCAGGTGTCTTTATACCTTCAATTTTCCCCTTTACAGTATAAGTCGACTCTTGTGCAAATAGAGAGCATGGAAGTGCTAATAATAATGTTGTAAGTATTCTCATCTTTATTTCTTTTGGGTTGATTATTGTGACTGCTCCATTTTCTTTTAATTGATAACTAATACACAGCTAGTCCATAAAACAATGACTCCACTTAATAGAAAAATCACTAACCTTCAATAACTACCTGGTAATCAGGTGAATATTTTTTTAATATATGCTTGCTAACAGTAAGCTACATGGTAGCATGATAAGTCGTGGAGAGAGGGACATGGGATTGGAATCTTTTGTGAAGTAGTTATAAATCTTACTACCCTGAATATCCAACAGAAAAATAGGATAATAAAAGAGGGTGAATTAAAACAACTCACCCTCTCTTGATTTTCAAGATTTTTGACAATCTTGATACTAGCTAATGTTAATAGCCAAAAATTTCTTCTAATGTTAATGTTTTCAGATCACCTACTTTTTTCAAGTCATCCATCTTAATTTTTTTATCAGAAGCTACTACACAATAGGTATAGGATTTATTAGCCAGCTCCTGTTGGTGGAACTTGATAATATCTTCCAGATTAATTTTATCCAGTGCTTCGTATTCTTTTTTACGAGGATCGTAGTTTAACCCTTTTTTCTGAGCAGCAAGATAGGAGAAGATTACACCATCCTGAGTGATGCGCTGGGTTTCGATGTCTTTTTTCTCACTAAGTTTAGCTGCTTCAAAGTTTTTATTTACTTGAGGTAAGTTATTCAATAACTCGTTCATGCCTTTTAAAGCATCATTCATTTTATCAGCCTGGCAACCTACATAGGCCATAATGGTATAAGGTTCGTCTTTTTTAGCAGGAGTTGCGTAGTTGGCATAAGTTGAATAAGCCAATGCTTTTGATTCACGAATGGTTTGGAAAACAATGGAACCCATCCCTCCGCCAAAATAACCATTGAATAAATCAATTACAGGTTGTTTATCGGCATTATAAGTTGAAGTGTTGCGTAACCAATTAACTTCCGATTGCACCATGTCGTAATTGGCAAACAATACTTGATTTGAGTTTTGGGTAGTGCGAGCAAATTTAATAGCAGGAGCTGCATCTTTGAAGGTGGCTGGTAATTTATGCAGACCCGCTAACGTAGTTGTAACCTTAGCTAACGGCTCAGGGCCGTAGTAAATTACCGTATGTTTATAATTCATCAAATCATGCAGAATATCAACCAGTTGCTGAGCTGTGATATTGGCAATTTCCTGATCACTCAACGCATTATTAAACGGATTTTTAGCCCCGTAAGAAGCATAGCTCGATAAGCCTTTCATGATATTGCCTTTATTTAATTTGGCATCGGCACGAACCTTCATAATACGACCTTTGAAGGCGGCAAAGGCTGCATCATCGGCTTTACAGTTTGCAATAATATGCTCAAACAGCGAAACGGCTTTGCCAAAGTTTTCTTGTAAGCCGGTAATGGTTACCGTGCTTTCTTCATTTCCGGCTCCTGCATTAAAGCTGCTTGCAATATTGTAATATTCCTTGCTGATTTGTTCTGAAGAATATTTATCCGTTCCTAAGAACGAAAGGTATGAAAATGCCAGTGGCAATAATTTGTTGTTCCAACCGCCCATATCAAACTTATAGTACAAGCGATATAGCTGGTTATCTTTGTTTTGAGTGTATAGAACGCTTGCATTTCCAAGTTTTCCTTTTTGAATGTCTTTTTCAAAATTCATCCATTGAGGAATAACCGCAGTTGCAGGCATATTGTTAACCATCGCTACAAAAGCTGACTGTTTACCTGCATTGGTTTCAACAGGAGTAATTGTTGGTTTATCAACTTTCACAACGTTTTTGTCTTCACCTTTGCGTTTGTACAGTACTACGTAGTTATTGGCAAAAAACTTATTAGCAAACTCAACCACCTGTTGTTTGGTAATTTTAGCCTCATCATCTAACCACGAAACGCTCTTATTCCATCCTTCTCCCTTGTTTTGGATGAAAGTTGTCATTAGTGCCTCGGCTCTATTTCCATTGCCTTCAAGCCCTTGGATTTCACCCAATTTTGCATTCGCAATTACCGCTTTAATCAGCGATTCATCAAAATTACCTTTCTTCAGTTGTTCTAACTGACCCATTAACAATTCTTTTACCTGTTCAAGTGTTTGTCCTTGTTTGGGAGTTCCAGTCAAAATGAAAATACCGTAATCTTTGTACTGGTTCAGTCCGGATCCTGAACTTTGTAATTTTTGCTGTTTATTAAGATTCAGATCCATTAAACCAGCTTTGCCATTACTTAAAATGCTGGAAATTAAGTCAAGCATTAGAGCATCATGTGTGCCTTCGGCCGGTGTTCTGTAACAAATGCGCATGTTTTCAGCGCTTGGGCCATAAATATCTTTAACAATAGGAGCTGCGATTGGCTTTTCTAGAGCTGGCTTATATTCAGTGATTGGCTTAGGCTGCATATAAGCGAAATACTGAGCAACTTTTTTTACCACTTCATCCGGATTAAAATCACCGGCCATTATAATAGCCATGTTATTAGGCACATAGTACTTATTATAGTATTCACGAATGGCCTTTAGCGAAGGATTTTTAAGATGCTCAATAGTACCAATTGTAGTTTGCTGTCCGTAATTATGTGTAGGAAAGAGATTGTAATGCATGGCCTCACTCATTTTGTTGCCATCATTATCTAAACCACGGTTTTTCTCTTCATATACAGCTTCAAGTTCCGTATGAAAAATACGAAACACCGGATAACGGAAGCGCTCAGCCTGCACGGTTAAAAACTTATCCAATGCATTGGCCGGAATATCTTCTTCGTAAACTGTTTCTTCAACCCAGGTATGAGCGTTAGTTCCCTGCGATCCCATTGAGGCCATTAGTTTATCGTACTCATTGGCGATGGCATACTTTGAAGCCTCTCCTGATACACGGTCAATTTCTTTGTAAATTTCCTTACGCTTAGCTTCATCTGTGGTGGTATTGTACTGCTCATACAACCCCTCAATCTTATCTAGTAAGGGTTTTTCTTTAGCCCAGTCTAATGAGCCATATTTGTCAGTACCCTTAAACAATAAATGCTCAAGGTAATGTGCCAAACCGGTATGGTCTTTCGGATCGGTATTACTACCAGCCCTTACTGCAATTTTGGTAGCAATACGCGGTTCTTTCTTGTTAACGCTTAAAATAACACGCAAACCATTTTTAAGTGTATAAAAGCGTGTTTGCATGGGATCATTGGTTACATACTTATACGTGTAACCGGCTGCCGAAGCCTGTTTCCATTCATACTTACCTTGCGAAAAAGCAACTTGAAAGGTACAGGTAAATGCTACAAACAGTAGCAATACTCTAATTCTCATAAGGGTATAAAAATTTGGTTAAAGATTAAATCAGGCCAAAAATATACTTCGTATTTGTTAGTTGAGATATTATTTTGGTTACAATAGGTTATGTTTTGCAAATGCACTCCACTTTAACCTGAATTATGCATTAGAATAGGAGAACTTACCATCCAGCAGGTCAATTTTAGCAAATAATCCATCCATCCATTGCCGCTTTTTGAGGGGCAATGAGATTTTTAGCACTTTTCTGTTGGCATGAGTTGCAGTCCAGGCTCCTAATGCAAAGCAATAGGATTTTAGTGTTTGGTGGGTAGCTTTATTGTGTTCATTTAAAGCAAAGTGTCTAAAAAGACTAATCAGGTTATAGGCTACCATGATGAACCGGAAGGAGGCTTCTGTTGCCCAAAAGTTTTGCATGCAGAAGTTTTCCAGACCAAAATCTTGTTTGAGCTCTTTAATCCGATTCTCGCAATCGGCCCTTGAATTATAAATGTTCCATACCTGGTCAAGAGGTAAATCCAAATTGGTCACATAGCAACTAAACCGATACCCTGGCATATCCTCAAAAAGAAGTTTACCTGTGCAATTAGGCCGATCCTCTACCCGTTTTTTGACAATAATATACCGCCTTGGCTTACCTTGTGAATGGCTGAAAGTCATTTCACTCAACTCTATTCCTTTGCTAAGGGTAATCCATGCGCTCCGGCAGAGTACTTCGCTTTTTATATTGGGATACATTCTGACGGCTACCACGTAGTTTAGCCGCTTTTGCTCAAGGTAATCAAGGATTTCTTCGGTATAGAAGCCACTATCTCCACGAACCAAACCCACTTTCTTCCCCTGCAGACAACAATCAAAGGTTTCCTGCATAAATGCTACGCAATTAGAACTGGCCGCGGTATTTCCGGGTCGCAACCAGGCATTGGCCACCATTCTGGTTTGACTGATAAAAGCCATCAGGGGATGATGGGAGTTCCTGCCCTTTTTATTGGGATTATAACCTACGGCACTGCCTTCCTGTTCTCCATACCGGGTAATAACGGTACTGTCAAAATCAACCGTAATTGTGTTGATTTCCAGCTGCTCCATGAACCACTGCTGCAGGGCAGGGAAGACTTCTGTATTTTTGGCTTGATTGAATTTATTGAAAAATCGACTATAGGTGCTCTGAGAAGGCATCTGCTTCAGACCGAAAATGTCTTGAAGAACCGTATCGTATCTTACCCAGTCGCAATGAATGTAACGACTGGCCCCCGTCCAAATACCTAACCAAAAGGACCGAACAATATCCGATGGTAAATATCCCCGATTGGAGCCTGCAACAGGCAGTGCCAGTTTATTAAGCTGTTCATAAATCTGGGTCTTATCAAGCATGCGCTTTAGTAAACTCATCCCGCCAAATGGGGTTACGGGTTTGTCTGAATACTCTATGGGCAAATTAACCATCAGGGTGAAGTTGTAAATCGCTTTGGGTGACTAATATAAAGACACTTATCGATTACTTTAATAATCTATTGCATAATTCAGGTTTAAGTTAAATAATGCATTTAGGTACCTGTTTGAACTAATATGCTGAAGCCAATACTATGTTCATATTTCTGAAAATAAGATTATGAATTCTCTACTATAACTATCTGCACTTTATTATACTCATTCTTTCTAAAATAGTTTTTTGAATATAGAAGAGACAGGTGTATTGAAATTAAGGTAAGGTGCTCATTTATAGGTTATTTGATGTTAAAGGCTGGGCTTCTAAAATTTAAGAATTTATGCTAAAAAGACGATTGTTTTTTAGATATAACTCATTGAAAATCAATATGTTTAACTGTGACTGGGTTTGCTTGTAAATTTAATCGTCTAACTAACTGTTATTTAAATGAATTTTTTGGCATGATTCATGGTAAATTTTTAATGTATTGGGAAATTATTTCTACTGTGAAATAGTTTCCTCGAAATAGACCTCCACATTCTTTTAATTTAAGTTCAATCTTATGATAAAAGTCAACTACGCTTTCGCCGTGGACAGCATTTCTCATGCTTTTAACGGAACACCACAAATGGGTGAAACCTTAATCACACACACAAACACAAAACGAAAGGCCACTTTCAAGGTTCCACATATCATAGGCAAAAGCAAGTTCCGAAATCATCCCCCTGGCCCTCCTTCTCCGGATATTTTACTTAATCCATCTATACACTTAAAAAAATCTGCAATGAACAATTTTTTACGCTTTCTTGGAACGGTTTTTAGGAAACCAAGAGCTTTTCTGACTATAATTTTACTGTTGAATCTGGTGGGGGTGGGGAGTGTGTTGGGGCAAACTCAAACTCAAACATTTACATCATCAGGTACTTTTATAGTTCCTCCGGGTGTTACTAGTGTTTCTGTTTCTGCTTGGGGTGGTGGTGGTGCTGGTGGGGGGGTTGCATCATCGTCATCACGTAGAGGTGGCGGCGGAGGGGCTGGAGGTTCATTTGCAGGAGGAACACTTTCTGTTACACCGGGAACAACTTATACTATTACTATTGGTGCAGGAGGAGTTGGGCAAGTTGGATTAGATGGTACCAATGGAGCTAGTAGTTCATTTGGTACTAGTATTATCGCCCTAGGAGGTCCTGGTGGAAAGGTTGGAAATAATTTCAGCCAATGGGGTTTAAAAGGAACTGCTCCGATTTCAGGAAATACTGTAAATGGAACTTCTCAAGCTAACTGGTATGGTGGTGATGGAGCAAATGCAGGTAATAATGATAATGGTGGTGGCGGTGGTGGAAGTGCTGGCGCCGGTGGTAATGGAGCAGATGCAAGTGGATCAAATGGTGGCTCTGGAGGATCAAATGGTGGTATTGATGGAGCTGATGGTGTTTCAAGCGGTGATGGAGCAGGCAACGATGCTAGTTCTCCTGGTGCAGGAGGAGGAGGTGCAAGGTTAAATAGTGACGGGGGGAATAATTTCAAAGGTGGGAACGGAGGAAATGGTCAAGTAACAATTACGTACACTTGTGCTGTTCCTTCTCAACCCAGTACAATTACAGGCATCACAAATCCTTGCCTAGGTTCTTCACAAACCTATAGTGTAGCCAATGTGCCAGGTGTAATATATACATGGATATTGCCTTCCGGTTGGACAGGTACAAGCACAACTAACAGTATAACAGTAACGGTGGGTTCTGGCTCAGGAAGTGTTCAGGTAACTCCTTCTAATGCTTGCGGAAACGGAACTGCCAGATCGCTAGCAGTTACTCCGACGACTACCGTTCCATCTCAACCATCAGCTGTTGTAGGAAATGCTACTCCATGTCAAGGATCATCCCAGACTTACAGCGTAACGAATGTTACCGGAGTAACTTACAACTGGACTTTACCATCTGGCTGGATAGGCACAAGTACAACTAATAGTATAACAGTTACCGTTGGTTCTGGCTTTGGAAATATAACTGTGACACCTTCTAATAGTTGTGGGAACGGAACTGCCAGAACACTAGCAGTTACTCCGACTCCTGGCGTTCCAGCCCAAACATCAGTTGTTTCAGGAAATGCTACTCCATGTCAAGGATCGTCCCAAACATACAGTGTAAGCAATGTGGCTGGGGTAACTTATGCATGGACTTTGCCTTCAGGCTGGACAGGTTCAAACACTACAAACAGTATTACAGTTAATGTAGGTTCCGGCTCAGGAAATATAACAGTGACACCTTCCAATAGTTGTGGAAACGGGGCCGCACGAACTTTGGCCGTTTCTCCAATGACAGTACCTGCCCAACCCAGTACAATTACAGGTAGCAGCACAACTCCTTGTCTAGGTTCTTCACAAACCTACACTGTAACTAATGTGTCAGGTGTAACTTATGTATGGAACTTGCCTTCAGGTTGGACGGGTACAAGTACTAGTAATAGCATAGCCGTTACTGTGGGTTCCGGTTCTGGAAATATAACCGTAACACCTTCCAATAGTTGCGGAAACGGAACTGCCAGAACTTTGGCGGTGACAACTAGTATACCCCCAACTACAACAGGAGTTACCATTTGCCCGGGTGGAAACGGCGAGATGATAACTTCAACAGTTTGTCCTTCAGGTAGCTTGACTGGTTCTGGAGCTATTTATGCTGGAGGAGGTGCTAACATAACCAGTATAGGAAATACGTCGTGGGGGGGCGCAACAGTTGGTAATATTGTAAGTGATAATAACTCCTATGCAACTGTTACCTTGCCAAATTCAAGTGCGATAAGTAATTATTTACAGGCCTCAAACTTCGCGTTTGATATAATTCCTAATAATGCGAATATTAATGGTATTCAAGTAACAATTGGTAGATTTTCAAGTAATGTCAGCAGTAATGTTCGTACTCGAGACAATGAAGTTAAATTAGTAAAAGCAGGATCTATAGTTGGATCCAATAAAGCTAATTTGGGTGTAGACTGGCCTTCAAGTGAAGAGGCTTTTACATATGGGGGGGTATCAGATCTTTGGGGAACAACCTGGACTGCAAATGATATAAAATCTAATTTTGGAGTTGTATTATCAGTATTGAATGCTACTCAATTTGGCCAATCTTATACAGCATCTGTAGACTATATCCAAGTCACGGTAACCTATACAGTTAATGGAGTTATTCAATGGTATACTGCATCTTCAGGCGGTTTGCCAATTGGTACAGGCTCTCCATTTAATCCGGTTGCATCTTTGCCGGACGGCAATACCAATACACCAGGCACCTACACATTCTTCGCAGAATGTTCAATCAACCCGGGTTGCCGTACTGCTACGGAATTTAAGATTAATCCAATGCCAAATGCTCCGGCAGCAGATGAAAATACCTACTCATATGATGGCACGGCGAAAACGGCAAATTCAAGTGTAGGAGCCGGAGAAGTTATTGATTGGTATGCTGCAGCTACTGGCACCACAACAGCTTCTGCACCCACAGGCACCAATGCCGGCACTTATATGGCATATGCAGAAGCCAGAAATACAAGTACTGGTTGTGTAAGTGCTAATAGAACACTTATAACGTTAACAATTAATAAAGCCACAACTACTACCGTGGTTACGATTAACGGCGGACCGTTCATTTACACAGGTTCGGCTCAGACCCCGGCGACCGTTAGCGTAACGGGTGCAGGCGGATTGAACGAAACACCGGATGCTGCTTATGCAAACAACACCAATGCGGGCACAGCCACAGCGAGCTACAGCTACGCGGGGGATGCCAATCACGAACCAAGCAGCGACAGCAAGCCATTTGAAATCGGCAAAGCCTCGTCGACTACCGTGGTTACGATTAACGGCGGACCGTTCACTTACACAGGTTCGGCTCAGACCCCGGCGACCGTTAGCGTAACGGGTGCAGGCGGATTGAACGAAACACCGGATGCTGCTTATGCAAACAACACCAATGCGGGCACAGCCACAGTGAGCTACAGCTACGCGGGGGATGCCAACCACGAACCAAGCAGCGACAGCAAGCCATTTGAAATCGGCAAAGCCTCGTCGACTACTGTGGTTACGATTAACGGCGGAACGTTCACTTACACAGGTTCGGCTCAGACCCCGGCGACCGTTAGCGTAACGGGTGCAGGCGGATTGAACGAAACACCGGATGCTGCTTATGCAAACAACACCAATGCGGGCACAGCCACAGCGAGCTACAGCTACGCGGGGGATGCCAACCACGAACCAAGCAGCGACAGCAAGCCATTTGAAATCGGCAAAGCCTCGTCGACTACCGTGGTTACGATCAACGGCGGACCGTTCATTTACACAGGTTCGGCTCAGACCCCGGCGACCGTTAGCGTAACGGGTGCAGGCGGATTGAACGAAACACCGGATGCTGCTTATGCAAACAACACCAATGCGGGCACAGCCACAGCGAGCTACAGCTACGCGGGGGATGCCAACCACGAACCAAGCAGCGACAGCAAGCCATTTGAAATCGGCAAAGCCTCGTCGACTACCGTGGTTACGATCAACGGCGGACCGTTCATTTACACAGGTTCGGCTCAGACCCCGGCGACCGTTAGCGTAACGGGTGCAGGCGGATTGAACGAAACACCGGATGCTGCTTATGCAAACAACACCAATGCGGGCACAGCCACAGCGAGCTACAGCTACGCGGGGGATGCCAACCACGAACCAAGCAGCGACAGCAAGCCATTTGAAATCGGCAAAGCCTCGTCGACTACCGTGGTTACGATCAACGGCGGACCGTTCATTTACACAGGTTCGGCTCAGACCCCGGCGACCGTTAGCGTAACGGGTGCAGGCGGATTGAACGAAACACCGGATGCTGCTTATGCAAACAACACCAATGCGGGCACAGCCACAGCGAGCTACAGCTACGCGGGGGATGCCAACCACGAACCAAGCAGCGACAGCAAGCCATTTGAAATCGGCAAAGCCTCGTCGACTACCGTGGTTACGATCAACGGCGGACCGTTCACTTACACAGGTTCGGCTCAGACCCCGGCGACCGTTAGCGTAACGGGTGCAGACGGATTGAACGAAACACCGGATGCTGCTTATGCAAACAACACCAATGCGGGCACAGCCACAGCGAGCTACAGCTACGCGGGGGATGCCAATCACGAACCAAGCAGCGACAGCAAGCCATTTGAAATCGGCAAAGCCTCGTCGACTACTGTGGTTACGATTAACGGCGGACCGTTCACTTACACAGGTTCGGCTCAGACCCCGGCGACCGTTATCGTAACGGGTGCAGGCGGATTGAACGAAACACCGGATGCTGCTTATGCAAACAACACCAATGCGGGCACAGCCACAGCGAGCTACAGCTACGCGGGGGATGCCAACCACGAACCAAGCAGCGACAGCAAGCCATTTGAAATCGGCAAAGCCTCGTCGACCACTGTGGTTACGATTAACGGCGGACCGTTCACTTACACTGGTTCGGCTCAGACCCCGGCGACCGTTAGCGTAACGGGTGCAGGCGGATTGAACGAAACACCGGATGCTGCTTATGCAAACAACACCAATGCGGGCACAGCCACAGCGAGCTACAGCTACGCGGGGGATGCCAACCACGAACCAAGCAGCGACAGCAAGCCATTTGAAATCGGCAAGGCCTCGTCGACTACCGTGGTTACGATTAACGGCGGACCGTTCATTTACACAGGTTCGGCTCAGACCCCGGCGACCGTTAGCGTAACGGGTGCAGGCGGATTGAACGAAACACTGGATGCTGCTTATGCAAATAACACCAATGCGGGCACAGCCACAGCGAGCTACAGCTACGCGGGGGATGCCAACCACGAACCAAGCAGCGACAGCAAGCCATTTGAAATCGGCAAAGCCTCGTCGACTACTGTGGTTACGATCAACGGCGGACCGTTCACTTACACAGGTTCGGCTCAGACCCCGGCGACCGTTAGCGTTACGGGTGCAGGCGGATTGAACGAAACACCGGCAGCTTCGTATTCGAATAACACCGATGCGGGAACGGCCACGGCAAGTTATACCTACGCAGAAACTGCCAACTACTTAGGCTCCAGCGGCAGCGAGACCTTTGCCATCGGCAAAGCAGCAACCACCACCGTGGTTACGATCAACGGCGGACCATTCACTTATACCGGTTCGGCTCAGACCCCAGCGACAGTAAGTGTGACCGGAGCTGGCGGCTTGAATTTGACCCCGGCAGCTTCATATGCGAATAACACCGATGCGGGAACGGCCACGGCAAGTTATACCTACGCAGAAACTGTCAACTACTTAGGCTCCAGCGGCAGCGAGACCTTTGCCATCGGCAAAGCAGCAACCACCACCGTGGTTACGATCAACGGCGGACCATTCACTTATACCGGTTCGGCTCAGACCCCGGCGACAGTAAGTGTGACCGGAGCTGGCGGCTTGAATTTGACCCCGGCAGCTTCGTATGCGAATAACACCGATGCGGGAACAGCCACGGCAAGTTATACCTACGCGGAAACTGCCAACTACTTAGGAAGCAGTGGCAGCGAGACTTTTGCCATCGGCAAAGCAACAACCACCACCGTGGTTACGATCAACGGCGGACCATTCACTTATACCGGTTCGGCTCAGACCCCGGCGACAGTAAGTGTGACCGGAGCTGGCGGCTTGAATTTGACCCCGGCAGCTTCGTATGCGAATAACACCGATGCGGGAACAGCCACGGCAAGTTATACCTACGCGGAAACTGCCAACTACTTAGGCAGCAGTGGCAGCGAGACCTTTGCCATCGGCAAAGCAGCAACCACCACCGTGGTTACGATCAACGGCGGACCATTCACTTATACCGGTTCGGCTCAGACCCCGGCGACAGTAAGTGTGACCGGAGCTGGCGGCTTGAATTTGACCCCGGCTGCGGCTTATGCAAATAATATCAATGCAGGCATGGCTACATCAAGCTATAATTTTGAAGGGGATATCAATCATTTGGGTTCTAGCGATAGCAAGAATTTTGAGATCGGTAGGGCTAATGCCGTGATAACCGTTATTCCATACAGTGTCACTTATGATGGAAACGCACATACATCGACCTTCACAGCTGTAGGCGTAGAGGCTACTCCAGTGAATCTTGTGGGCCTGTTGACAGTGAGCGGCACCACGCATACTAATGCGGGTACATACTCTGGCGATGCATGGAGCTTTGCGGGCAACGGCAACTACAACGAGGCTAGTGGTACGGTTAATAACGTAATCGGCAAGGCGCCTACTACAACTATTGTTTCCATTGCCAATGCTTCTTATGATGGAAGTGTTCATGGCGGCACGGCTTCCGTAACCGGAGCAGGCGGTTTGAATCAGACTTTGACAGTTATTTATAGCGGTACAACGCTAGGAGGTGCTACCTATAACAGCACTACTGCACCTACGGATGCAGGAAACTATAACGCCAGAGCTACTTATGAAGAAAGCGCCAATCATTTGAGTTCTCAAGACAACAAAGCCTTTACCATAAATGCAGCACTTACTTCTGTTTCCATCAATCCTTATCAAGTGCAATATTCAGATCAGGTGACTTTACATGCTACTATTACGGCTTCTTCAGGTCAGGCAGACTTAAATGCCACCGGAGGTAAAGTATTGTTTGGTTTACAGCCAATTGGGGGGGCTTATGTGTACCTCGGGGAAACTGATGCAACAAATTGGTCGGTTGTTGGAGGGTCAGGAAAGGTAACAAAAGCTTATACGATTACTCAAGCGCCGGGTACCTATACTATAGTTGCTACATTCACTCCTAATTCATCGAATTTTACGGCTTCAACTGTTAACAATAGTAGTATTTTAACGGTTAAACAGGAAGATGCAACTATAGATTATACTGGAATGCAACTTGTGGCCACACCAACGGCTACTGCTACCTCAGCAAATATTACTTTGAGGGCAAATATTTTAGATATATCAGTAACCTCAACTAACGATGCTCTACCAGGTGACATAAGTAAAGCTAGGGTTAAGTTTGTTTTGAGAGATAATGGCACAAGCACAGATATATCAAATTGGCTTCCAGTAACACTTGTTAATAATAATGATTCACGAATTGGATCTGTTTCATTTAATTGGTTGAATGTGCCAATTGCAGCTACCGAAGCGTCAAAACAATTTACGATTGGAATAATTGTAGATAAAGGTGGTGCTACAGACAATGGTCATTACAAAGGAAGTGAATCCAATGATAATGTTGTGGTGACTCTTTACAGACCTGATGGTGATTTTATTACCGGGGGTGGATTTATTGTTCCGACCAATTCTGTGGGAAGCATGAGTTGTGATGCTGGTAAAAAAATGCACTTTGGGTTTAATGTGAAGTTTAATAAAAAGGCTACTAGTTTAAAAGGTAGTATGAACATCATCTTCCAACGGACTGAAAGTGACGGAAAGGTGCATATTTATCAGATTAAAGCCAATGCGATGCAGTCCTTGGGAGTAAATGCAAGCAATCTAAGTCATCAGACTGCTAATTATGTTTCTAAAACAAACATAACCGACATCACCAATCCATTGGCACCGGTTGCAATGGGCGGAAACAAATACTTGCACGTAACTATGACCGATAATGGAGAACCTGGAACCAATGACTGGATATCATTTGCCCTAGTGGATGGAGATGTAAATCCGAATGTGCTTTCAAACCTACTTTTATCAAGTAATTGGGACAACAGTAAAACTCTGGAAATGAAATTAGGGGGAGGAAATATAGTGGTTCACAGCGGATTTAATGTGAATTCGAACAGTAGTATTACCGCGCAAGGATTATCATTAGAAGCAGTTAATTCCAATGAATTAATTGACAAAAATGAGAAAAAAGATGAATTAAAGGGCGGTTTGAAAATTCCTAACGTATTCACTCCAAATGGTGATGGAATTAACGATAGTTTCACGATTTCAGGAATAGAACAACTTGACAATAGTTTGGAGATTTATGATACAAGAGGTAAGGTAGTCTACAAGGCCATGAATTACTCAAATAATTGGAACGGAGGGGGAATTCCTAGTGGTACCTATTATTACGCACTTAAAGTGAAGGAAGAAGGTGTTTGGAAAACCTACTCATCCTATGTTCTAATTCTTCGATAGAAACATTAAATCAAAAAAGACCCGAAAATATCTCGGGTCTTTTTGATTTAATACTGTTTATCTTAATGAGAATTTAAAAAAGTCCGAAAAATAAATTGTTAAGCAATCTTTTTGAGCAATACCTGAATAAAGGTAGTTTTTCTATTCTCCATATTATTCACCCACAAAATATTCGAATCTTTGGTTGAAATGAGAGAAAATGCTTTGTTAAAAGAAAATGTCTGACTTTATAATATTAATTGCAGCTCAATTCATTTTTGTTACGGTTTGGCGGATCAACCCCGAAAAAACTCTTTATAAAGAAATCCCTTTTTCGTTTTCTTCCGTAAGGACCTCCATCACTATGGCCCAAACCAGGTATGGGTAAGAAATCAAAGGTTTTACCGGCTTTTATCAGTGCATCGGCCACGCGGTAGGTTGATTCAGGAGGAACATTTGTATCTGCTTCACCAACAATCAACAATAGATCGCCTTGCAGTTTATGGGCATTGGTCACATTGGATTGCTCATCGTAATGTTTACCTACCGGATAACCCATCCACTGTTCGTTCCACCACTGTTTATCTATACGGTTATCGTGGCAACCGCATGAGGAAACGGCTGCTTTGTAAAAATCGGGATGAAATAACAGGGCGCCCAAAGCATTTTGCCCGCCTGCTGAAGTGCCGTATAAGCCTACCCTTGTGGTGTCAACATACGGATATTTTGCCGCAAGTGCTTTGATCCAAAGAATGCGGTCGGGGAATCCTGCATCGGCTAAATTTTTCCAGCACACATCGTGAAAGGCTTTTGAGCGGTTAGCAGTTCCCATACCGTCGATTTGCACTACAATGAATCCTAATTCTGCTATGCTTTGCATTTCACCATAGGGCAAAAAGTTTTTAGGAGAAAAAGCGTCATGCGGACCTGCATAAATATTTTCAATGACCGGGTAACGTTTATTTGGGTCAAAATTTCGCGGGCGGAACATTACACCCCAAATATCAGTTTTACTATCTCTTGCCTTAGCATGAAGCACTTCCGGTAAACGGATACCGGTAGCCAGATAGGCAGAAATATCCGCCTTTTCCAATTCCATAATTAATTTGCCGTCTGAAGTGCGGTGTAACTCCGTTACAGGTGGCACATGAGGCTGTGAGTAAGTATCAATAAAGTATCTTCTATCGGGTGAAAAAATCACCTGGTGATTACCTTCGGCAGGGGTTAGCTGAATTAATCCTTTTCCATCTAATCCAATACGATAGTAATGAATGTTATAGGGGTCTTCGTTTTTGTTCATGCCGCTGGCGCTAAACCATATTTCCCGTTTTTTTTCATCCACACTATCAACTCCGCGTACCACCCATTCGCCTTTTGTTATGGGTTTAACATTTGCTTTGGATGCATCCACTAAATATAACTGACGCCATCCGTCTTTTTCAGTAGCCCACAGAATTTCATTACTATTCTGAAGATAATTGGTATAAATGCGGTTTTCGTAAATGAAGGTGTTTGTTTGTTCATCAACAATATTTCGGGTATTGCCGTTTACTGCATCTACTTCAATGATACGAAAACGTTGATGCCCGCGGTCTGTTTTTTCGTATGTGAAATACCGACTGTTGTATTTTATTCCATCTTGGATAAGGCATCCCTAAAAAGTCGTATTTTTCGGTATTAACTTTAATAGGCTGTTTGTTGTCTACATGAAATACAAACATTTCATAGTTAGTAAATTCATCACCAGGTTGTGGATATTGTTGTGATTTTAGTAGACCACGGGTGGTGTTTTCTACAGAACTTAATACATAATATACTTCTTTAAATTCTTTAGGGTTGATTTTGTAAGCTATAAAATATTTACTGTCGGGAGACCATTTGATCTCTCCATACGGCTGTTGCTGTGTACCATCGGAAGTAAAAACCACTTCTGCGCCGCCGTTTACAGGACGCATGTAAACATTGTGGTTTTTAATAAAGGCAAACCATTTTTTATCAGGTGAAATACTATCGCTTTGAATATGCTGGAGCGTCCAGCGATTGTAAGAGTTAAAACGATATTTTAATGCCGATTCAGTAATAGATTGAACAGAAGGAGTACAGTTATAAGTAGACAGGTCACATTGCCAGTATTGGCCATTAAACTGAAGGGATATTTTGTTGGAGCTTTCAAATTTCATAGTTGTGATTTGCATCCGACGGGCATCAATAGGTTTTCCGGATACTTTGCTGATAGCCTCGGCCAATCGACTTTGATCAAAAGCGAGTTGCCTTTTTCCGTTAACTGCATCTACGTAAATGTACTCGGTGGTACTGTCTTTTGAATAATTGCGATACCAGAAGCTATTGCCATCGGCCTGCCAGTTGGGCTGTATATTCATTTTAAAGACAGTGTTTTTAACCATACTGTCTAATAAAGCAGCCTTTTGATAGCGTTCTATCACTTCTGAGTGGGTTGGTTTGTAGGGTGATAAGGGAATTGGTTTTGAAGGTACTGGTTGTGCTTTGATATAGCAAAATAAGGCCATAACAAAACTTAGTGTGAAAAAAAACTTTCTGCCGTACATGTATAATATGGTTGTTTGATTTTTACAGATTTTAGGGATAAGCATAGAACTAAAAATTATTTAGTATTTAGCCCGGTTGCAAAATTATTTTTGCAATGATTGTTATGCTATTGAAGAATTGATAGCTTCTTGTATCATATTAGCATGATGTATTGGATTATTTTGAAAATTCAGAGTTAGGTGAAATATTCTCTTGTTATTAAATGTGAGAACTTAGGGTTTTGTGGGCTTTCGGGTGGAAGGAGATGGGAGTTTTTCACTAATGATTACAATTAAAAGTGTTTTAAAATGCACTTTTTAATGTGTTTTATCATTGTGGCTGTAATGTGATTGAAAAAAGTGCATTGTAGTGCCTTTTTTGTGATAATAATAAATATTGGGTTTTCATTAGTTTATGTTTTCAAGAGCTTAAAGGAAAAGAACAAACAGTAATGACCTATTATAAATCGAAGATTCAATATTGTTTATTATTAAACATCTGAATGAATATTTAATAAATTCGGGAAATCCTTATGGTGAAGGTATTCAGATGGGTCATTTTTCTCTTATAAATTCCCGTATTTATGGACTGAATTCTTTAATTTTTTGAAGCCGTTCAATGCCTGTCTTCAACAGGCAGGTTTAATCCTAAGCTCCAACAGTGCCCGTCTTAACTTTTCCAGCTCGCTTGTAATTGGCGATAATAACTCCACTTGGTGTAACAATACTCTCTATTAATGTAAATGCTGCCGGAATCGTTCCATTGTCAAAAAGCTTTTTTCCCTTTCCTAAAGTCAAGGGGTGAATTTTGAGTTTGAGTTCGTCTACAAGGTCTTTTTTAAGCAGCAGCTGAACGAGTTCACTACTACCCCAAACTTGAATGTCTGAACCTTTTGAATTTTTGAGCTTTTGGATATCTGTTAATTTTTTTATTACTACTGAGTTTTTCCACCCGGTAACTATCGGGTCCGACTTTTTCATACTTTTGGAAAACACGTATTTTGTGCCTTCATTAATACCCGGCCAAAAGTCTCCATGTTCAGGCCAGTAGTCGGCCCAAATTTCATATGTTTTTCTGCCCAAAAGATAATCTGCAGGTTTCAGTTCTTGTTGAACCACCTTATCATAAACTTCGTCAAAATAGGGTGCTACCCAACCGCCGTATTTGAAACCGCCAGATTTATCCTCCTTAGGTTCCCCGGGAGCTTGCATTACTCCATCTAATGTAATCATTGATAAGACAGTTATTTTTCTCATAGAAAATGCTTTTAAGTTTTAGTCTTCGACAGACTGCTAAAAACTAAAATATACGCAAAAACAAATGATAATTAAGTGCCGAACTCTAATAGTGCATGCAAAATCCCCAACGGCCCAAAAAGGATTTCAATGCTAACAGGGCTAGATTGTATGATGGGGTAATAAGAGCTTAACATAATTCTTTTTAAAGCTTAAAGTAAAGATAAAATGCAGTTAATTAAATGATTAGAATCAATGCCTTATTTAGCTGCATAAAAATTTATTTAGCTATGAAAAGAAAATTAGTATTGATTCTTACACTTTTTGCCTTCAATTGTTTATTTAAAACAAATGCTCAAAGTTTAAATCATGAACTATCCCCGTCTTCTAAAGAAAAATCCTTAGAAGCCGTTCTAAAGGATGGATGGTATCCAGCATTCGTTTTTAACGATAAGCCGGACATGATTCAATTAATGGTTCAAATTAGTGATAATAAGGTAGTTGCTATGCGGTTTGAAACCGGTAGTCTGCTTGATGATGGAAGGAGCACTGAACTATATAATTATATTGGCGGAAACCTGAATATTAAGCGAAATGAGAATGGAGACATTATAAAAGCAAGCACACGCGTGTCAATAGTTGAAAAAGTGACAGACAACTATCTTAAAGCTTTTGATATCTATTTGAAGTTATAAGAGTCTTAATTTTTTATCCATCAAAAACTCCGTAATTAATCGCTATGGAGTTTTTCGCTTTTAAAGCTTATTGCAATGGATTTAAAATACTTATGAAACTGTATTCACTTTTCTAGCCCGGTAATGATTCCTCTTTTGCTGAGCTGATTAAATACTTGACAATGATATGAGCGCGAGTAGCACACAACCTAGGAAATACAAAATCATTAATATCTTTACGACCACGGCGGATTAAGACGTCGCACTCTATCGACAAATATGAAATGGGAAAGGCATGAGTACACTTTTTATTAAAAATATGGTCTGCAACCGCTGTATTATGGTGGTGCAAAACGAACTGGATAAACTGGGTCTAGCTGTAAAGTATATTAAGCTGGGCGAGGTTACACTCGATAAGGAACCTGCACCAGAAGAAAAAAAGAAGTTGGAAGACGTATTAGTTCCAATGGGCTTTCAGGTAATTGGTGATAGAAAGAGCCGAATTATTGAGAAGATAAAAAATGTGATCATTGAGCTTGTGCACTATCAGGACAATGATGTCAAAGCTAATCTGTCGGAAGTGTTGAGTAATGAACTTCATCATGAGTATAACTATCTTTCAAATCTGTTTTCCGAAGTGGAAGGCACCACCATTGAAAAGTATTTTATTGCCCAGAAGATAGAAAAGGTTAAAGAATTATTAGTCTATGATGAACTATCGTTAAGTGAGATAGCCTTCCGTCTAAACTACTCAAGTGTAGCTTATCTAAGTAATCAGTTCAAAAAAGTAACAGGATTAACACCAAGCCATTTCAAGCAGATCAGGGAAGATAAAAGAAAACCACTCGATAAAGTATAAATCTTACAAATCAATTCCATAATTCCACAATAGCTTCTGTTACTTTTATTGAGAATTTTGCCATGCCTTATAACAAGAAATAACAAGATTATGGAAACTAACAATTAAGAAACTTTATATTCCCTTGGAAGATGTTGAAAGAGGTCAAATGGGTTTCGGTATAGGACTTTTGCTCAATTATTAAGGTTCCAACCAAAGAATAGAAATAATGAAAAAAACTAAAAGGTTTTGTACCAAACCGGCTGCGTCTATCTGACCCAACATTCTACCTTTCTTTATTATTGAAATTAAATTAACTATTAAATAACAAACACCTGTAAAAAGTATACATTCTAATGATCTCCTTTATTTTTATGCTTAAATCTGTGCGAAGAAAGATTTGTCTTTTTCTTTCGCTACTTATTTCTTTTTCTGTAAATGCCCAAACCAAAGAGAAAACGACTATTAGCGGTTATGTCAAGCAGGCCGGCAATGGTGAGAGTCTTATTGGTGTCTCTGTTTTTTTGAAAGAAAGTGGAAAGGGAACCGAAACGAATAATTACGGTTTTTATTCAATGAGTGTTACTCCTGGTGAATACACAGTAGTATTTCAATACTTGGGTTACAAGTCCATTGAACGAAAACTAAAAATCATTGAACCCTCAACATTAAATATCAGTCTGGAATCTGAAGAAAAACAGATGGATGAAGTCACCGTTTCTGCTGCTGGAGTAAAAAAGAATGTTACCAGCATGGAAATGGGTATTAATAAATTGGAAATGCGTTCCATGAAAAAAATGCCGGCATTAATGGGAGAGGTTGACATTGTGCGAAGCATACAATTATTGCCCGGCATCAGCACCGTCGGCGAAGGTTCCTCCGGGTTTAATGTTCGCGGAGGTAGTGTGGATCAGAATCTGATTCTATTGGATGAATCGCCGGTATATAACAGCTCGCACTTATTCGGCTTCTTCTCTGTTTTTGATCCTGATGCAGTAAAAGATGTAAAGCTGATCAAAGGTGGGATTCCTGCTACTTATGGCGGCCGACTTTCGTCTATTCTCGATGTAAGGATGAAAGAGGGGAATGTCAATAATTTCAGTACTTCGGGCGGAATAGGAACCGTGTCAGCACGTGCACTCGTTGAGGCTCCCATTGTAAAAAACAAAGGCTCTTTTATTATTGCAGGTCGAAGGTCATATGCAGATCTTTTTCTGAAACTTTCTCCGGATGAAAAAGTGAGAGGCAACCAGGCATACTTCTACGATTTAAGTGGTAAGGCCAACTACACGATTAATCAAAATAATCGCCTGTATCTTTCGGGTTATTTCGGTAAGGATAAATTTAATTTCCGCGATGAGTTTGGAATGGATTGGGCTAACGCCACCGGAACACTTCGATGGAATCATACCTTTAATCCTAGCCTCTTTGTAAACTTTACAGGAGTGTATAGCAATTATGATTATTCGCTGGGCCGGCCAAGTGGAACCAATGCTTTTGAATGGCGGTCAAAAATTATCAATCAGACTTTAAAAGGGGACTTTACTTATTACATCAATTCGAACAACAGACTTAGCTTTGGTACGAACGTAACCTTTTATCAGTTTATGCCAGGAGAGGCTCGCCCATTTGGAGGTAATGTTACCTTTAATGACATAAAACTGAATACCCAGCACGGTCGCGAATATGCTCTTTACCTTGATAATGAACAGCAAATTTCGGAGCGTTTGTCAGCACAATATGGTCTTCGCTTGTCTGCGTTTGACTATGTGAGCGGCCAAAACAACTTTACTGTTTACGAATACGAAGGCGAAACAGGCAAAAAGAAAGATCCGGTAAACCCGAAAACATATGCCAAAGGTGATCTTATTAAGCGTTATTTTAACTTGGAGCCTCGATTATCATTACGTTATATTCTAAACGACGAATCGTCATTAAAGGCCAGTTATAACCGTACAACACAATATCTGCATTTAATTTCTAATACTACTGCCGCTACTCCATTGGATGTTTGGCAGCCAACAACCAATAACATGCAGCCTGAGTTAGCCGATCAAGTTGCTTTGGGTTATTTCAGGAATTTCAAGAACAATATGTTTGAAGCATCCGTTGAAGGCTTTTATAAAAACATGCAAAACCAGATAGATTATATTGATGGTGCCCAGATATTTTTAAACAGTAACCTCGAAGGCGAATTACTTTATGGCAAAGCCCGCGCTTACGGCCTTGAATTTTATCTGAAGAAGAATGAAGGAAAGCTAAACGGTTGGGTCAGCTACACCTTATCAAAATCAGAACGCAAGATCGATGGCATCAACAATAATCAATACTATAACAGTAAGTATGATAAAACGCATAATCTTTCTGTAGTTGGTATTTACGATATGAGTAATCGCTGGAGCTTCTCTGCTATTTTTACCTATTCTACGGGTGTTAATACAACGTTCCCGAATGGAAGATATGAAGTAGATGGCATTGTGGTTCCTAATAACACAAACGGGACAAGAAACAATTACCGTATTCCTTCTTATAATCGTTTAGACCTTTCGGCGACGCTGTATACACATCATAAACCGGGTAGCAAGTTCAGCAGTACTTGGGTATTCTCTATCTATAATCTTTATTTTCGAAAAAATCCATACACGGTTTATTTTCAGCCCAATAAAGATAATCCACAAGTAACGGAGGCAACTCGTTTGTCTATCATCGGTTCTGCAATTCCTGCAGTTACGTATAATTTCAATTTTAAATAGACCATAAGACTTTATGAAATACCTTAAACTATTTTATATACTCTCAATTTGCATGCTTTCGCTAAGCTCTTGCGAAGATGTCATTGATGTAAAATTAGATGATGGCCCTGCTTTATTATCAGTAGATGGTTGGATTACCAATCGCCCGATACCGGACACGATCAAGCTATCACACACGGCACCCTATTTTTCCAATAGTCCTGCTCCAGCTGTTGTTGGTGCGAAGTTAGTGCTGAGTGCGGCCAGCGGAGCTGTTGAATTGCTAACGGAGGTGTCTCCAGGTAAATATTTGGTCAAAAATATCAGGAGCATTGAGGGCGAAAAATATACACTCAGAATTGAATATGATAATGAAGTATATGAAGCGAAAACTCAAACAGCTCGCCAGGGATTTAATATTGATTCTTTAGCCTTTGAATACAAGGAAAAATCTTTGTACAGAGATGAAGATGGATATATTGTAAAGTTTTACGGGCAAGAAACTAAGGGTTTGGGGGATGCGTGCAGGATCAAGCTGCGCAAAAATGGCAATTACCTTTCTAAAGTTGCGGATCTGAACTTTATGAATGATCAATATGTGGATGGTAATAAATTGCAGGATCTGGAACTTTTCTCTGAAAAGCCATTCCAATTAAAAGATTTGGTGACAGTAGAAACCTGGTCGATTACAATGGATGACTACCATTTTTATGACGAGCTGCATATACAAGTAATGAATGGAGGGATCTTTGCCAATCCTCCTGCCAATGTTCGTACGAATGTGCAAAATGTGAATCCACAATCGCCTAAAAAAGCCGTAGGATATTTCGGGGCTTCGTTAGTGCGTTCGATAAGTTCAATAGTGAGGGAGAAATAATAAAAAAATAGAACTGAAATGGCATGATCCGTTTGTTCCATCATTTAATAGGTAACCAATGGATCATGCTGTTTTTAGTTAACCAATCATTGGTTCGGTAAAAAAATATCCAGCTCTATTTACACCGAACTTATTGGTGGCTTACAACTCATGGTGGGGTTGATCATCCACCCCGTAGCCATCGCCGTTTTCATTAATATGTTGGTAGCAACCATCACCATGATGCCTAAAGGATTTATTGTGGGTGGAGCTTTCTATCCATTTAGTTTGATAATCAGCTCATTGATTATCCTCCTTTCTGGCCTATGCTTTACAGCCTCGATCACCTGCTGTTCCATCGGGGAGAAAAAATGGCTACATAATTGACTTGCCTAATACCTTCTCAAGTGATACGCTCAAAACTACCGCTATTAGGGAGGGGCAGCCTGAAGGATTCCTAACGTGGACTGAATGTGATGGGGGTAGTGCTAACCTACGCCGCAGGGGCTTACAGTGCCAACCCAAAATATACTCAAGTCGGATTTGCCCATCCCATAATGAAAGGTCCCATAAATTTTGAAATAGTTCTTGTTTTGCTAAAAAAATGTGCTCATATTTACTAATAATATTAGTAATTGTGTTTCGCAAAATTGAATTTGAAAATAAAGGAAAAGTCTATAATCGAACAGTTTATGAAGTAATTCAGTAGGTTTAGTTTGAACTGATAAAGAGTTTTTAAAACTAGGCATTAAATAAAAGTAGGTAATAGTAGCATAGTAAAAGATGTGGATATGGAAAAGAGCATAACAACAGACAACCTCATAGAATTTACACCAGAGATTCTTAATCAGTTTAAACAGAAAGGCTATAAAACCATTGCTGTAACCGTAATTGAAAGCAACGAAGACATGACATACTTAGAATATATTAGAACTTATGGAGAAATGATTGCATTCTTGCTTATGCCTTCTTTTGATGAGTACGTCGATAAGTTCACAGATTTCGACAATCTCCCTTATCCAGTCGTATATCCCATCAACAGTGCTATTATAGAAAAGAGAGCTAATGGATGCTCTGGGGTAATTGTTTATGTAGAAGCGGATAGTTAAATCAGAAGTAAATAGACGGAAATAAGTATCAAATTAGAACTTATTTTAAGGGTAAGAGAATTGAAATTGTAGAACAGTGTGACTTATTTTAATTTATAGATATAAAACAGATATTCTTTGAAAAATATAAAGGAATACACCCTGGTATGATTCTAGAGAGGGAGTTAAAGAAACGGAATATCAAAAAGGTCCTTTTGCGCTTTCATTAGAAGTCTATCCTCAGACACTTACAAGTATTGCTAAAGGGAAAAGAGGAATGACTCCAGCGATTTCTTTGAAAATTGATAAGGCGCTTGGATATGAAGGAGGAACAATGCTTATACTTCAGGCTTTTTATGAGATTAAAATGGAAAAACAAAAAGAGCTAAAATCTCTACAACCTGACTTGAAAAAGTTCAGGAAAATACTTTTCTGGGACACTGAAATAAATAAAATCGATTGGCAAAAACAGTATAAACCTATAATTCAGCATATTTTTGAGAGAGGGAATGATGTAGAGAAGAAGGAGATTCTTAGGTTTTATGGAAAAGAAAAAATAAGAGAAATTACCGGTAGTGATAAGGTCACTGGCAATAGAATCCTTCTTTTAAACACAGGTAAAAACAAATAAATGCTATACTGGAACACTGTAAATGATCTTTTAAAAGAAAGCCTACTGCATTTTTGCGAGCTTGATCTGCATAAGTTACGTTTCGAATGGACCCATTACGAAGCTGAAATATTTAAGAATTTTAAAGACTTCTCATCAGCAGATGTGGATTTCGATCCAATATGCCTGAGAATTAAAGAATGGGAGTTCATTAAGGAAAACTTTGAGGAGGCTATTTCCGATAAATCTGTTAATACATCTGATGTATAGCAGGGTGTGGAGTTATATTGCTTGAATCTTATGAAGAACGAATAAAATCCCTTAAAAAATAGGGAACGAACCATCATCTATTGTCGCTGCTCATTGAGCATAATCGTTATATACGTGAAAGACAATTACATCTTGTGAAAAATATATGTTTTTAGATCGCTTGCAATAATAGTTTTTAGTTGCAGTGATGTTGAATAGTTTCATACCCGTTATAAGTATTCAGGAGTTTCGTAAAGGACAGGTAGCCGGCAGTTAAGAAATTTAAGGTTACAAGTAATGCAATCGATTGCAGTAATTTTAATCGTCGATTATTTGTAGTTTGTGTTTCCATATATTTGTTTCTGTAAAATGAAGGAAAAAGAAATTACAATTTATGATATAGCGGAGAAGTTAGGGCTTTCTTCAGCGACGGTTTCCAGGGCTTTAAATGGAGGCAAGGGAAATAAAAAGGAAACTATTGACTTGGTTATGGAAACTGCCAGTCAGATGGGATATCGCCTGAATACAGTCGCATCGAGCCTTCGAAAAAAAGAAACCAAAACGGTTGGTTTGATAGTGCCACGTATCAACATGTTTTTTCATTCCATGGTAATTAGCGGAGTGCAAGATAAGGCGCACGAATATGGCTACAATTTACTCGTTTCCCAGTCAAATGAAGAAATTAATATGGAGAAGGAGTTGGTAAATACCATGTTCTTAAGCAGGGTAGATGGATTGATGCTGTCCACAACGATGTTTACAAAGGATAGCTCATCATTAGATTCTTTCATTAAGAAAAAGATTCCACTGGTTTTTTTTGACAGGGTACCTCAAAATTATACAGGGCCTGTAATTGAAGGGGATGATTATCTGGGTGGTTTTATGGCAACTGAACACTTGATTGTGAATGGTTGTAAACGAATAGCCCATTTCACTGGGCCTACCGGCGTGAATATCTATAAGAATCGATTAGCGGGTTATAAAGATGCGCTGATAAAGCATAACTTACCGGTAGACGATATGATTATTTTTGAGCACTTATTAACCAAAGAATCTTCGGTAGAAGTCTGTGAAAAGATGTTTGCCTTGCAAGAATTGCCAGACGCTTTATTTGCTTCAAATGATTTATCAGCAATTGTAGCTGCCCAAATAGCAAAAGATAAAGGTTTAGTGATACCAGATGATTTCGCAATTGTAGGGTATTCCAATGACCCGCTCACTGAGATTTTTACTCCATCCATTACTTCTGTTGATCAAGCTGCGTATGAATTGGGACGCTTAGCATTTCAAACCTTGCATCAACAAATGAATCCAGTTGAATCACTGATTCTACCAAGAAAGCAGGTAGTGGGTGTTAACCTGATTGAAAGGGAATCGAGCAAACGGCAATAGTTTCTGTTCCGGCACACTCTATCAACTATCCAACTTTGGACAGCCCTGTGGCTTAAACCTTAACCATGCCCCTTTATTTTTTACATCAGCTAAGGCATTGTAAAATGACCTTAAGGCAAGTATTCACTTTTCTGTAGACCCTAATCCACCCAGTTCAAAATTCATTAACCAGCTTGTTCAACACTACAATGCAATCCTTTTCTTGTTTGTCCTCATCTCCGCTACTAAATCTCTAGGCTAAAAAGCCGTTTGAATACACTTAAATAGGTTTTTGAAAATTACGCAAACGTTTGCATAGATAATTTGTAATCGATTACAAATTATAAAAGTATATTCGCTTCTGGAAGGTTTTGAAATCCATAGTTTCAAGGAAATCAGAATAAACCAAATAATATTTCAACCCAATTCAATTTATATGATAAAAGTTTACGTAAACCCCGGAGGTGTTTGGTCCAAAGACATCTCAAAAACTGACCGCTGCAAAACGTGGTTATCACTTGTTTTGATCTTACTGGTTTTGTTGCCTTACAGCATGCTGAAAGCTCAGACAACTCCAGTAACAGGAACTGTAGTAGATGATGCTAAACTGCCGCTACTGGGAGTAGTTGTGGCTGTTAAAGGTACCAAACGCAGTACTCAAACCGATGCGGCTGGAGAGTTTAGTATTAAGGCCGGTGAAAATGATATTCTTGTTTTTACGGCGCCAAACTTTCAGCCATTTCAGGTTAGTGTAAAAAACAAAACGAGGTTTAATGTTAAATTGGATCCAAGTGATTTAACATCAGAAACCATTCAGTTTCTTTACGGAACCCATAAGGCTAAAACCTTTTCAGGAGCAGTTGCAACTATTAAAGGTGATGACATTAATACCGTAGGTTCACCATCGGCCAGTAATGCTCTTGCAGGTAGATTGTTAGGCTTAATTTCTTCCCAATCTATTTCTTTTGGAAATGACGGTTCCAATTTCTCGCTTAGAAATTTTTCTCCGGTAATTATTGTTGATGGTCAAGTACGTGATATTGATCAAATCAACACAAGTGAAATTGCTGAGATCAGTGTTTTAAAAGATCCGGCTTCCCTGGCTCCATTTGGTATGCGTAGTTCAGATGGGATAATTGTTGTGAAAACCAAGAGCGGATCTGCTAAAAAGCAAACGATCAGTTTTTCTGCTCAAGGGGCGCTTCAACAACCTACGTATCTGCCCAAGTACCTTGATTCTTATAATTATGCTGTTCTGTCAAACGAAGCAGCAAGGAATGATGGTAGCACAGAGCCTTATACACAAGCTGATTTGGATGCATATAAAAATGGAACTGATCCTAACGGGCATCCAAATGTAGATTGGTTCAAATTGGCCTTAAAACCTACATATAACTTTACCCGATATAATTTTAATGCAACAGGAGGAAATGCTTCTGCTCGTTATTTCGTATCTCTTGAAAATATGAATCAGGGGGGGATGTTTAATGTTGGCTCACAAGATTATAATACTAATAACGATTACAACAGATATGCATTTCGTTCAAATGTAGATATTGATATTGATAAGAATACGAGTGTAGGATTACGCCTTGCCGGTAAATTTGAAAAGGCCAATTCTCCTGGTGCAGGTATCGGTTCTATCATGAGTGCGTTAAAAAGTACTCCTGCAAATGCATACCCGGTATTTATTCCCGATACTACATTATTAGGCGGTAATTCATTATATAAAGCTAATATCTATGGATTAATTAACAAAACCGGCTTTAATCGTGAAAGCAGAAGAATAGCATTTGTAGATGCTGACCTTAACCGCAAACTTAATTTTATTACTGAAGGCCTTTCAGCTACAGGTTCAGTTCATTATACTTCTTATTATAGCAATACAGTTTTTAGAAGTCGTTCTAACTTTGCCGTTTACCAGTTAACGGTTGACCCGGCTACAGCAAATAAAACTTACCAGCAATTCGGAACGAATGCAAATTACTCAAGTTCTGATAGTTATGACAACAGTTTTTCGAGACGTTTGAGTTTGGATGGAGGCTTGTCTTATAACCATTCTTTTGATAAACATGGAATTGATGCAACTGTACGCTATACATGGGATCAGTATGATATTGGCACGTCGCTAACCCATGCTTATAAAGGTGTTATGGGTCGTGTAAGCTATGATTATAATGAAAAGCTTTTTGCTGATGTGGCATTCAGCTACCAAGGTACAGAACAGTACGTAAAAGGAAGCCGATATGGATTCTTCCCTGCTATGTCTGTTGGCTATGACCTTGCTAAAGAAGATTTCTTAAAAACCTCTGGTATTAATCAGTTGAAATTTAAGGTATCAGGTGGTTTGTTAGGTTTTGACCGAGCATCAAATTATGCATACCAACCGTATTATACTTCTAGTAGCAATGTTTATTATTTTGGTAACTCAGGAACAGCTTTGGGTGGATGGAATGAAGCCGCTATTGCAAATCCTAATATTACTTGGGAGAAATCTAAAGTGTTTAATGCCGGTATCCAGGCCCGCATGCTTGACAATAAATTGGGAGTAACGGTTGAATACTTTAACAAATACAGATATGATGTATTGCAAGCGCCAGGCTCCTCAAACACTCTTTTAGGATTAAGCTATCCTGATGAAAACTTGGGTAAATATCGTTATGAAGGTATTGAGTTAGGTTCTGATTATAGCGTTCGTTTAGGTAAAGTTGACCTAAGTTTAGCTGCCAATGCTCAGTTGTTTGATAATAAAGTGATTTTCCAAGATGAGGTAAACCGTCCGTATGATTATCAATACAGAACCGGTCAGCGTGTTGGCCAGCCGTTTGGCTTAGTTGCTTTAGGTTTATTCCAATCACAAGCAGAAATCGCTACTAGTCCAACTCAGTTTGGTGTAGCCCTGCAGCCAGGTGATATTAAGTATAAAGATTTGAACGGTGATAAGGTAATTGATGATAATGATGTAACTGCAATCGGAAAAAAATCGGCTCCAATTTACTACTCGGGGTCATTAGGCTTGAAATACCAAGGTTTTGATTTCTCTGCCGTGGTGCAAGGTGTTGCTAATAAAGATTTCTTCTTTACCGGAAGCAATGCATGGGAGTTTCAGAATAATGGAGTATCATCTGGTACGGTACAAAATTTACACTTAAACCGTTGGACGCCGGAAACTGCTGCTACTGCTACTTATCCGCGTTTAACTTACGGAACCAATGTTAACAATCATCGTACTTCTACTTATTGGATCAAAGATGGCGATTATCTGCGTGTGAAGAATGTAGAGTTAGGATATACGTTACCATCTTCTGCGTCAAATAAAATCCATCTTTCAAATTTGAGAGTATTTGTTAATGCATATAATCCATTAACCATTACCAAGCTTAAGGATATGGACCCGGAAGCATTATTCAATTTCTATCCTCTGTACAAAAGTTATACAGTAGGAATTAGTGCTAAGTTTTAACAATAGATAGAAGGATATTAATATGAAAAGAAACTATACATTAATTAGCTGTTTGTTTTTTTCGTTGTTACTTTCTTCTTGTGAGAAAGATGTAATGACGCAGCTACCTGTAGATCGTACGGATATTACCGATATTTTTAGCCCGAAAGATAAAGAGGGTAATATGATAAATGAGTATGTTGCAAGTATTTATGCGCAGCTGCCGCGTGGCTTTAACCGTATTGGTAGTAATGTTTTAGATGCAGCTACTGATGATGCGGTTAGTGCAAGCTCAACAACTGTTGAAGTAGATAAGTTTAAAATAGGTCAAGTGAGTCCTACGGATTTACCTGAAAATCCATGGGCAAGTAATTATGCTGCAATTAGACGTGTTAATGTATTACTTGCTAATATAGACAACTCAGGAATACCTCAGGTTCGTAAAGATGCTATTAAAGCTGAAGTACGTTTTTTAAGAGCTATGTTTTATTTTGAGTTGGTAAAACGTTGGGGAAATGTTCCATTGGTGGGTGATAAGGTTTTTGCCGTAGATGATAACTTATCATTAGCACGCAATACCCGCCAAGAGTGTGTAAACTATATCGTGAGCGAGTGTGATGCAATTAAAGGTAAGGTACTGCTCACTACTGATGCTACCTATGAGATTGGTCGCATTAGCAAGGGTGCTGTCTTAGCCTTAAAAGCCCGCTTATTGTTATATGATGCGAGCCCATTATACAATCCAACCAATGACATCACTAAATGGCAAGCGGCAGCAGCTGCGGCTAAGGAACTTATGGACATGGGTGCTTACCAGCTTGTAGCATCAGCCAGCTTTGGAACTATGTTCACAACCCGTAATAACACCGAATTTATTTTAGCATATCAACAAGCTGATAATACTTCAGTGGAGTCATTCAATGAGCCGCCTGGCTTTCAGCGTGCAGGTAAAGGTTATACCAATCCTACCCAGGATTTAGTGGAAGCTTTCAAGATGAAGAACGGCAAAAGTATTACTGACCCTACTTCCGGATATAGCCAGGCAGCTCCTGCTACAAATAGGGATATTCGTTTTGCCCTTACTATCTTTTATAACGGGATGAGCTGGTTAAGTACCCCTTTAGAATTGTTCGACGGAGGTAAACATAATTTGAAACCAGGTGTAGGCAGCGGAACAAAGACCGGGTATTATATGCGTAAGTTTATGACTACCACAGGATCTGCAGCTTCTTTCACAAGTGCTACACATAACTTCCCACTCTTTAGATATGCTGAAGTTTTATTAAACTATGCTGAAGCACAAAATGAAGCTTTAGCAAGCCCTGATGCTTCTGTTTATACAGCCATCAATCTTATTCGTACCCGTGCAGGTTTTACAACTCCACTAGCTGCAGGAAGCTTAACACAAGCCCAAATGCGCGATATTATCCGTAATGAGCGCCGTTGTGAGTTGGCCTTTGAGGAGCACAGATTTTGGGATATCCGCCGATGGAATATTGCCAAAGATGTGTTAAACGGTAGTTTGAGAGGTATGAAAATTACCAAAGATCCTGTAACCTCAGCTTTAACGTATCAGATCGTGAAGGTGCAAGATGTTACATATGATCAAAAAATGAATCTCTATCCAGTTCCTTTTTCGGAGATAATGAGAAATAATCAATTAGATCAAAATCAAGGATGGAACTAGCGAAAATGAATGATTTAGTTTAGACAGAATTCTAATGAAGAAGATATATTTACTAATAGTGTGTTTATTAGCTGTAATACAGGTAATGGCACAGAATCGAACAGTTAGTGGTACTGTTTATGATAAAATTGGTCCTTTGCCAGGGGTAAGTGTGATCATTGAAGGTACAACTAATGGAGCTGCAACTGATGCAGATGGTAAGTTCTCTATTAAAAATGCTCCTGCTAGCGGAAAATTAATTTTCAAAGCAATCGGTTTTAATACTAGAGAATTAGTACTGGATAAAAAAACAGTTTATAATGTAACCCTTCAGGAGGCTGCTCAAGACTTAGGAGAAGTTGTTGTAGTTGCTTTTGGTGTGCAAAAGAAGCCTACAGTAACCGGAGCTATTGCCTCTGTAAGCGGAAAGGAGCTTAGACAAAGCCCTACAGCTAACTTAACCAATGCATTGGCTGGTCGTTTGCCGGGTCTTTTTTCTCAACAAAATAGCGGACAACCAGGTAAAGATGCAGCTAATCTTCAAATCAGGGGAGTAAGTTCTTTCAGAGGAGGAACGAGTCCCTTATTTATTGTTGATGGAATACAACAAGAAAGTATCGGTCAAATTGATATGAATGAGGTAGAAAATATCTCTATCTTAAAAGATGCTTCTGCCACTGCTGTCTATGGGGTGAAAGGTGCTAACGGTGTTATTATTATTACTACCCGTCGCGGAAAAACTGGTGAACCTAAAGTGAGCTTTAGTGCTCAGTCTGGGGTAAATATGGTTCATCGAATGCCTGAATTTTTAGATTCTTATAATGCCCTTACCTTATTAAAGGAGAGTTATGTAAATGACAAAATAGGCGCCAATTTCCCTTATTCTGAAGCGGCTATGGAGCATTTCAAAAATGGAGACATGCCTGACGTATACCCTAATGTAGATTGGTATAAGGAGTTGATGAACAAAGCCTCGGTGCAAACTCAGTATAATGCCAATATATCAGGAGGTACTGATCGCGTTAAGTATTTCGTATCTGCGGGCTATTTAAACCAAGGTGGTATTTTTAAAGACTTTAAAGAAAGTGAAACGGATAATGGTTATTATTTTAAACGCTATAACTTCCGTTCAAACGTTGATATTAATGTTAATAAGAATCTTGATTTAACGCTTAACCTTTCTTCTCAATTACAAAATGTAAATCAACCGCATCCTAGAGAGGCCGGTCGCTCTGTATTTAACCAGTTGATGCGTCTTGGTGCTGCTCCTTATGCGTTCCCAATTTACAATCCTGATGGTTCTTATGGTGCTCCAGTTGATGCTACTATGCACCCGAATATGGTAGCGCAATTAACCTTAGCCGGTTATGACAGAAGTTATCAAACCGATCTTTCTACTACTGTTAGTGCCACTCATAAGTTAGATTTTCTGCTAAAAGGATTGTCAGCTAAAGCACAAATGGCTTTTTCAAATAATCAGTATTCCTTAAAAAGTTTATACAGAGACGATTATCCTACTTATCGTTATAATGCAACTAACGATACTTATTTACTATATAAACCGGAAGCCCCTGTATTGAGACCTTATCTATTAACTACAGGCAATCAGGCTCCTAAAACAATTACTGATATCCAAACATCATTGAATTATACAAATACGTTTGGTAAGCATAATCTTAGTGTATTAGCATTATACAATCAAAATACAAAGCTTGTAGGACCTAATAGACCTATTAGTTATTTAGGATATGTTGGTCGTATGACTTATAATTATAACCAGCGCTATCTATTAGAGTTGAATGCCGGATATAATGGCTCAAACTCATTTAATAAACAAAATCATTTCGGGTTTTTCCCTGCCGTTTCAGCAGGTTGGGTTTTAAGTGAAGAGCCATTCATTAAAAAACACGCGAAGTTTATTGATTTCATGAAAATTCGTGGTTCTTATGGTATAGTAGGTAATGATGATATTGGTATTGCTTTAGAGACCTATGCTTATTTAAGCACTTACGTTAGCTCGGGGTCTTATAATTTTGGCGAAAGTAATGCAACTTATTCCGGTTTGGCAGAAGGTAAAATTGGTAATCCAAACCTTACCTGGGAAAAAGAGAGAAAATCAAACATTGGTTTTGAAACTCAATTGTTTAAATCAAAGTTGAACATTACGGCAGATTACTTTGATAACTACCGTTACGATATTATTACTACTCGTGCTACCGTGGGCCAAATTATTGGGGTTGACTTGCCTGAAATGAACATGGGTAAAGTAAGTAATAAAGGTTTTGAATTAGAGATTGGCCACAACAATAACATTGGAAAGGTTGGCTATTTTCTGAAAGCCAATGTGGCTTATGCTAAAAATAAGGTGCTAGAGCGTGATGAAGCTCCAAAATCCTTTGATTATTTAAGGGCTACTGGTCAATCGGTTAACCAACCCTTTGGATGGACAGCTATAGGATTCTGGACAGCAGAAGAACTTGCAGATGCTAATAACGCAAGGCAGACAGGAGTTTTATCGCCGGGTGATATTAGATATAAAGATTTAAATAACGACGGTGTTATTAACGATAATGATAAAGGCCCAATTGGATATCCGATAATTCCTAATACCACTTTTGGCTTCTCAGCTGGAGCTAACTATAAAGGATTTGATTTTAGCTTCTTGCTGCAAGGATCAAAGAACAGTAGCCTTACATTAAATAGTGAGCTTGTTTATGATAACTTGGGTAAATTCCAGGAATTCCATTTAGGCCGATGGACTCCTGAAACGGCAGCTACTGCTACTTATCCTACCTTACACTTTTCAAATGGAGTTAACAGAGTGGCATCATCATTTTGGCAATATTCAGGTGATTACCTTCGCCTAAAAAATGTTGAAATGGGATACACTTTTACTCCTGCGGTTATTAAGCGTGTTGGTATTCAAAGTTTACGTCTATATACTAATGCTTCTAACATTTTTACCTGGGATAAGGTAAAAATTGTTGACCCTGAGTCTCCATCAGGTCGCGGTGAAAATTATCCACAACAGCGAGTATTTAGCTTTGGTTTAAATGCTAATTTTTAATCCAACAAATTATTTAAACATGAAAATCTCTAAATATTTAATCTTACCGGCTTTTTCTGCTTTGGCTTTATTAGCTTGTCAGAAAGAGGGTTTGTTAACCAATGATACACAAACAGATATATTTGATGCAGCTGTTTGGTCCGATAGTATCAAAACTGTTCAGGTATTAACAAGTGCTTATAGTGGTGTGGGGCCGGAAAATTATATGACTCGTATCAACACCTCGAATACCTTATCGGAATTTTCTGACGAATCAGACGAGCGCTGGTCTACTACCCTTTCCGGTTGGACTTTCCAACAGGGTGCATATACGGCTAGCTCAATACCTTTGCCATTTACTAATCATTGGAGCGACACTTATAAAACTATTCGTAAAATTAATTTATTTATTGCTCGTGTAGATGAATCTCCTTTATCGGCCATAGGGAAAAAAAGAATGAAAGCTGAAGCTCGTTTTTTACGTGCATGGTTTTATCATATTTTAACAAAAACCTATGGTGGAGTTCCTATTCTGGATAGAACTTGGGGTGTCAATGAGGATCTTAATTTACCGCGTAATACTTACGAAGAATGTGTGAATTTTATGATCCAAGATCTGGATGCAGCAGCTGCTGATCTTCCGATCAGGTATGTTGGACAGGATTATGGGCGCGCCACTAAGGGTGCTTGCCTAGCTTTGAAGGCCAGGGTTCTACTATTTGCAGCAAGCCCTTTGTTTAATGGAGGTCAACTGGCAGCAAATAAAGATGCGATATACGGATACAAAGAGGGTTCACCAAATCGTTGGGTTTTAGCTCGAGATGCAGCAAAAGCCGTAATTGATATGGGGGTGTACTCACTAATGCAAGGAACAAATAATGATAACAGCACTGCCGAAGGTTTTTATAAAGTGTTTTTAACGCGTAATAATCCGGAAATGATTTTCATGCGTCTTTCAGGTAGTAATCGTAGTTATGAAGCTTCACATTTGCCTAAAAGCCGTGGTGGAGCGCTTCATACTTCCCCTAATGGCAATTATGTAAATGCCTTCCCTATGGCTAATGGTAAGCCGATTACAGATCCAACCTCGGGCTATAATCCGCAAAATCCATATGTAGGTCGTGATCCTCGTTTTTACCGTTCTGTTATTTATAATGGAGCTACTTGGAAAACTACTTCTGGTACTTTCGGTCCGGTATATACGTATTTAAATGCTCCAACAGATGGATTAACCATTCCGTTTGCTAGCGTTGGTACGCAAAGTGGTTACTTTAACCGTAAAATGATGAGTGAAGATGTTACCGGTTCTACCGGTGGCGCTGAGCATTACTTCCCATTCTTAAGATATGCAGAGGTGCTCTTGAACTATGCAGAAGCCCTGAACGAGAATGGACAAACTGCTGAAGCTTATGCTCCTATGGCTGAAATTCGCAAAAGAGCTGGTTTAAATCCGTTTAATCTTCCTACAGGTTTGACGCAAGATCAAATGCGGACTTATATTCGCGATGAACGTCGTATTGAATTGGCATTCGAAGAACATCGTTTCTATGATATCAGACGTTGGAAAATTCTTCCTGATACATATTGTAAACCATTACGAATGATGGTAGTTACCCCCAAAAGTGGTACTATTACCCCATTAGGTACTAATTATACTTACGAGGAAAGAGATTTTGTTAAGCCTCCTTGTCCGTATAATGATAATATGTATTTGTTACCGATTCCTCAGTCACAAATCAATATTTCTTCAAATTTAAAACAAAACCCAGGCTGGTAAAATAAACCCGAATTTTCTGAATTGATTTTTGTCATTCTGAATAAAAAAGAAATGAATAGAGGTATTTCTGAAATCAGAATGACAAAATTCTTGAGGGATGGGTACCTCTCGTTCTAAACCCTATTGATTCTTATCTTGTGTAAAGGAGAATTAACACAAGGTGTGGATTGAAAAAATTAATCTTAAAATCAAATGCGCAAACTTACATTTTCGCTACTGTTAGTGCTTGTAACATTTTGTTCGGCTCTAGCCCAATTGCGAGCCGATAGTATTTTTCATCAAATGAAAAAGGTGGCCGATTGGCAATGGAAAACCTTAGAAACCGAGGGCTGGAGAAATCCTAAAAAGGATTGGACCAGTGGAGCGATGTATGCAGGTATGGTGGCCTGGGCTAAGGTGGCTAATGACGAAACTTATTTCAAAAAATTGATACAGGTTGGAGAAGACAATAAATGGAAAGTGGGTAAGTACCGTCACTTTGCCGACGATTATTGTGTTGGACAGCTTTACTCACAACTTTACACCATTTATAAAGACCCAAGGTATATTGAAGACTTCAAGACCCTAGCAGATACCATTGCTATGTTGCCTCATACAGAAGGTCTGGAATGGAAAAAAGGAATTCATATGCGCGAATGGGCATGGTGTGATGCCTTGTTTATGGGACCTCCAGCATTAGCTTATTTGGCTGAAGCCACAGGCGATATGAAATATTTGGATTGTACCTCAAAGTTATGGTGGAAATCAACGGAGTACTTGTACGATAAAGATGAACACCTTTATTATAGAGATAGCCGTTATTTCAATAAAAAAGAGAAGAACGGAGCAAAAGTGTTTTGGAGTCGTGGTAATGGTTGGGTAATGGGCGGACTGGTAAGAGTTCTTTCCGTAATGCCTAAAAATCATCCCGATAGAGAAAAATTTGTCCAATTGTTCAAAGATATGTCGGCTAAAGTTGCCAGCATACAGCAAGCTGATGGGAGCTGGCATGCCAGTTTACTAGATCCGGCTACATATCCTGTTAAGGAAACCAGCGGCACAGGTTTCTTTTGTTACGCCTTAACCTGGGGAATTAATCAAGGTATTTTGCCATATAAAAAATACTCAACAGTAGTTGCTAAAGCCTGGGATGCCCTCACAACGTCTATGCATCCTAATGGTAAACTTGGTTTTGTACAGGCACAGGGTGCAGCTCCAGATAAAGTAACCTACGACGATACTGATGTGTATGGTGTTGGAGCATTTTTATTAGCGGGTACTGAAATGTTACGCATGACCGTTGATCAGGAAAAAAATACAGCTATGGTGGAGGCAGTTAATCCTGCTGCATCTGAAAGGAATGAGAAAATAACGGTGGAATGGTCTTCTGTAACAGCGCAAATCAAAAAAGCGAAAGTAAAAGGTCTTGTGGTAGAAGATGCTGTATCAGGCCAGCAAATTCCTTTTGAGGTAATTTACACTGATCAGCAAAAGCCTAAATCGATTGTTTTTCAAACGTCATTAACTCCGGGGGGAAACAAGATTTTTAAAATTAAAAGGACCAGTAATTAACCTAAATTCTTTTATTCATTATTAATATGGTATTAATTAAAAGAACAAGCGGAATGATGCTTATTTTGCTTGTTTTGCTTGGCTTTAGCAATACTTCGGTTTATGCTCAAAAGAAAAAAAGCGAGAAAACTGTTATAAACACCGGACTTCAGGACCGGGAATACTGGAGCAATTTATTATATAAAATGGCTTCACCTGTCATTTTCAACCTGGCCAATGGAACGCTGAGAAAAAATATGCCCGTAGAAGTTCCTCCTGGAGCAAAACCGGATTCATACAAAAAAGTCACTCATCTGGAAGCTGTTGGGCGTACAATGGCGGGAGTGGCTCCCTGGCTGGCTTTACCTGATGACAATACTAAAGAAGGGAAGATGCGTAAGGAGTTGCGTGCCGCCTTATTGAAAGGTATTGTCAATGCTGTTGATCCCAATAATCCAGATTATCTGAATTTCAGAACAGACGCCCAACCTATTGTTGATGCTGCATATATGGCACAGGCATTTTTAAGAGCGCCGAAAGCCTTGTGGGAACCTTTGGATTCTTTAACCAAGAAAAGAGTGACCGAAGAGTTTAAAGCCCTTCGTACCATGACCGGGGCTTACAACAACTGGTTGTTGTTTGCAGGTATCAATGAAGCTTTTTTAATGAACATTGGCGAAAAGGCTGATCCGGTACGTATTCAATACGCACAAAAGAAAATTAATGAATGGTATGTAGGAGATGGATGGTATAGTGATGGACCTAGCTTTAGCCTCGATTATTATAATAGTTATGTTATTCACCCTATGCTTGTGGATTTCTTCAAGGTATTGGTTGACAAAAAACGACTTAAACCTGAGGAGTATGATAAAGCTCTGAAACGCATGATCCGTTATTCAGAATTCTCAGAGCGTTTTATTGCTCCTGATGGTACATATCCTGCATTTGGGCGCTCCATTACCTATCGTACAGCAGCCTTTCAGGCCTTGGCGCAAGTAGCACTCATGGAAAAATTGCCTGAATACATTCAGCCTGCGCAGGTGCGCTGTGCCTTAAGCGCGGTGATGCATCGCATGTATGACCAATGCGATAATTTCGACAGTAATGGTTGGCTGGTCTTGGGCTTTTGCGGCTCGCAACCGATGATCGCCGATGGTTATACTTCTACCGGAAGCTTATATATGGCCACCTTGGGATTTTTACCGCTGGGCTTATCGGCCGATAATAAATTCTGGACCGATCCTGCTGCTGACTGGACTTCAAAAAAGGCTTGGAATAGCCAACCGTTTACGAAAGATTATCATGTTGAATATTAAAAATAGTTTAGATATGCCTTTTATACTAGCTTGTGTATGCTCAATGAAACGTAGAATAGTTCTTAAGGCTATGCTGTGAGCCAATATCCAAGAGGTAAACTAATGGGTTATTCTTTTCGCCGGTAATATCATTTGATCCACTGGAATCCTCATGACATTAAACGAGATAGAATTATATGATCACAGTTGAAAGTAAAGAACTAAAGAATTTTGCCCAGGATACAAAGTATACGAAGATTGTAGATGATTTAATTCGGCAGACTGACCAATTCTTTCGAAAATAGTATTTAATAAAATGAAATGTCAATTACGAATAGGAGCAATTATTTTATTGTTCATCATAATATTAGCTAATTCAGGAAAGAGCCAAGCGAGTACAGTTATTAAGGCAGATAGTGCAACCATGGTGATGCCGATTAATTGGAGTCAATTTCAAAAAAAAGCACCCAAGGATAAATTAGCAACTACTGTAAAAGCTACCTTGCTTAATGCAAACAGGTTTGCGCTTACTGCGTGGTACCATAATGTAAAAAAATACCGGATTGATTCAACCGGGTACCTCGACCTGAAAAGCAAATCAAAGATAAATGAATACCGGTACCGTTTTCCGGCGGCAATGTCATTCGGTATAGCTATCGCTATTAAAACAGGAATTTATGATCCTTCTGTAACAGGAGTGTCCTTACAAGAAGCTAAAGATAAAGCTATCCTGATGCTTAGTTCTGTGGCTTATGATCATAAAGCCAATAATACCCGCAAGGTTTGGGGTGGTGATTGGCAGGCAGCACATTGGGCCTATGATGCCGGATATGCAGCTTGGCTCTTATGGGATGATTTTTCAGCAAAGGATCAAGTTTATTTGGTCCAGATGATAATTGCGGAAGCTAATCGTTTTCTTTCAGTTGCTCCTCCGTATTATAAAGACAGTACAGGGAAAGTATTGTTTCCCGGCGATTCTAAAATTGAAGAAGATGCCTGGAACGCTGAATTGTTATATCTGGCAGCCGTAATGCTACCAAATCATCCTAATGCAAATAAGTGGTTATATAAAGCTGCTGAGTATTTAATCGCGGCAACTTCTTTGCCATCTGATTTAAACAATGCCAGAATTTTACATGGCCGTCCTGTAAGCAGTTGGCTGAATGGCTACAATATAGAAGAGCCAGGTTTTGTAATCAACCACGGCATTATCCATCCAATGTATAATGCACTTGCCTCGATGATCAATGCGCCGATCGTATTCTCCCTGGTTGGAAAAGCAACGCCGGAAGCCGCGCGCTTTAATCTTGACAAAATTTACTATTCCATCACTTCACATCAGTTTTCAGCACCTCCTTATAAAGCACCGGGCGGTACGATGTACCAGGTGGGCTCACCTGAGGTTTATTATCCAGAAGGTTCAGACTGGGGCTTTGGTGTTTATGATACCTATGCTAATCTTGATATTGCAGCCTCTACATATGGATGGGATAATCGGGCGCAAAAACATAATGGGAAATATTGGGCAAAACTGCATACTGCCAAAGTGCTGGAGCAACAGAAACGTTTTGCTGACAGGCACACCTATGCCAATGACAAGGAAAACAGTTATCCGGGCAAAGAAGAAGCCATTGCCACCCGAATGGGGTCAGCATGGATGACCATTTGGTTACAGCAACAGATACCTGCAGTTTATGATAATAAACCCATTTCAAACTAGCTTGCAGTCGGATATGCTGCGGTAAATGTCATTTTACTTCAATAAAATTCACACATAGAATATTACATGAATCAAATTATTACCACCTAGCCAAGGTCAGGACCGTTAAAGAAAATTATCCATCCCCCTATTTATAGAAATGAAACCTTAATTCAATTGTATATGATACACACTCAATCAAAGATGCCGAAGTTTCAGTTGAGGAGTCTGAAACATATTCGGGTTTTAACAGGAGTAGTCATACTACTAAGCCTGTTTATAAGTTCGCTATCGATGGCGCAAAAAAAGTCAAAATCTCAGCCGCCGAGCTGGATTGCGTTGATGGACGATCCGAATGTGAACTATTTTGCGGCAGTAAAGGCCTTTAACTTGTACTGGAAACACAAGGAAAAGCCGGTGGAAGAAAATGAATTGTTTGAATCAGTTGAAGATAAAGAGAAGGAAGAAAAGCTGGAAAGAAAGCGGGAACGACTAAGAGAGGATGATCCAGCCAAACTCTATGCCTTTGAATACAAGCGTTTTCTTTGGTGGAAAGAACAGGTAGAACCTTTTGTGTTGCCTGACGGACGGATAAAGAGCATGGATGAAAGAATAGCGGAGTGGAAGGTCCAGAAACAGCATAAGCACACCAAGGGTGAAAAACAAGAAAAGATATCACCTAAACCAGAGAAAAAGAATTAATCAGTAAGAGTAAAGAAATTGAGCATGAAAAAACTTTACAATTTAACACTTACATTAACAGCCATTCTGGTTTCCTGCTTAACGGCCTGGGGCCAGACATCGGAATGGAAACCGGTTGGTCCCACTCCGTTCCCGGTTAATGCTTCCTCTCAGATCAACGGCATCGGTCGGGTATCGCAACTGAAGTTCGATCCGCTTAACCTCAACCGCATGTATGCGGTTGCCCCGCATAGCGTGTTTGTAAGCGACAATCTGGCCACAAGCTGGAGCATCATGCCTGGTACAGATGATTTCCCTGCGGGAACCAATCTTGCCTCCATTTGTATTGATTATACCAATACCAATATTTTGTATTTAGGAACGGGAGATGCTGACTATTATAGCGCCAGCAATGCCAGTGGGGTTTGGAAATCGACCGATGGCGGGCAAACCTTTGCCCTGAGCAATACCGGAATGGGTAATAAACTGGTAGATGACATCCTGATGTCGCCGGATGATCACAACGTCCTGGTGGCCAGTACCAATGCCGGTATTTATAAAAGTACCAACGGCGGATCTTCCTGGACGCTGACTTCTGCGGTGACCAAGATCACTGATATGTGTATGAAAGCTGGGGCCAGCACTAAGCTTTTTGCCGTGTCTTCTGATAATCAGAATTTTTATTCCTCAGCCGATTTTGGCAGCACCTGGACAACGACCACCCTTGGCGTTACACCTTCCAATGGCGGCCGTGTCGCCATTACGTCGGCTGACCCCAATGTGGTGTATGTTTCTTATGTAGGCTCCAACAATACTATAGGAGGGGGGATTGTCTACCGTTCTGCAGATGGCGGTGTTACGTTCACCCTTAAGAAAGGGGATGTGCTGCCTAACTTAAATGGGTACTCAGGTACTACCAGTGGTCAGGGCGGTTATAATTACGATATTGAGGCAGACCCCCTGGATCCGAATATCCTGTATTCCTGCGGTCACTTGGTCTGGAAAAGCACCGATGGTGGCGCTAACTGGATCCAATCGCAAACGAGTTGGGGGGCAGTGCTGCATACCGATGAGCACCAATTTCTTTTCCATCCGAATGATCCCAATAAATTATTCAACGCTAATGACGGCGGTGTTTGGATTAACACCAATCGTGTAACCACCAATACGTGGGTGCCGACTTCTGACGGACTGGCCGCTACGGAGTTTTATAACTTTGGCAATAGCCGCAGCTATAAAAATTTGGTAGGCGGCGGTACCCAGGATAATGGTGAGGTGTATTATAAAGATGGCGCCTGGAAAACTAACCGTGGAGGAGATTTTACTTCCAAGTACTTTTTTGATAATGCATCCAATTATGCTTATTATGGAGAGAGTGGTAAGCGAAGGGATTTGCTGAATAACCCTACAGGATCTGATGCTTCCATCAATCTTCCGGCAGTTGCCGGCAATAGTGATCAATATACTGCTTCACACCAGAATGCTAATATTGCCTTCTATGCCAATTTAGGGTCAGGTATCTTTAAAACGATCAATTTGCAATCGGCCAACCCTGTATGGTCGGCCTTGAACAGTTTTAAGCCCACTACTCAGCCCTTGGCCATGGAGGTTTCCCCTGCCGATGCCAACGTGCTGTATGTGCTGTCACAGAATAAAACGGTCATGCGCAGTACCAATGCGCTGGGTGCCGCTACCTTTACCGCTGCTGCCCCAGCCCCCATGCCAACCGGTCAGCCGACCAATGGTGCGTTGGCGGTGTTCCGCAATGGAGTAGTGTACATGTCGAGTGATGGTTATGTGTACCGTTCTGCAAATCAAGGGGCTTCCTGGGCGGCGGTAGGTGCCGGTCCGGTAAGTACTATCCTGAAAAGCCAGAAAATTAAGAAAATGATCGCCGATACCTTGCAGGCTTCTACAGAAACGGTATTTGCTTATACCCGCGAGGGTGTTTATTATATTAACAATACCCTTGCCGACTGGGCTTATGTAGGTATCAATTTGCCTACTACCGCCAACTTAAATGGCATGGAGCTGGCGGCAGATCCTCTCAATCCGCTTAATAGTTTATTACGTGTGTGTACTTTCGGAAGAGGGATCTGGGAAACGCCTGCGCGTACACTTGTGGGAACAGCCCCTGTCGTAACAATCATCAGTCCTTCGAGCAATGCGTCTTTTGCTGCCGGATCCACTATTACTATTGAGGCCACGGCCAGTGATGCTGACGGAACGGTGAGCAAAGTGGAGTTCTATCAGGGTAACGTTAAAATAGGCGAAGATGCTGCGGCGCCTTACAGCTGCACCTGGAACAATGTGACCGATGGTGCGTATGCAATTACGGCCAGGGTAACGGATGATCAAGGTAACCAGGGTGTTGCAGCTCCCGTGTCAGTTCTGGTAAATACAACCGTTGCTATTGCCGATAGCTATGTGCGGGATGGTGGAAGCGCCACTGCCAATTTTGGTACGGCAACCGGACTTATCGTGAAAAAGGATGGTGCCGGTTTTAGCCGGGAAATATACTTAAAGTTCGATCTTTCCTCGATTAGTCCCGATAATTATGCCTTCTTGAGGCTGAATATAGCCTCAGCAGGTACAGGGATCAGCGGTACCACCTGGCAGGTGTATTACGTTCCGGACGACAGCTGGACAGAAACCGGTATCAATTGGAGCAACAAACCGGCTGCTACTACGCTGTTGGGAACCGTTTCAGGAAAAAGCTCAGGCTGGGCAGAATGGAATATAACCCAGCAGGCGCTGGCAGAACTGGCAGGGGATAAGACGCTGTCCTTGAAACTGGTTTCAACGGTTTTGGGAAACACAATGGATGTAACGTTTAATTCAAGGGAAGCAAGTGCTACCCTGAGTCCGCAGCTTTCATTCAGAAATGAAAATACGGCCCCTGCTGTTTCCATTACTTCACCGGCGTTCAACGCTTCAATATCATCAACCATTATAATTAATGCCAATGCCAGTGACCAAGAAGGCTCTGTAACGAAGGTGGAGTTTTTTGAAGGCAACAACAAGCTGGGGGAGGACCTTTCCGCTCCTTATAGCTTTACCTGGAATAATGCACCGGCAGGCAGTTACCTGCTCACTGCGCGTGCAACGGATAATGCCGGAGCCACTGCAGATTCTGACCCGATTGCTATCCTGGTAAATACCAAAACGGCAACTGCAGATGCTTACGTAAGAGATGGTGGTGATGCCACGAAAAACTTTGGTACTGCAGCGGGTCTTGATTTGAAAAAAGATGGTGCCGGATTTTCTCGTGAAGTATTCTTGAAGTATGACCTTACTGGTATACCTACGGCTCTTGATACTGTCAAGTTAAGGTTGAATATTGCTTCTAGTAATACTGCAACTAACACCACAACTTGGCAATTGTATTATGTTCCCGATGATAGCTGGACGGAAACGAATATTACCTGGAACGCCAAGCCAGCTGCCACAACGTTATTAGGAACTATTCAGGGCAAAAGTTCCGGATGGGCAGAATGGGATATTAAAGCGCAGGCGCTGGCGGAACTGGCCGGAGATAAAATCTTGTCGTTAAAGATTGTTTCAACTGTTCTTGGCGGGGCTACCAATGTAACGTTTACCTCTCGTGAAATTGGCTCGGTTGGCTTGAGACCTCAGATTACCTATAAAGTACGTATAGCTCCGACAGTAGCGATCACTTCGCCTGTTAATAATGAAAACTTTACCGGCGGGTCATCCGTTACCATCAACGCCAATGCAGCTGATGCGGATGGAACGGTAAGCAAAGTGGAATTCTTTTCAGGTGCCACCAAGTTAGGTGAAGACCTTAGTGCGCCATACAGTTTTGAATGGAATAATGTAGCAATAGGCAGTTATGCCCTTACGGCTAAGGCTACAGACAATAGTGGTGATGTAACAACTTCGGCAACCATAAACGTGGCTGTTAACTGTATTGGTGCAGCGGATATTCCACAGGCAAACTTAAAAGTGATTTATTTTGATAGTCAACAATCAAGTTCTCCTGCCATCAACGCCATTGATGGCAACCCTGCCACTATCTGGCATTCACTGTGGAGTCCTACGGTTGCACAGCTGCCGCACGAAATTCAATTATCGCTGGGGAATACGTATAACGTGAACCGGTTTAAATATTTACCTACCTCAAATGCAGGTAACGGAACAGTTGCTCAGTATCAAATCTATGTAACCTTAGATTCGTTGTCATGGGGAGCTCCGGTAGCTACCGGCACCTTTGAAAAAAATGCGACTGAAAAAGTGGTGATTTTCCCTGAAAAGCCAGGTAAGTTCGTTCGCTTCAAAGCCTTGTCGGAGGCAGCCGGCCAGCAATTTACATCGGCTGCAGAATTAAATGTAGGCTATTGTTCTACTCCTCCGGCTGTAGCGATTACCTCGCCGGCAAACGCTGTCAGCTTTAATGCACCGGCAACGATTACCATTGCGGCTACTGCCAGTGATGCGGAAGGTACGGTAGACAAAGTAGAGTTCTTCCAGGGAAGTACGAAACTTGGTGAAGACCTGGAACCTCCTTTCAGCTTTGAGTGGACAGGTGTGCTGCCGGGCGTTTACGGTTTTCGTACAAAAGCAACTGACAATAGCGGATTAAGTACCATGTCGGATTCAATTACCGTAATCGTAAAGGATGCTACAGCTCCGGTTATTACTTGCCTGGACAGTATTGTTGTGAGCAATGATCCAAGCCAATGTGGTGCAGCAGTAAACTTTGCAGTTACAGCTACAGATGATTTCAGTCAGGCTACCGTTACTTACAGCCATGATCCGGGAACTATCTTTCCGGTAGGGACTACAATCGTTACGGCAACAGGCACCGATGCATCGGGCAATAGTTCAACTTGTTTGTTCCCTGTGACGGTGAAAGATGCAACAGCCCCTGTGATCACTGCACCTGAAGCTATTGTGGTCGATAACGATGCCGGTCAGAACGGAGCCGTAGTAACGTTTACCGCCCCGGCTGGGACAGATAATTGTACCGGAGCAGTTACTACCCAAACGGCAGGTTTGCCAAGCGGCAGTTTCTTCCCGGTAGGAACCACCACCAATACCTTCGTGGTAACGGATGGTGCGGGTAATACCAGCAATTGTTCATTTGCCGTAACCGTAAACGACGTTCAGGCTCCGGTTGTAGCAGCAACACAAAGCATTGTGTTATGTCATAATGCCGATAGTTTCTATTCAATTGGAGATATTACAGCTACCGATAATAATGTAGTTAGCTCAGTTACTTATCAAATAAGCGGCGCAACTGTACGAAATGGCAACGGATTAAATGCCAGCGGACGTTTTGAAGTAGGTGTTTCAACGATTGCCTGGACGGTGAAAGATCAGGCAGGAAATGCGACTGTCGCTCAAACGACCGTAACGGTTAACGGCCCGATCACAGCATCTATAGCTGATGTATACGCGGTGAATCCGGGAGGCGATGCAAATACGATTTATCTTGGCTATTACCCATCGTCATTAACGCTTACAGCCCAGGCCTCTGGAGGATCCGCTCCTTATACCTATGCCTGGTCCAATGGGGCTACTTCGGCGAGTGCAGTCGTAAATCCAACAGCTATAGGAGTTCATGACTTTACTGTAACGATTACAGATGCGCGTGGTTGTGCTACTACATTCACTAAGCAAGTGATTGTGCGTGATATTCGTTCAGTAGGAGATAAGGTGTTTATATGTCATAATGGAACAAACTCGTCTATTTCGGTGAATGCGGTACAGGCCCACCTGAATCATGGAGATAAGCTGGGCGATTGCGGCGTGAATTCTAACTCGAATGCTATAAAGGAGCCGATACTGTCATCTGAAAGTACACCCGTAGCGTATCCGAATCCGTTTGATAAGGTGTTGAACATTAAACTTCCAATGGCAACGGAGGGTCAGACAGTGAATTACGAGATTTATGATGTTATTTATAATACATTGCTCATAAAATCACAGACAACCGTTGTCTCTGGACAAATTAACATTGCTCAGGCAGCCAATCTTGCTTCAGGTCAATACATGATCAGAATCAGTGTGGGCCAACAAAGCCTTGCGATCAGAATAATGAAATCGATGCAATGGTAGATTGCAAAGTGTGATAAAAATAACGGCTGTCTCAATTAGGCAGCCGTTGGTTTAGGCTTGCCGGGGACAAAAAAAATATTTCCGTTCTGGTACAGCAAACTGCTGCTGGAGCAGTTCATCATACAGAAAGGGTGAAGGTAGTTGATCAGTCCTTACTTTACGATCCGATTATGTCTCGAATTTGGAAGGACGAGGAAGACCGAAATCATTAGATGAGTCTGTTCGTGCAGATGTGGAAGCGATACCCAAAAATGGTAGCAAGGAGGTGGATTATGTGGATAGGTCAATGACAGACTGGAAATTACTCCTGCCAGTCGTTATTGCGCGGATGAAAATTTGTGCCAAGCCATCTTAAACACATTTGAATTGGTAGACTAACGAAAGTGTAAAAGTCCAACTGAGAAAAAAAGGAATCACAGTGGTGTTTTTTAACGAATAAATATTTATATAAATCAATGAGAGTAGTCTATTTATTTTTCGCTTTAATTATTGGCATAAATACAGTTTACGGTCAAAATAGAAGTGACCAGGAAGCTTTACAAATTGCCAATGATGTATTATCAAAAATGACCTTGTCTGAAAAGGCGCTGTTGCTCCATGGCGACCATATATTTAGTTTCCCGGGTATCAAGAGATTGGGTATCCCGGTATTTTATCCAATTGACGGTCCTTGTTCGGTAAGGCCCGAATTGTCGGATGGTGGGCGTTACATTCACGTGGGAGATACTGTCGATTGTGCAACAGCTTTTCCGACCCTGTCGGCCTTATCGGCAACTTGGGATGCTGACCTAGCATTTCAGTTTGGTAATGCCATTTCCAATGAATTTAGGGCGCGGGGAAAAGATATGTATTTGGGGCCAGGGGTTAATATTGTGAGAACCCCTTTATGTGGACGGAATTTTGAATACATGGGGGAAGATCCGTTTTTGACATCATCCATATCTACTCCTATAATACAGGGTGTACAGCAGAATAATGTTGCTGCCTGTATCAAGCACTTTGCCTTGAACAATCAGGAGTTGGATAGGTTTGCTGTTAATGTAACAGCCAGCGAGCGGGCATTGCATGAAATTTATTTTCCTGCTTTTGAAACAGCAGTAAAAAAGGGAGGAGCATTGAGTTTGATGGGGGGCTACAATAAATTTAATGGTGATTGGTGCTGTGAAAGCGAATTTTTGTTGAATAAGACATTAAAACAAGACTGGGGATTTAAAGGGGTAGTTATAAGTGATTGGGGGGCTATTCATTCGATGACCAAAGCAATGAAAGCTGGCTGCGATTTGGAATCAAATTTTTCGCGAGAGTATCTTAATATTCAGAAGGCTGTAAATGAAGGAACACTTCCTGTTTCGCTTGTTGATGAAAAGGTTAGAAGAGTACTGTGGATGTATGCTAAGCTAAGAATGATTGGACCAGATGCTGAGAAAAGGGTAAAAGGTGAATTACGTACCGAAAAGCATAAGTTGCTGGCTCGAAAGATTGCTGAAGAATCAATTGTTTTATTGAAGAACCAAGGGCATATTCTGCCTTTAGATAAGAATAAAATTTCCAAACTCCTCATTGTGGGAAAGGTAGCAGATTCCCGATTAACGATAGATATTAATGCAAAAGCTGTTAATGATTTGCTTGGCGGAGGAAGCGGAGAAGCTAAACCATTGTACGAAATAACACCATTAGAAGGTATTAGGCACTATCTGTCTGCTTCCTCTCAAGTAGAGTACATTGCTAATCCGGAGAACTATAAGGATGCTGATTTTGTAAAAAAAGTAAAAAATGTAGATGCTGTTTTGGTTTTCACAGGAAATACGCATGAGCAAGAGCATGAGGGCGAGGACCGAAAGGATATTCTACTTCCTAAAGGACAAGATGAAATGGTTCGGGCTATACTTGCCATACGGCCAAGAGCCGTAATAATTAACCAAAGTGGAGCTCCGGTTGCTATGCCATGGGAAAAAAAGGCCAAGGCCATTGTTCAGAATTGGTTCAACGGACAAGAAAATGGAAATGCGCTTGCTCGGGTTATTTTCGGAGAGGTAAATCCTTCAGGAAAATTAAGCTGTACATTTCCTAAACAGTTGTCAGATGTAGCCTGCCATTCTTTAGATGCTTATAAGTCTAAAAGCGAAAATTATATAGAGGATATTTTGGTAGGATACCGTTGGTTTGATAAACAAGGTATCAATCCACTTTTTGCATTTGGTCATGGTTTGTCATATGCTAAATTTAAGTTTGGAAAGATCAAAATTACCCAATTAGCAGAAGGCGATTCTATTAAAGTTGTTGTTCCTGTAACAAATCAAAGTAATAGAACGGGTACAGAAGTAGTTCAATTATATATTAGTGAAATTTCTCCATCAGTATTAAGACCGAATCAAGAATTAAAAGGTTTTCAGCGGATTCAACTGGCAGCTCATGAAACCAAAGAAGTGGCATTGAATTTATCAACTAGAGATTTCTCCTATTGGAGTGAAATAGAACATGGATGGAAGTATAATTCAGGGAACTATGAAATTAGAGTAGGCGCTTCTTCCCGAGATATTCGCGTAAGCAAAGAAATTACTTTAAAAGAGAACTTTAACTTATTACAAGCAAATGAGCTCAAGTAATATTGAACCTTTCTTAAGATATCTATGAATAAAATTTATAGCGTATTAGTCTGTCTTAGATCGATGGGATTGCAAACAGAAGTTTTAGTGCAAAAGTTATAGGCAGTATCTCACTAACTGTGTAAGTATAAAAAATAATGGGGTTTTAAACCCCATTATTTTTTTGTGTTGTGGATATAACTGTATTAACGAAACAAGAATTTACATACAGAATTTATCCTAACAATGAGTGACAAAACAGTGTATTTCGATATTATTCATACACCAACTACTCATAAGCCTTGATAAGTTGGAAAAGAGTCATTTTTCAGGAATAATGTAGAAGGTCTTTGGAAATTTAATCTGAATTAAACGGATATTTATTCGAATAATTCAGAATTTTTATAAATTTCACAAGCAAAGTACAGGTCTCGTCTTCTGTTTGTTGACTTTTACCAGCCTAAGTTTATAATATTCAAAAGCCGACGCTATGCTTTTTAAAACCGGCAGAAACTATGACCTTAATAGAGGAGTGGATGCTAAATTGATTTACCTTAAATCTTACCGTTAACCCCGATTTTGGTAGGTGGAAGCAGCCCCGGCTCTCAGGCTCCACAGAATAAAAACCGTTAACCTGTAATATTGTTAACGGGTTTTTACTAAACAAAAAAACACATATTGCTAAAAACCAGCAAATTAACCAATAATAAAATCTTTTAACGGATATATATAACGTACCTTTAATTATGCAAATACAACCCTTTTCAATTAATGTATTGTTTGATGGTGTCAACTATAAAGGTATGGTGCAAACGGAAAGCAATACCAAACGCTTAGTCTATAATGTATATATTAAGGGGGCTCCCTTCACGCTTACAATAAACGAGAAAGGACACTGGAGCCAACTGTACGGACCAATGCAGCTTCCTTTCTTTATAGAGACCATTGGTGATGAAATCGATCAACTAAATTCGAATGAAAGCCATTGAGTAATGATTCATCAAAGAGTCAATAGGATGTAGATAGAATTTCGAATCCCTCTGGGTTCACAGAACACATTAAAAAACCGCTTCAAATTATCTTTATAGCGGTTTTTTTATTTTTCAAGACTGTAGAATTCATCGCTCATTTTTAGTCTCAATTCCTAAAATAAGTGCATTCAACAGTCATACAGTAACCATTCAAGGTAAGCACCTATCCATTGGCCAATTTTATAGTTCTGCAGTTAGCAAACTTCTTCGTTCGCTCTCTTTAAGAGCATGACCCTATCACTTTATTCCTGAAGTATTTATAATTCTAAACTTTTAATTTGGGTGGTTTATTAACATCTGCTGATGTCATTAAAGAGAGTTGTCAAGTCGAATTGAGTCAGAATTTGATGACGAAAATCAGCGCGTCGGTTTAGCATTGTCATAAAACATCGTTTTAACTGGTAATAGCTTTGAATAACTTGGTAAGGAATTTTAAAAATAGGAGGTCCAAAGGATTATGACTTCTTTATCTCCAAATGCTTTAAAAGTACTTCAATGTAGGTACTTGCGTAGGAAAAGTGATGGGTTTCTTGAAACACCTGAGGATTTATTTCGAAGAGTGGCAAGAGCTATTGCCGCTGCGGAAATATACTGGGGAACGGCAAGCGATGCTGAAAAATGGGAAGAGCTATTTTATTCGGCATTGAGCCAGCTTTTATTTCTTCCTAATTCTCCCACACTCATGAATGCTGGCACCAAACTTAATCAGCTAAGTGCATGTTTTGTTTTACCTGTTGAGGATAGTATGGAAAGTATTTTCAGTACATTGAAATTGGCTGCCCTAATTCAGCAAAGTGGAGGCGGAACTGGCTTTAATTTCTCTCACCTTCGACCCCAAAACGATTTGGTAACGGCTACAGGTGGCACTGCATCCGGCCCTGTTTCCTTTATGAAAATATTTGACGCAGCTACCGAATACATTAAACAAGGTGGCAAACGAAGAGGCGCCAACATGGGAATCCTGAATGTGGAGCACCCAGATATTGAAGAATTTATTAGCACCAAAAGAGAGAAAGGAGTGCTAACCAATTTCAATATTTCGGTGGGAGTTTCGGATGCTTTTATGGTTGCAGTAGAAAGGGGGGAGGTGTGGAACCTAGTTCACCCCAACACAAAAGAAATAGTAAAAAGTATTGAATCAAAAAAACTTTGGGATGACATTGTAGAAAGTGCCTGGAAAAGCGGTGATCCTGGGTTAATTTTTCTGGATACAATTAATGCAGTAAATCCAATTCCTCAAATTGGGAATATTGAATCAACTAATCCTTGTGGCGAAGTTCCATTACTTCCTTACGAATCATGTAATCTGGCTTCCATTAACCTTTCAAAATTTATAATTGAAACAAACGGAAAACGAACTATTGATTGGCGCCATTTAGAGAAGATTGTGAAAATTGTAACTCGTTTTTTAGATAATGTAATTGAAGTGAATAATTACCTGTTGCCTGAGATTAAAACAATTGTACAAGGTAACCGCAAAATAGGATTGGGAGTTATGGGATGGGCTGAGCTGCTGATTTTACTCGAAATTCCTTATGATTCAACCTCAGCAATAGAATTAGGAGAAAAATTAATGCAATTTATTCAGCAAAAAAGCTTCGATACCTCCATTGAATTGGCAGCGCAAAGAGGCGTATTTAAAAACTGGACTCAAAGTATCTATTATCCCCAAACATCTATACGGAATGCAACCAGGTTAAGTATTGCACCCACTGGCACTATCTCGATCCTTGCCAACACCTCTTCGTCCATTGAACCCCTCTTCGCATTAGCTTATCAGCGTAATCATGTTTTAAATAATGAAAGTTTGGCTGAGATTAACAGCTTATTTATTGAATATCTTTATCGAAATAACCTCTATTCAGAAAATATTATTGAACAGGTTAAAGTGGAAGGGATTGCTAGAAATGTGAATGAACTCCCTGAATCGGTTAAAAATATTTTTAAAACTGCCCTTGAGATTTCTCCTGAATGGCACCTCAAACATCAAGTGGTATTTCAAAAATACACCGATAATGCAGTTTCGAAAACCATTAACTTGACTGAGGATGCAAGCATTTCAACCGTTGATTATATTTATAGAACCGCATGGCGAGAAAAGGCGAAAGGCATTACCATTTTTCGTTATCACTCAAAAGGGAAACAAGTACTTGAAAAAGGGATTAAAAGCAGCGTGAAAGCTTGCAAGGTTTGCATTGAATAAACAACATTTGGAGAAGTATCTGCAAAATCAATAAAAGTAATTTCAGTTCTATGACTCGTATTGCAACCATAACATTTAGTCCTTGTATAGATAAAAGTGCTGCGGTAAGCGCTTTATTGCCTGAAAAGAAACTGTTATGCAGTGAACTCAAGTACGAACCTGGTGGGGGCGGGATTAATGTAGCTCGTGCCATTAATAAATTAGGTGGAGAAGCAGCTGCTATTTATCCAGCGGGAGGCTATACTGGTGAATTTTTCACCCAGTTGCTTGAAGATGAGCATGTCCCTTCAATTGTAATCGATACGGTTTCTCATACCAGGGAAAATATAATTATTCTTGATAAAGCGACGAATCAGCAGTATCGTTTTGGGATGCCTGCCGGTGAATTATCAGAAAATGAATGGGTGGCCTGTCTGCAGGAAATAGAACAGCTAATGGATGTTGAATTTATTGTAGCAAGTGGTAGTTTACCTCCAAGTGTGCCTTTAGATATTTTTGCAAGAATTGCAAAGATCGCAAAGAAGAAAAATGCCAAACTGATTGTTGATACTTCGGGTGAAGCATTGAAGAATGCTATTATTAATGAAGGCGTTTACTTGTTAAAACCTAATTTGGGCGAATTAAGTTCTCTTGTGGGTAAAGAAGAATTGCAGCTGGATATGATTGATGATGCAGCAAAAGAAATTATTGCCAAGGGTTACTGCGAAGTTATCGTTGTCTCCATGGGTGCCGCCGGAGCCATGCTGGTAACCAAAGATATTATGCAAACTATCACCACGCCTCCTGTTAAACGAAAAAGCACCGTAGGGGCTGGCGACAGCATGGTTGCCGGTATTGTTCTAAGCTTATCAAAGGGTAAAAACTTATTACAATCGGTTCAATATGGAGTGGCTTGTGGTACTGCAGCTACCATGAATCCAGGAACTGAATTATGTCGTTTTGAAGATGTTGAAAAATTATTTATGCAAATTCAACGTACGCGCACCGTTATTTGACAAAGGAATGTACTTAACAACTTCTACTTTTTGTAATCACCTTTTTCAAATCGCCCCATTCTTCGTTAAACGTATTCGGTAAACAACGGCCACTTTCATAGTGCCCAGTCTGTGCGAAGGCAATGCTGTTTCGCTAACTATAAAAGGCAGTAGTTGCTTAATTAACTTTTGCATGCCATTATACACATAATTTACCGGAACGATTAAAGTAGTATCATCCGCATGGTAACCTATGCGACCAAGAATCTGGCCTTTAAAAGCTCTTCAATTTGAGTCCTGTTTAACTCGCCAAGCATAAAACAACTTTTAAATTTTATCTGAAAACTATTCTACCACCTTTGTTTGAATTTTAGCTTAATAAATTTATTTCTGCTGGCGAACAAGAGCAATGACCACAATCAATTGCAACCGTGACAACTGGTTTCGTTTATAAGAGATAAAATGATGATACAGATAGGTTTTCCACAAGTTCAGATTAATCCTGAATAGTTAGGTTAGCTGTTCATTAATTAATATGGTGGGTTTCACAATGATCTTTGATTTAATAGAGTTTGAAATTAAACAGGCGGCTTCCGATTTCTGCAAAACCCGTTCTGCTTTATCGCGCTCTTTTTTGTCAGTAATTTCAACGGTGGGTTCAAGAATAATTTCACTTATCATAAATTTTCCATCAACTTGCTCTAATTTCCCTTTAGATCTGCACCTAAAATTTTTAAAATTAAGTTTAGAGTTTTCAGCAATGGCTAAAAAAGTTGTCATTAAACAACTACCTATCGAAGCAGTAAACAAATGTTCGGGCGTCCAGATGCCAGGAATGCCTTTTGGAAATTGAGGAGGGGTTGCTACTTCAATGCAACTGTTTGCCTCGTGGCTTAACTCAGGAGAACACATTAGTCCTTTGCGTTCCATGTTCCAGTTTACATCAACATGATAATAATGCGGTTCCATGGTTAAATGTATATTTCTTAAAAAGCCGATTATTAATGTTAAAAAAAATGACTTATTCAATCATTATTTCGTGCTTTTGGCTATACTGCAAGTATTAATTCCCAAAGGTGCATAAAGCGGGCAAAAACCAATCGCACTTGTCGTAACAAATACACCGGCCAAAACCAATAAAATAATACTCCATGTACCAGTTAAAAAGTCGGTAAAATATAAGATTACAATCATCGCAGCAATGATCAACCTGATCATTCTATCTGCATTTCCCATATTTCGCTTCATTTTTCTATGTTTTTCTTACAAGTTTACAGGGTTTTTGTGTGTTATAATGTGATCAAAGTCACGAGCCAAGGTGTTTTTCGTCAGGATCATGTTTGTTCAAATTTATAGTTTAAAAATATTTGTACATACAAATAAAGGTTCTTTATCTTAGCGAAGCAGAAATTATTCAGGGATGGGCGATCTTAAAAATTCATTTAGTGGATGTTTGTATTATTCAGCAAATGCTTTGGCCAGGGTGATGAATGAGATGGCTGAAGAGGCTTTTAAGCCGGTTGGTTTGCCTCCATCTTATTGTTTTTTATTGATGATAGCCAATAAAGAACCCGGTATTTCTGCCGGCGATACAGCAGGGGTTATGCAGTTAAAACCTTCCACCATTACTCGATTGGTTGACAAAATGGTAGATCAAGGTTATTTAGACAGGCAATACCAAGGAAAACAATCATTCATTTACCCTACGGAGAAAACCAAATACATAAACGAGCTAATTAAAAGTTGCTGGAGGAATATGTACACCATGTATGCTGAAAAATTAGGCGACTCTTACGCGCGTCTGATCACAGCCAATGTATTTGAGCTGTCCAAGAAATTAGGGGTATAATTTTTTTTTAAATCAATAGTTGTATATACAATTGTATTAATCTCTAAAATGTAAAATGAAAATTGCAGTATTAGGAACGGGCATGGTAGGAGTGACCATTGCCTCAAAATTGATTGAATTAGGACACGAAGTAAAATTGGGGAGCCGCTCGGCTACTAATGAAAAAGCTGAGGCCTGGATGGGCAAGAACGGCAGGAATGCCTCTCAAGGTACCTTTGCTGATGCAGCAAAATTCGGAGAGGTCGTCTTTAACTGCACAAAAGGTGTAGCTTGCTTAGAAGTTTTGAAATTGGCTGGAGCAGAAAACCTGAAAGGTAAAATTCTGATTGATGTGTCCAATCCGCTTGACGATTCAAAAGGCATGCCGCCTTCGCTGGCTGTTAGCAACACCGACTCGTTAGGCGAACAAATTCAGCGAGCTTTTCCGGATGTAAAAGTGGTAAAAACATTAAACACCATGTGGTGCGGAATTATGGTCAATCCTCGCATGTTGCCCGAAACAACCAATGTTTACCTGAGCGGTAATGATGCCGATGCTAAAGCAACCGTAAAAGGTATTTTGAAATCTTTCGGTTGGCAGGAAGAAGAGATGCTTGACTTGGGCGATATTACCACCGCCAGAGGATCGGAAAGCGTTTTACCCATTTGGCTACGCGTATGGATGGCTACCGGTAACGGAGCTTTCAACTTTAAAATTGTGGCTGCACAGCAGTAATAAAACTTCTGATAGGCGGTATTATGTAATAAATTAATGCCGTCAATATTGAACATTTAAATCATTTAAGGTTGGGGGTGTAGTATTTGTATAGTTTCTACTCCTGGATCAATCATCAATTGTTACTTACATCATGACCCGAATCAGACCATGATTTGATTGTGCTCATGCATATCCGGATGCCTTCAGGTTAAATTTATAACTGCCTTTAAAAGTGCTCCAGCATAGATGATTTCTTATCTCGGACATGGATTGTTGGGCGTTGAACAACAATTACAGAATGAATTATTTACTGAGGTTGATAGGACTAAATATTTCCAGTATTAAGTAATTATGAACAATCATGAGGTGCGGGTCGTTATTGAAAAGTTTTTTAAATTTTTCAGGAAGTGTGCCAGAAAAATGGAGCCTGAATTGCAGTTTGATGATCTTATTCTTTTGTGGTGTGAAATAAAAAGGTTCAGAGCCTTTCTTAGAATGGCAGGTTATGAATCGGATACTGATCTGTTCTTACCTGCGGGAATAAAAGAGGTATATGGCAAGGCTGGTATTATTAGAAACTTACAATTGCATATACATCGCATTTATAACGCTGCAAAAAATGAAAGAAAGAAGCCTTATAAATACATGCTGCTGCTAGAAAGCGAGCTTGACAATTGGAAAGACAGATTAAGGAAGGAGCTTTCTTTCAATCCCTGGTTTGATGCTGAAAAAATTATTAAAAAAGAATTGCCGAATGTTATCCATTTAAAAGCAATCGAGAATTTTGTGCAAGAAAAAATAACCGAGCTGGATGCACTTATTCACAATAATCATAACAGTGATGACGACTTGCATCTTATCCGCAAGAAATTAAAAGATCTCCTCCATAATTTCAGCACGTTTGAGAAAGAATTGCAACGGCCCTTTCCAGTCTATGTATGGAATGAAGAAGAAATTAAAATTATAAAAAGTGTTGTTGCTGAGTTGGAGCAGTTTAATGATTTGTGCGTTTCCGTTTCATTTTTACATCAGGGTATTGCCAGTGAAATTAGTGACGAAGAAAAGAAACAACTAAGAGTCTTATTACATCACTTGTCACATGAAAAAGAAAAAGCGAAGATTAATATTTTAGCCCAACTGGTAATTATGAATTTGCATTCAATAGCAGTAAAAACTGATCATATAAACTGAAAGCACTGCTGAGGTTTAACCAGGCAGATCATTGCTTTTATTCCTCTTCAGAGTTCATGTAAAGGGTAGTCACAACAGTTTTTAACGGCATGAAAAAATATAAATTAATCGGAGTATCACTTATAAATTAATTTACAGATATCATTTTATGCCCTATAATTATTTCTTAACTCAGGTAATGCAGCGTTATTCGGTTAACCCGCTAAAAGCTGGAGGGTATTTTTATGCTCAACTTCATCTGAAAGGTCTGGATAAGGAATTTATATTTTCCATTCTCAATTTGTTTGAGGAAAATAATTTCAAAGCAGCAGCGTTTGAGCCATTCAGTATTGAATTGATTGTTGACTATATCCAGCGTACGCATGCCTTTTATCTTCAAAAAAAATTGCCTGAAATAGAACAAAGCATCCTCCTGTTACACAACTATTATCAATCCAATCATCCATTGCTTAAAACCCTGCATGATTTTTTTCAACGCTATTGCAACGAGCTCGGTAATCACCTTAGGGAGGAAGAAAACAAACTGCTTCCTTATATTGTGATGTTGCGTAATGCAGAAAACTCCCCAAAGCACCTTTTGCACTATCTACTTGCAGGTGAGGAATATTCCATTACAAAATTTCTTGCCGGGCACCATGATACCGAAGACGAACTGATGCAAATTCGCAATGCCATCCGAATGTATAATCCACCGGTCTCCGATCAGTCATTACACCGTATTTTGCTTTCTCAACTGCAAGCCTTTGAGCAAGACCTGCATGTTCATGCCATTATAGAAGAGCAGGTCCTAATTCCTAAAGCTATTAAAATTGAAACTGAACTAAAATATAAGTTACGCTACTTGGTTCTATTGAACTGATAAACGGAAAGGGGAAAGAGGAATATGAAATTGAGGAATTTGACCGCCTGATATCTCTCAGTTTTCCCTGACCAAACTCATCTTTTCAGCTGATTACGATCGTGTTTATTACTTTTTTTCATGAATATATTTGATTCATGAATTTTTGTATTAAATAAGAACTGCTATGGAATTGATTATTGAAAAAGACTATACGATCAAAAAAATTCAGAAAGCATTTAATGCAGCATACCCTTTCTTGAAGATCGAATTTTTTAGACGGCCCCATCGCGAAAGCAAACCTTCTCCCAAATCTGAACTCATTGCTCCTAATAAAGTATTAGGTGATTTGACTGAATTTCATTTTTCAGGTTTTGTTGATATCGCCCCTAAAAGAACTGTTGCCATGATAGAAAACGACTTTTGGGAAAAATTTGGCTTATCGGTACAGGTCTTTCGCAAATCGGGCAATTTATGGATAGAAACTTCTCTGACCGACAACTGGACACTGGAACAACAAAATTATGAAGGTGAACAACTGAGTACGCCTATAGCGAATGACATGTCCCTGGAAGATCGAATTGAGGACCAGCGAGTTGATGAAGAATGAAAAAGTAGCATCAGCTCCTGTTTACCATGAAATCATCTTTGTTAATTGAAAAAGCATCGGGAGAAATTGTTCCTTTCTCAGCTCAAAAACTTGGACTCTCTTTAAAACGAGCGGGGGCGAGTGATGCTGAGATTAATGCAATAGTTGATAAAGTAAGCAGCCAACTCGTTAATGGAAGCACTACCAAAGAAATCTATAATATTGCATTTAAGTTGTTGAAAAAACAAACGAATTACACCTCTGCAAAATATAACCTGAAACAAGCAATTATGCAGTTAGGTCCTTCGGGTTTCCCATTCGAAAAGTTCCTGGCAGAGCTCTTGAAATTTCAGGGATTCAAAACGGATCTTAATGTTATTATTAAAGGGCATTGTGTGAATCATGAGATTGATATTATTGCGGAAAAGGATGATAAACTCTTTATGATTGAATGTAAGTTTCATAATCAACCGGGTTACATATGCGATGTGAAAATTCCACTCTACATCCATTCCCGGTTTAAAGATGTGGAAGATCAGTGGGAGAGAGGCCTCAATTATAAAACTAAGTTTAACAGAGGATGGGTAGTAACCAATACCAAATTTTCATCAGATGCCATAGAATATGGCAAATGTGCCGGTCTGTACTTGTTGGGCTGGGATTACCCTCAAAACGAAAGTTTGCGCGAACTAATTGATAAAGAAGGTCTGTATCCTGTTACCTGTTTAACCACACTCGCCGGTGCTGAAAAAACAAAATTGCTTGAACAGGGAGTTATTCTTTGTAAAGAAATTTGTGTCGATCCTTCGCTTCTTACAAAAATTGGAATTTCAAGAGGTAGATTACAGAAAATTTTGAATGAAAGCAGAGGGATTTGCAAGCATGGATCTCAATATTCATAAATAATAGTAATTGTTAGCCTAATTTTTCTTCTTACTCATCCAATGCAAGGCTATGCAGGGGGCCAACATTATAAATAGTAGCACAATTCTGATATTCAAGAAAAAAGATAACGTTAACCTGGCCAAGTCAGTTTCGTTTGTATGAAATATGCCCTCAATCCTTGGTACCCAGGTGTTCCAAAAAGCAATTGCTACAATAAAAAGGATGATGGCAAATAAAACACCGATGAGAAATGTCCGAAAAAGAAAATTTCTCCAAAATATAACTTTTTCCTTCTCCATAATTTTAGTTTTAAGAGTTGAGCTTTTAATACAAAAGATTTTTAAGCTTCTCCTTTTCCAGGAGAATAATTTTTCCCTCCTGACTTGTCCCTTTTAGTGCGGCAGTTTTAGATTTTGCACCAATTTTTCGATTAACGGCGTTATTTTGGCCCTAATGCGTATTTCCTTCCCTGTAATTCCATTCACCATCCTGGCGTCCGTGATCTTTTTCAATTCGGTTACGAACTTTTTTATAGATACTTCGGTTGACAATTCAATATGTTTGGATACTACTAGCGACATGAAGCAGACCAATAAGTGAAGGTTTATAGGCTCTTCTTTGTAATGGAAAATTGGTCTGGTCTGAAGATCGCTTTTAGATATCCTAAAAGCCTGTTCAATCCTGTACAGTTCGTGATAATGCCCTATTATCGTATTGTTGTCAGCAACACTTTCTTCCAGATTAGTGTAATACCCTTTTATTCCCAACAATTTTTTCGTTTTTTGGATCAGCGTACGGTTGAGTTCTAATACTTCGCCTCTCGATTTGGTAAACTTTGTCTTCTTACCCTTTGAGGGAGTCTGGATAATCGTTTCTGCTTTCTGTATCTGCTTTTCCATTTCGTACTTATCTTTTTTGTATCGTACTGCCGAATAACTGCATATCAGATATCCATTATCGGTTTTTATCCTGATGCTATGGCCGTCTTCTCTCTTGAGAGAGCGATCGATTTGTTCGATCAAGGGACTCGAAAGATTCCCCAGTCTTGCACCTACGATATAATTGATATTACTTTCGACCAATGCCTGGACATTGACCGAACTTATCATGGCCGCATCTGCGACGATGGTAAAATTGGCAACGCCATGCTTGCGGATGAACTTCTGTACGACGGGAAGGATCGTGTGCCCCTCAAATGTGCTGCCGGAGAACACCTCATAGGATACAGGGAAGCCTTCTTTGGTCACCATCAAAGCAACCAATATCTGGGGTTGTTGTGATTTATTGTCTTTAGAGAAGCCATTCTCCCTGAGCTCGTCTTCCTCAAAAGTCTCGAAATACAAGGTGGTTACATCATAGAACAACAGCTCGAAATTGAACGCGTAGCTGCTCTTTGCGAAGGCAACAACGATCTGTTCGACATCCTGCTTCAGCTCCAGCCAATCCCTGGCTGACTTATAAAAGCTCTGCCTTCGATGACGAATGCCAAAATAGGTATCCATCAGCTCTATAGATCGCAATTTTGAAGCAGGCTCTAAGATCCGCATAATGACAAGATCCAACAATAGTGGTTTCTTGATATAGGATAGACCGACCTTGTTGACGACTTTCGAAAGTACTTCATATAAAAAGGTATAATGTACACCTAAAAACTGCGCTCTGTCCAGGAAAATCAAATTGTCAAACTTTGTTTCCTCCTTGAACGGCAAGCTCGGTGTGTAATTGTCGATGAAATCCTGCGCGACCAACATAAGAGATTCGACTTCCGCCTCTGACCTTCCTGAACCGATATGCTTGTAGACTACCCTTTTTCGCTTATAATAATAAATTACCTGAACAGCCTTTGCTCCTGAGGCAGTCGTAACAGTTCGAATTCGTAGCATAATTTAAGCTTAGTGCGACAAATTACGGTTTTCAAAACTGTAAAATACTGATATTCAGAAGTGAATTAGTTTTAGTGCGACAAGGGAGGACAAGTCAGGAATAAAAAGGATGATGGCAAATAAAACACCGATGAGAAATGTCCGAAAAAGAAAATTTCTCCAAAATATAACTTTTTCCTTCTCCATAATTTTAGTTTTAAGAGTTGAGCTTTTAATACAAAAGATTTTTAAGCTTCTCCTTTTCCAGGAGAATAATTTTTCCCTCGATAATGTCGATTAGTTTTTCGCTTTTAAAATCACTTAAGGTTCTGATGAGCGACTCTGTTGCCGTACCGATCACATGGGCAAGATTTTCCCTTGATAATTCGATAATGGGTTTATTCTCTTCGTTATTTTTAAGCTTATCGGCCACCTGCAGCAAGCCATTGGCCACGCGCTTTCGCAGGGAATTATAGGCAAGGGTTAATAGCTTTTCTTCTTTTTCCAGAACGTTTCGGGTTAACAGCTTGATGAATTGATGGGCTATTTGAGTGTTGGTAGTGATCAGTTGCAAAAAATCTTGTTTTTGGATCTGCATCAACTCCGCATCTTCCAAAATCTCCGCATTATCAATATAGTTAACTTCATGTAAAATGGCCATATAGCCAATAAAATCGCCGGGACCGTAGATGGCAGTGATGAGTTCTTTGCCTTCTTCGTTGATCTTATAAGTTTTAATTTTCCCTTTAACAATAAAATAAACAGCCGTGGGCCGGTGCCCTGCTTCATAGAGCGAATGTTTCCTTTTATAACTGTAAGTTTCGCTTCCTTTAGTAGTAAATTGAACATTGCCCATTCCTTTTGCATATTCAATAAAATCCTTTATTCCTTTTGCATCCCCACTAAATCCCTGTTGCAAAAGCTTTGCTTTCTTTAACCTCATTTCTATAGCCTTTAGCAGATCGATGTCATCAAAAGGTTTGGTTAAGTAGTCGTCGGCTCCCATTTCCATTCCCTTTCTGAAATCGGATTTTTCAGATTTTGCTGTTAGGAAAATAAAAGGAATGCTCGCTGTTTCTTTATTCTTGCTCAAAAGGTGCAACACCCCGTAGCCATCCAGTAATGGCATCATGATGTCGCAAATAATGAGATCAGGTTTTTCATGTAAAGCAACTTCAACTCCTGTTTTGCCGTTATCGGCGGTTAAAACTTTATAATTGGAAAGCTCCAGGATTTCTGCCGTATTTTCTCTAACATCTTGATTATCTTCAATTAATAATATTTTTAGCATCTTTTAAGAATTATGATTTATTTGTGGTACGTAAACAGTAAAGGTTGACCCTTCATTTAGTTTGCTCTGAATTTCAATGCTACCGCTCATCAGTTCAAGGTATTTTGCAACAATATTCAATCCCAAACCGGTGCCTTGTATGTTTGTAGCATTTTTTGCCCGGAAAAACCGTTCAAATAAATGCTGTTGATCCTCCTCTGAAATACCGATACCATTGTCTTTTACTATGAGCACCAAGTCGTTATCAGTAACATTGCATACTACATGAATAATTGAATTCTCGGGAGAAAACTTAATGGCATTTGAAATTAAATTCACTACTATATTTTTCAAGAGAGCAATGTCTATTATTGCTTCACTTTTTCCCCCATGGGTAAAATTGATGATCTGTCCTGGTTTTACGATCTGCTGCATGTCCTGAATAACATCCTCAATTTCTGTACAACATATTTCTGTTTGGGTTATTTCCATTTTTGCCTGTAGGCAACCTTCTTCAAGTTTACCGAGAGACAAGAAATCTTCAAGAATGCTTTTCAAGGAAGCAACTGAACTTTTAATACGTTGAATGTGTTTTGACCTTTTCCCCTGATCCTCTTGTGTATTATACCGCCCAATTAAGGCTGCAGAAGATAAGATGGTGCTAAGCGGGGTACGAAACTCATGAGAGGCCAGGGTTACAAATCGCGATTTCAAATCGCTTAGTTCTATTTCTTTTTCAAGGGCCTCATTCAACTTATCCTTCGATTTTTCCAATTCAGCCAATGTTTCTCGTAGCATTTTGGTACGGTCTTCAACCTTTTGCTCCAGTTCGCGGTTCAGTTGTCTTACTTTCGTTGAAAATCTATGGAGCTCCTCCTGTTGTTGAAGCAACAATTCTTCCTTTCGCTTGCGTACAGTAATATCAGTAACAAAAGCAATTATCTGCATTTCCTCAATTGTCCGGTAAAGACAAAGGCTGACTTCTACAGGAAATTCGCTTCCATCTTTTTTTTTGGCATATAGATCCCTGCCGGTTCCCATGGGCCGGTTTTGAGGGTGATCATAGAAATCTTTTCTGTATTCTAAATGTTTAGAGTGAAACTGTTGGGGAATTAATAGTTCAATTAATTTACCCAAAACCTCATGTTTGTGATATCCAAATTGTAACTCCGCCTGGTGATTAAAATTGACGATTTTACCTTTCTGATCTGTAAAAATAATTCCAATGGAAGCATGATCAAAAAGGGCTTCAAATTGACTAGTTGTATTAGAACCAGCAAGCACTGCAGGTTTATTTTTCATTTTTTTTCTTATTCAGAATGGGGGACAAAAACGACTCTATAATTTAAGAAAAAGGAACATCAGAATTGAGTGGTGCTCCTGTGTGATATTGGGTAGGTAAGTTAGGCTCGAATGCAATTGATGGGCCCTAACGCTTGAAAAACGCATTTGATTTTTTGTGGTTTTAGGCTGTATTTCTATCAAACCAATAATTGCCTGCTCCATGATCGTGCTTTAAATGCAAGAATAATTAGTATGAAGCCGATGGTTACTGCGTAAGCAGCGATTAACCAAATAAGAGCAAGCGCTCCTGCTCCCGGATTTAAAATTACCCATAGACCAAACAGGATTGAGATAATTCCGTTCAACGCGAGCCAAGCCTCATTTTCTATTTCTTTTCGTAGTCTAACAGCTGCCAATACTTCCCATATTCCATTAAAGAGTGCCCTGAAGCCCATGAAAATAACCAAGTAAATTGCCGATAAGGCCGGATAGATTAATGTTAAAATCCCCACCAGAAGGCTGATGATGCCTATAAGTAGCATGCCGACCCAGTTGAATACTTTCCGGTGTTGAAGTGATACTGCTATTGACGAAATTCCGTCAGCGATTGCATAAAAAGCGAAGAGATATAATAATGACTGTAGTGCAATACCAGACCAGCTAATAGCAATAATGCCAAAAATGAGGCTTAACATACCTCTGATTAGTAATGACCACCAGGTTCGGTTGAGAAGTGTCTTCATAGAACTAGGACCTAAATAGTAAATTCTTAATAATTTACAAGTAAATAAACTTAAATACAAACCTGTTATGGACACAATTTCCCACTTACACTTTCTTAAGGTTAAGCGAAGCAAAGTCAAGAATTAAATGAGGTTTCTTCTCTCCGCGATCAATAGCTGGTGTTTAGAATAATAACGTTCATGAACAAACTTGCGGAGTCGCTTCTTATAGGTGGCAGATATTGGCGTAATAGCTGATAGCGATTGAAATAATATTCCATGATAATAGCTATTTATAGGCAAACGATTAAACCAGATAGTAGATAGAAGTATTTACTCATGAAGGAAAGATGAAATGATAGCAGCTTTTGCCTTTTAAAAACATGGAATAGCGTAGATTGGAGCGCCTCATTTTAACAACAAATAAACATCTTTATGATATTCGACAGAATCAGCTCTGCTTGCTTCGGCAGTCATGTAAACCACAAATACAGTAACAGGTTTTTCTAAAGGCAGGGAAACGGGCTTCTGATCCTTAAGACAAGAACTGAGAAATGTGGTATCCAATTTATCTTTTAACAAATAATTGCCTAGTTCCATTGGTTTTTCAAGACGAATGCATCCATGACTCAGATAGCGATTATTTAATTTAAAAGCTGTTTTTAGGTTTGTGTCGTGCATATATACGCTGAATGGGCTGGTTAGGTTGAACTTTATTACTCCTAATGCATTGTCGCAACCCGTAGATTGACGAAATTTATAAGGGAAATTGCTCTTGTTCAAAGAAATCCACTTTATCGAGTCGGGATTGAGAATATTGCCATTTTTGTCAATGATTTGCATGTTCATTCCCTCAATTAAAGAAGGTCTGAATTTGAACAATGGCAATAATTCATTCACTGCAATGCTGTGTGGAACATTCCAATAAGGGTACAAAATCACTTCATTACAATAAGCTACAAACCGTGGAGTTTTGGTGGAAGGTTTACCCACCACAATTTTCATATTCAATTTAACACTGTCGTTTTCGTAATAGCTTAATGTGGTAGAGCCGATATTTACCACGACGAATTTATCGAGCTGAAAATGATGTATCCAACGATAAAAGTTTATAGATGAGATTAGCTTTTTTAAAAGAGAACCCTTTTGAACTTGTACTGTATCATTGAGTTTTTTATTCAATTCATTTTTTAATATTAAATATTCTCTGCTTTTTGGTTCCAGTTCCTTAAAATATTGATCCAACTCTTCAGCTGATTTTACTGCAAGCAACTTGGCCAGTAAATATTCATAGTCCCTTACTGCGCACTTTTCAGAAATCTGGTCATAGCTTACCCAGTAATTTAACTCTGCTCCGGTGTAAATATCTTTAGCATACGAAAGGGCTGCGTCTGTAAATAACCAGTCTGCCCTAAATATTTTCTGGCAATCCATCTCTGTAATGTGATTCCGAAGTTCATTAGCGTGGTAGTTTTCCTTATCAAGACCCAAATACTTTCTATTTTCAATTATGTCCAGAAGCTGTTGCCTTAGTTTTACTGATTTTTCATCGGTTGAAAACCAGAACAATTTTTGATGATTTTGCTGGTAGAATTTATCAATCAATAAGGGCTGAATAAACTTTTCTTTAACATCGCTGGTATCAATGAGTATTGGTCTTCCATGTTGAATAAATGACAACTGAGGTGAAATACAGGCAATTGCTAATATGATAAAAAGTATAGTATAGGGTGATATTAAAACTTTTCTTTTCAACGGAGTAGAATTTTAACGATACATGAATTGTTTAGTCATTATCAGCCTTACTTCGGATTCTTTCCTTTCTGATGTCTGCGAGTGCGAAGTAGCCCCTCTTTCTATGTTTTGCAGATCCAAAAGCCAGGCTATTGGATCTGCAATATGATGGCATTAAATGATTTCTGATTTTTTGATCAAATCTATTTGAAGATATCATCTTAAGAATCCAGCCAAAGTCTTAGCTCTTCCTAATAAATATTCAATGATGTTCTGAAAGTTTGAACCCCACATATCAATTGTCGATTTACTATTGTAAGTTTTTGTTATGAAAAGAGGCTGTCCTTCAAAAAGGCAGCCTCTCCTTTCATGCAGCACAAAAGGCCTTGTTACTTTACACTGATGTGCTTTGCAGCCACTTTTTTTGCTGCTTCATTTTTGGGAAGGACTAATTTCAATACCCCATCTTCATACTTAGCCTCAATTTTGTCTTGGTTTACACCCTCAGGCAATGTGAAAGAACGTGAGAAAGAAGAATAGTTGTATTCCTGACGCGTGAATTTTGCATCTTTTTCTTCTTTCTGTTCTTCAGTTTCGGCGCTAATGCTAAGCATGTTGCCTTCCACATCAATCTTGAAATCATCTTTTTTCATACCAGGAGCGGCCATAGAGACTTTAAAATTGTCTTTGGTTTCAGAAATGTTTACCGCAGGAACCGTTAAGTCTCTGTCCCAAGCTTTTCCAAGCCATCCGCTATTCCAAGGTTTGAAAAAATCTTCGAATAAAGATGGAAACAAATCCTCTCTTCTTCTCACAGGTGCTGATCCCATAATCACCTCCGTTTTTTAAGGTTTTTGATAATAAACTAATTAAGTAATACAAAATTATGTTAGGAAGTTTTCCTAGTCAACGATGTGGATCAGGATGAAAGATGAGTTTCGTCATGTCCAGAAGGGGAGATAAAAGGTTGAATAAAGGTCTTTTATATCATAACTTACTTTTGTGTAAATGACAACGCAGAGGTAATATATTTGCTCCTTCAGGAGACATGCTTCATGGAAACAAGCCATCGCTTTAAAAAGAAAAATACCTTCATGAAGCTTTCGGCTCAATGGAGGTATTTGTAGGCACAAGCCTTAAATTGTTAACCCTTTTCTACTTATTTTACCATTCTTTCGACTTCCTGCTTTAGCAAAATAATATCAATATGGCCTTGTAATCACACGCGGCATCCTCAGATACGACATACCCCACAGGTAATCATTTTAACTAAATTATCAAGCAGTGGGATGGGGCAGTTAAAGTGTTTTTTGAATAGGGAGGTTCCCCACTACTTCAAATACCATGACTTGCATCTGATCGGATAATTACGGCTTCATAAAAAGAAAAAGTCACTCTGGTTCTGGGAGCTCCTCCGGTTTTGGGGTTTGTGGTGGCTCCTGTTCTGGAATAATTTCAGGTTGCTTTTCCTTCCCCGGCCGTTCCGGATTATCGGGCGGCTTAATTTCAGGTTGAATCGAAGGAATTGGAATTTCGCTGGGTTTCTTTTGCTGTTCCATTTGATAAGATTTTAAGCTGCAAGCAGCAGATGAACAATTAAACTCCAAACGGGTATGTTTCCGGCATTTGATGCCCATCAGGTTGCAGGTGTAAAGGATGTAATGCAGTGGTTTCATCCAGATAAATAAAGGCATCATACCGTAAAGGCAAAATACTTGGCACATAATTGCCATATGTTTCATATTCCGGATTGTAAACCACTCCAATAGCCCGCTGACCTATGTGATTTTCAAGAAACACATCATCCTTAAAATGATCCATTAACAATAATTTATCCGTTGGACCGGCCAAATGCAACAAATGCTCCCAGCTACCCTTTTGTGCAGGAGGCATGTGCATGTTTCTCATCACATCGCCCCATTGCCGTCCGGCAATCACACTTCCTTTATATGAGCCGAAACCTACCAGCACTACTCCTTTTTCATGATGTTGCAAGCGCGCTAGTTCACCTATATTAAACAAACCTTCATAAGTCATATCGGTGGCGCGCGCATCACCTATATGTGTGTTGTGTTCCCAAACAATGGCTTTTGTATTTTTTCCATGAAATTGCAGAATTCTTTGTAAAGTTTCAGCCATGTGCCGGTCGCGAACATTCCAGGAGTGTGGCCCGCCATGAATCATGGCGCGGTAGTATTTCTCTGCATTTACAGCAATAAAGGCATTTTGTTCGGCGCTAAAAACATTTTCATAATCGGTATTGTACTGGGGTAATTTTCTCCGGATTTCCCTCAATAAGTCCACTACCTCATTTTCACATAAATGTGGTACAAATTGTGAGGCCCTTGCATAAGATCGACCCTCTTCATATCGATATGGCTCAAAGCATTTAAACGCCTCTTCTGCAGTTTTTAGAGCATGCGGGTCAACTTTTTCCAGGTATCCCATAATTGATTCCATTGATTCCCACAAGCTGTACACATCTAAACCGTAGAAACCAACCTTCAGGTTAGCCGGCAATGCTTTATTGAAACTCTTTAACCACTCTGCCAGAGCCACAATTTCCCAGTTGGCCCACATCCAAGTAGGCCAGCGGTTAAAGCCATGCAATACATCAAAAGCTGAATTTCCAGCATCTGTATAACTCTTAACATACCGATTAACACGGTAACAATCCGGCCAGTCGCCTTCTACGGCAATAAAGTTGAATCCATGCTCACGGATAAGCCGCTGGCTGATGTAAGAGCGCCATTTATAATAATCGTGTGTTCCATGTGATGCCTCTCCCAGCATTACAATTCGGGCGTTACCGATGTAATTAATAAGCGGATCCAAGTCAGCCATTTCATCTAAAATATACGACTTTTCCCTAATCGCTTTTATTACTGACTCTTCATCCAAAACTGCATCTTTAGTGAAGTATCGGCGCATATTTAATTGTTTATCTCATGTCAAATAAAGCTTAAAACCAGCGTTTTATTAATGAGAAGTATCACGGTATGACCTGATTCAAATCATTGCCGCAGGTAATAAAGTAGGATATTTTAGTATAGTGAAAAGCTATCAGTTATGGCCTTGCGATATAATAATGAAGTAAAAATTCCTGTAGGAAGAGTTGTTCTCACAGGAGATTTAAGCATTCCTATTAATGCATTGTCGATTGTGATTTTTTCACATGGCAGTGGTAGTAGTCGCTTCAGTCCACGCAATAAAATGGTAGCAGAGCATTTACAGAGAAAAAACATAGGCTCTTTATTATTTGATCTGTTAACAGAGGAGGAAGATGAGCTTTATCAAAACAGGTTTGATATTGAGTTGCTCACCAAACGATTAATCAGCGCTACGGAATGGCTGGAAACTTTGCCTGATGCAAAGAATTGCAGGTTAGGATATTTTGGTGCCAGTACAGGTGCTGCCTCGGCACTGAAGGCTACAGCTCGTTTACCTCAAATTGGTGCGGTGGTATCACGGGGAGGTCGCCCTGATTTGGCCATGGAAGACCTTGACAAAGTGGATGCACCTACTTTACTGATTGTAGGCAGCCGAGATTACGATGTGCTGCGCCTGAATGAAGAAGCCTATAAAAAGATAAGCGGAGTAAAGAAACTGGAAATAGTGGAGGGTGCTACCCATTTATTTGAAGAAAGAGGCACAATGGAGGAAGTAGTTGACCTTGCGACTGACTGGTTTCAAAAATATTTACAAAAGTTTTCATTCGTAAGCAGGTAATACCTGCCAGTAGAAACCATATCACAGCATAAATAACTAAAAACCATGTATATAGATAGATTGGATGCCGGCGAAAAATTGGTAAAACACTTAAGGAAATATCAAAATGATCCAGGTGTTGTATTAGCTGTACCCAGAGGAGGTGTGCCAATTGCTTATGTAGTTGCTAAAGAATTAGGCTTTCCCTTAAATCTTTTGCTCGCAAAAAAAATTGGCCACCCCCATAATAAAGAATATGCGATAGGTGCTGTAAGTTTAACCGACAGTTATATTGTACCGCATGAGAATGTTCCGGAAGGATACATAGAACTGGAAACCGAACGCATACGTAAGAAATTGCGGGAGATACATAAAAAATTTATGGGCGATACCGAACCCGTGCCTTTGAAAGATAAAACGGTAATTGTGATTGACGATGGTATTGCTACAGGGAATACGTTGATGGCCGCCATCGGTATTATCATAAAGCAAGAACCTGCCAAAGTGATTATTGCAGTGCCGGTAGCTACACAGAGTGCAATTCAAAAATTAGCTCGCCTGGTTGATGAAATAATTTGTCCGCTTATTCCAAGTAATTTTTGGGGCGTTGGAGCTTTTTATGAAAACTTTGAACAGGTAAGCGATAAAGAGGTAATATATTACTTGAATAAACTCCGGGCGGAATTAGGACAACCCGAATTGCCCTTGAATTGAGTAAGAAGTTAAGAAAAGATTTGTACTGACCATAAATTCATACTTCAAATGACTTACTTTTCCAGCGTTTTAAATGTTGCAATCTATTAACAGCAGTTTCAATAATATCAGTAGGGATACACTCTTTTTCCATTTGCTCAATAATACATTCCCTCATTTCATCCAATGTCATATCCGGATTCGTGAATTCTCCATTTTCGTAGCAAAATTTGCAGAACTCCGCACTTTTTGAGCCATCATGCTCTGTACCCAATAGTTCAGGAGCATCTAATGGCATACTGCAACTCTGGCAAAAGTTCTTTTCCATGATTCAAAACGTGATCATTATTAACCGTTTAATAAATTCCGAAATAAGCAATAATAAGCTCTTACTTATGCGCAATAAAAACAGGTGTTTTATAATCTCTTATGATATCGGTGATAAAACTTTTTCTGAAAAACTCATTAAGCCCTCCTCGTCCAAAAGCGCCTGTTACCAACAAAGGATTCTTTTGATCGGCAAGCCAGGTAATAAAATGGTTTCTTGGACTAACATCCATCTTAAATAAAGTCAGGTTGCTGAAATGCCGTGCAGCCAACTCTTCGATGTAAATTTGACTCGGAATTTCATTTCCTTCACCTACATACACCAAAATAGTTCTCTTTTTGCACCATTCAGGAAATAAATAGGTAAACTGTTTGATGGCATAAACAGAAGATTCACTGCCATCATAGGCAAGGACAATGTTATCAGGGAATTTAAATTTTTCTTCGGGCACTAGAATTACAGGACATTCGGTATCGCGCAGCGCATATTTCATGTAGTCATTTGGCTGAATTCTGCCGATGTTCTCATAAAAAAGTTCACTTCCTATGATCATTAAATCAGCAAAACGGCTCTCCTTGCTTATTTCATACAAAGCATATGCTCCTAAATCGTTGTGTACCCGAAAATCGATCCCGTTATTCTGGCAGAGTGTTTCAAAATGGTGAATATTTTTTTCTGCCACTTTTTCATCTTCATCCTCCAGCCCCCAAGTTGGTAAAACAGCAGCTCCACCAGGTACCCCATATTGCCAAACAGTAGTGTAGTCTTTATGACTTAAAAAAGCACCCGTTAATAATGCAGGTTGCATAGTATGCAAATGATATGCAAAGTCAAAAGCGCTTTCAGAAAAATGTTGTCCATCAAAAGCTAAAAGGATCTTTTTCATAACTATTGATTTTAGTGATTACCCAAAACTACACTTAGTTTATAGAAAGATTTATGACGGAAAATAGCAGGTAAACTGATTTTAATCAAGAGATTAGGTAGTTAGCTTATAATCAGTAGTTGGGTTGATTAACATCATACTTTTTAAGCAATAAGAGAATTAATTTTAAGTGAATGCTTGTTTATGCCACAAAAACGTAAAAATATTAAGGTCAATCCACCGGACAATAAAATTCCTATAAACTGGCTTACATGGTTTTACATGGGGGCAGGGGTGTTTTTAGTGATTTCACTTTTGTTCAACAATCCCGGAACCAAGGAGGTTAATTGGCAAGAATTTGAACAAAACTTCCTGAGTAAAAATGCGGTTGATAGAATCATCATTGTAAACCGTGAGCAAGCGGAAATATTTTTAAAAAAAGAATTAATCAACGATCCATCCTTTAAAGAAGTATTACAACCTCGATTTAGTAAAGAAGCCACATCTGGGCCTCATTACATCATGAACATCGGTTCAGTGGAAACTTTTGAACGAAAACTTGAGCAAGCTCAATCTAAACTAAAAATCAAGGAAATCCCGGTTAACTATATCACTAAAAACAACTCATTCTGGAACCTATTGTCTTGGCTGATGCCTTTGGTTGTCTTATTTGTTCTATGGTCGTACATGTTCAGAAGATCAGTCGGAGGAGGGCCAGGGGGAGGCTCATCGCTTTTTTCATTTGGAAAGTCGACGGCAACACTACTGGATAAAGAAAACAAGAGTTCAGTCACTTTTGATGAGGTGGCAGGGTTGGAAGAGGCAAAAATGGAGGTTAAAGAGGTGGTTGATTTTTTAAAAAATCCTAATGCTTTTACCAAACTGGGAGCCAAAATACCCAAAGGCGTAATTTTAGTGGGCCCGCCTGGTACAGGTAAAACCTTGCTGGCAAAAGCCGTAGCTGGCGAAGCCAGAGTGCCATTTTTTAATATATCAGGTTCTGAATTTGTTGAGATGTTTGTTGGGGTAGGAGCTTCGCGTGTACGTGATTTATTTAAACAAGCCAAGGAAAAAACACCCTGCATTGTTTTCATTGATGAAATTGATGCCATAGGGAGGTCGCGAAGCAGAAATACCATTTTCACCGGTGCCAACGATGAACGGGAAAGCACCCTTAACCAGTTGTTGACCGAGATGGATGGATTTGGTACCAACAGTGGGGTAATAGTATTAGCGGCAACCAACCGGGCAGATATGCTTGATCCGGCATTGCTTCGTCCCGGCCGTTTCGACAGACATATTTACCTGGAACTTCCTAACCAAAAAGAAAGGGAAGAAATTTTTAAGGTACATCTTCGTCCGTTAAAATTAAATGATGCCATTGATGTTCATTTTTTGGCCATGCAGACACCTGGTTTTTCCGGAGCTGATATTGCCAATATTTGTAATGAAGCGGCCTTAATTGGCGCTCGGCGGAAGAAAGAAAAGGTTGATAAACAGGATTTCCTTGATGCCATTGACAGGGTGGTTGCCGGTCTCGAAAAGAAAAGCAAGATCATCTCCCCGGAAGAAAAGAAAATCATTGCTTACCACGAAGCCGGCCATGCATTGGTGAGCTGGCTACTAAAATCGGTCGATCCATTGATAAAGGTGTCTATAATTCCAAGAGGAAAATCATTAGGTGCAGCCTGGTATTTACCTGAAGAGCGACAATTAAAAACAGCGACACAATTTAAGGAGCATCTGTGTGCCACTCTTGGCGGTAGGGCAGCCGAAGAAATCATGTTCGGGGAGGTTTCATCGGGCGCTTTGGATGACCTGGAAAAAGTTACCAAAGAAGCTTACATGATGGTGGCTTATTACGGATTCAATGAAAAATTAGGAAACATCAGCTTTTACGATTCTACCGGTCAGCTAGAAACAGGTTTTCAAAAACCTTATAGTGAAGAAACCGGCAAATTGATTGATGAAGAAGTGCGTAAACTGGTTAATGATTCGTACGAGCAATCTAAATTGATCTTACATGAGAATAAAAAAACTCTAACCAAAATCGCCGAGCTCTTACTTCAAAAGGAAATAATTTATAAAGAAGACCTTGAAAAAATAATCGGTAAAAGAGCCATAGATATAACGGCTTAAAAATTACAACTATGGCAAAGCTAATTGATTACGACCTAGCGGTCAGCAAAAATTAAAAAACGGAATCGTTAGGCAAAAGCCGTTATAATAACTCCTGGCCGTCTCGGTAAAAGTAAGGCATTTTACTTTGGAGCATGCGGCCTGGTTGCCGGTTATTTCTTCAACGCTGAATGCATCAACGTTAAAAGGTAAAAAAGAACCCGTAATACCGCATTCCCATTGTTGCAAGGTTTTTTATATGATACATTTCTGTTAATCAGAATATTGATGTATATTTTTATTAAAACTTTAGGTTTAAAGTTTACAAAATACTTCCAATCGATAAAAACATGGAAATAATCCCTTATAAAATTTCGGAATACATTAAGGAACATTTCAGGGAAGATTTTTTGAGCGAAATAAAGAAAGTAAAGAATGCTTCAGGCAAAACGCTTTATTTGGCAGAAATCACACAAAACAATTTAACCTATCATTTAATGTTCAATGAAAAAGGTGTTATAGTGAATGAAGAGGCAGATCCAAACTTTCCGCAGGATGATCATGAAGGGCTGTCTTTTGATGAAGGATTTCATCCCGATGAGAATAACAAGGATGTGTGATCTTTCTGCATCACTCCTTCAGGCAATTCGTTTTATCACTGTTTCAATCCACTTAAATTGAGAATAATTATCAGTCAGATCCTGTTGTTCATTTGCATCAGTGCAAATGCGCAAACTGCTAAAGAAATCATCCAAAAGGCAGAAGAAAATGCCAGAGGTGTTAAAACATCTCAGAGTAATATTACCATTACCATTGTCCGACCAAAATGGACAAGGGATATGAGTTTGAAAACTTGGAGCAAGGGGCAGAAATACAGTTTGATTTTGATTACGGATCCAGTGAAAGAAAAAGGCAATACATTTCTAAAACGAGATAAGGAGATATGGTACTGGGTTCCGGCTATTGAAAGAACTATAAAAATGCCTCCGAGTATGATGATGCAGAGTTGGATGGGAACAGACTTTACCAATGATGATCTGGTACGGGAATCTTCCACTGTGAATGATTACACTCATAGAATTGTTTCGGAGGAAAGCATTGACGGAAGGAACTGTTATAAAATAGAATTAACCTCTAAGCCTGATGCTCCGGTGGTTTGGGGGAAAATCAATGTTTGGATTGATAAGAAAGATTTTATCCAGTTGCGTGCCGAGATGTTTGATGAAGACGGACAACTGATCAATGTAATGCTATCGTCAGAATTAAAAAATATAGGTGGAAGGTTACTGCCAACCATCATGGAACTCATTCCACAGGATAAAAAAGGGCATAAAACCATCATGAAAATCCTTTTCATGGAGTTTGACAAGCCTATTAGCGATGATTTTTTCACTATACAAAACATGAAGAAGGTTAAATGATGTACCTCAAGTTGGCATGGAGAAACATATGGCGCAACAGGCGCAGAACCCTGATCACCATGGCTTCTGTTTTCTTCGCAGTTATGCTTTCCACTCTGTTGATGAGCTTAAAGGAGGGTACTTACTCCAACATGATCGATTCGATGATTGGCTCTTATACCGGCTTAGGTCAGGTTCATGCTAAAGGTTATTGGGAAGAAAAATCGCTTGATTACAGTTTTGAAGCCAATGAAGCATTTAGGTCGAAAATTGAAAATACTTCCGGTATCAAAACCATCCTTAAAAGACTGGAGGGTGTTGCAATGGCTGCTTCAAAGGATGTTACAAAAGTAGCAACCGTGGTGGGAATTGATGTAAAGAAGGAAAGTGTAGTAAATAAATTAAATGAGCGTGTTTTTTCGGGTGTGTATTTACTTCCTGATGATAAAGCGGTGATGATTGGCTCCGGCTTGGCAGAATATTTAAATCTGAGAGTTAACGATACAATTGTTTTGTTGGGACAAGGATATCAGGGGGTAAGCGCCGCAGGAAAATATCCAATAAAGGCCATAGTAAAGTTCGGCTCTCCCCAACTAAGCAAACAATTGGTATTTATGCCGATAAAAGAGGTACAATGGTTTTACGGAATGGAGGGTATGATCAACAACCTTATCCTACATTTTGATGATTCGGATGATTCAAAACGCGTAATGAAAGAGCTGCGAGGCAAGCTTGGTGACGAATATGAAGTGATGAGCTGGCAGGAATTGATGCCGGAGCTTGAGAATATGATCAAAACGGATAAGGCGGAAGGATATGTGTTTATGTTCATCCTTTATATGGTGGTTTCCTTCGGGATTTTTGGAACCATACTGATGATGCTCTCCGAACGGCAAAGAGAATTTGGTGTATTGGTTTCTGTAGGAATGAAACGATTGAAATTAGCAATAATTGTTTGGCTGGAAGTTATAGTAATATCATTAGCTGGAGCGATAATGGGAATTATCGGTGCTTTACCGGTTTGCTATTATTTCTTTGCCAATCCCGTTGAATTGGGAGGAGAATTAAAGGAAATGACAGAAGAATATGGCATGGAAGCCGTGCTACGCTCCTCCATAGAGCCATCGATGTTCATTCAACAGGCATCGGTAATTCTGATGATTTCATGCTTTATTTCAATCTATCCATTTATTAAATTGGTACGGTTGGATGTTATAAACGCAATAAGAAGCTGATGTTGTTAAAGATAGCCTGGCGAAATATATGGAGAAATAAAGTTCGGAGCCTAATCGTCATAATTGCTCTGGCACTTGGATTATGGGCAGGCATTTTTGCTTCAGCCTTTGTCAATGGCATGATGAAACAAAAAATTAACAGTGTAATAGGGTTGGAAATTTCACACTTACAGTTTCATCAAAAAGATTTTCTGAATGATTTTCAGGTAAAACAATACCTGAAAAATGGGTTTTCTATCAGAAAAGAATTACTGAAAGACCCATTAGTAAAAGCTGTGGCCACCCGCACGGTAAGTCTGATGATGATTAGTTCAGCAAAAGGATCAGGAGGGGTGAAAGTGGTGGGCATTTCACCGGAAGAAGAAAAATTAGTAACCGGTTTGCATGGAAAAATGATCGAGGGTGATTACTTCAAAGGAGCCCAGCGCAACCCGATTCTGATCAGCAAAGTTATTGCTGAAAAATACAAAGTAGGGTTGCGATCAAAAGTTGTGCTCACTTTTCAGGATGTGGATGGAGAAATTACCGCAAGCGCATTTCGGGTTGTGGGAATATACGATACCGGCAATAAAATGTACGATGACCAGAATGTATTTGTGAAAATAGATGATATTCAAAAATTACTGAGAATAGGAAGCGGCGTACATGAGTTGGCTGTACTACTCAAAGAAGATGAACCTGCTGAAAGCATGGCACTGAAGTATCAAAAAAAGTACCGTAACCTGGAAGTACTGTCATGGATGGATCTTTCTTCAGGGATGCGCTACATGATCGAAACCATAAAAATGTATACGGTATATGTTGTAGGTATCCTTTTGTTGGCATTGCTTTTCAGTATTGTTAATACCATGCTGATGACTGTATTGGAACGGGTACGAGAAATCGGGATGCTTATGGCCATCGGCATGACGAAATCTCAGGTATTTGGAATGATCATGCTGGAAACTATGTTTCTGGTTATTGTCGGAGGTCCGCTCGGTTTGCTTCTTGCAAAGGTTTCCATTACTTATTTTGGAAAGGCAGGTATCAATCTGGGCAATGCTGCTTATGGTAATCTTGGCTATTCTAATATTGTTTTTCCGACACTCTCCGCCGTGGAGTATTTGAAAGTTACTGTGATGGTTTTGATAATGGCCCTGATAGCTGCAATTTATCCTGCAAGCAAAGCCCTTAATCTAAAACCCGTTGAAGCAATCCGAAAAATATGAACACTATTGTAATAGAAACAAAAGACCTCTGCAAAACCTATGAGGACGTTGTTCCGGTAAAGGCGGTAGATCATATTAATCTTACCATTGAAGATGATGAATTTACCGCCGTAGTTGGCCCTTCGGGTTCAGGAAAAACAACCTTACTGAATCTGATCGGTGGATTGGACAGACCTACTTCCGGCAGTATTAAAGTGAACGGCATTGAACTGAACAATCTCTCAGAAAATCAGCTGATTGATTTTCGACTGAAAAACATTGGTTTTGTTTTTCAGAGCTTTAACCTTATTCCTGTGCTTACGGCAAAGGAGAATACGGAATTTATTATGCTGCTGCAGAAGAAACCGAAGAAAATACGCGATCAACGAGTTGAAGCACTATTAGAAGAGGTTGGCTTAGGAGATAAAATGGATAGCCGACCGGCACAGCTGTCCGGTGGGCAACAGCAGAGGGTTGCGGTAGCCAGAGCAATGGCATCCAAACCCGACTTTGTTTTGGCTGACGAGCCTACCGCCAACCTGGATGGTAAATCAGCATCTAACCTGCTCGATATTATGGCTAGGCTGAATCGTGAAGAAGGAGTAACTTTTATATTCTCCACGCACGACCAACGTGTGATCGACAGGGCCAGGCGCGTAATTACCCTTGAAGATGGCAAGATCGTTTCTGATGAGAAGCGCGGTTAAGTTTATAGTGCTTTTTATTATACCTGCTTCCTTGTATGCACAAGAAGACACTTCATCTGCCCCTAAAAAGTTTACACTAAATGGTTACTTGAAGGATATGCAGATTATGAGTTTTGGAAGCAATGTGAACGGTACTATAAATGATAATATCATTCACAATCGACTCAATTTCCGTTGGTATCCGATGGAGAAAACAACGGTAGGTGTAGAAATGAGAAACCGGGTTTTTATGGGTGAAACAATTAAGTCGATACCCGGTTACAGCCACTTGCTTGATTTTGATCCGGGTTTGGTGGATATGAGTTTCCTGATCATCGATGAACCGGGGCTCATCTTTCTTTCCCAAATAGATCGCGCTTGGATAAATTGGAATAATGATAAGTGGGATATTCGGATCGGCAGGCAACGGCTCAACTGGGGTATGAACCTTTTCTGGAATAGTAACGATCTTTTTAATGCTTATTCACTAGTGGATTTTGACTACGAAGAGCGTCCTGGAGTGGATGCCTTACGCGTTCAGCGTTTCTTTAATAATATGAAAAGCTTGGAGCTTGCCATAAAACCGGGCAAAAACGCTGATGAATGGGTAGGAGGGATCTTATACCGCTTCAACAAATGGCAATATGATTTTCAGGTACTGGCTGGATGGTGGTTCACCGATACTGCTTTCGGCGCTGGTTGGGCTGGCAACATTGGCAATGCCGGCTTTAAAGGTGAGGTGACTTATTTTAGCCAGCGGAATACTTCTAACAATGTCTTAAGTCTTAGTATTTCGACGGATTATGTATTTCGCAACCAACTTTTTCTAACTATTGGCTTTTTGCTCAATAGCGGTACCGCAGATACTAACTTCAGCAATCCAGAGAATCTTTTTATGACTTCCGTTACAGCTAAGAATTTGATGCCAACAAAATATTCAGGTATCATCAGTGTTAATTATCCTTTCACGCCATTGTTAATAGGCGGTTTTACAGCCGTCTATTCACCCGAAGTAAGAACGGCTTTTTTTATGCCTCAGCTTGGCTACTCGATTGCCAAAAACTGGGAATTAGCCCTGTTTGGTCAAAGTTATTGGTTAGATATGGGTAAATTCAACAATATCAGCTATAGTGTTTTTCTACGATTGAAATGGAGTTTTTAGAAGGTCAAAAATAAGGTATTAAAAACAGGTAAATCGCTTAAAGCATTTTCTATTCAGATCCTCAGGATCAACTGCTTTAAGAAGCAGGCTATTGGAAGTGTGTGTCAGAATGTCTGCAAATAACTTTTCATATACTCGAAAGTAGTTGATAACAAGTATATTTTGCATCGATAAACTCCTTTTCTGCACTGTGCATGAGTTGTCGTATTGAATCTTGGTTAGCTTTTATATCTGAAACAATTGCTGAATTATCCACAGGAATTTCATCCTTTAAAAGTTTTTCTTCCTGAAGTTGAATTGATTCTTGAAGAGAGGTAAAATTTTGTTCCTGCTTCTTTAAAAGCTCAAAGCCGGGCTCAAGTTTTTCAGCGATCTGTGGAATTGCATCCCTTCGTATTATTTCATATAACTTGAGATTAAACGCATGAATATCCGCTTCATAGTTTTTGATTGTTTCAGTCCATTCGTTTAATTCATTCAAATAGTATTCTGCGATTAAATAAGCCATATTAGTTTCCTATAAGTAGTGATTTTATTTTAAGACCTGCTCATTTACTTGCAATTCATTTTGTGATTTTTGTTCAAGTCCCCAGCAATCAATGTTATAAAAAGTAGTGGTAGCAATGTTATACAAGGCTTCTTTCGTTGCAAATGCTTGGTGAGGGGTGAGCAGAACATTCTTAAAACTCAATAACTTTTTCAGCATTTTATCATCAAATTTCTTCTCAAAGAAGTCAAAAAAGAAAAGGCCCCTTTCTTTCTCGTATACATCTGCACCAAAATAGCCGATCTGACCATTTTCAAGACCCGCAATTACATCTGCTGTATTTACCACCGCGCCCCTTGCCGTATTGATCAGCATTACACCTTTCTTCATAGTTGTTATAAGTGCTTCATCAATCAGGTATTCGGTTTGTTCATTCAAGGGAACATGAATAGTGATGATATCGGATAAGCGACAAAGTGTATTAAGATCAACATAGTGCAGGTCATACAGTTCAGTCAGCTCCTTGTTTTCCTGAATATCGAACCCTAAAAGAGAGCATCCAAACCCATAAAGAATTTTTGCTGCTACACTGCCTATTTGTCCTGTTCCTATTATACCAACCGTTTTATGATGCAGATCAAAACCGATGAGGTTATCCACTTTAAAATTGTATTGGTGTACCTGATCATTGGCTAATGGCAATTTTCTACTCAGCGCTAGCATCAGCCCTACAGCATGTTCGGCTATGGCGTAGGGTGAATAATCAGGCACATTGGTCACTCTTATTCCCAGCTTTGTGGCACTTTGAATATCCACATTATCATAGCCAGTGGCCCGAATGGCAATAAACCGCACGCCATTCTCATGCAATTTTTCAATTACAGGAGCTGAAGCATCATCTCCAGCAAATATACAAACCACAGAATAGCCCTTGGCTAAATCAACCGTTTTAAGCGAAAGCGCCTCTTCCACCATTTTTAGCTCATGCATGGCCGTATTGGCGTTTTCAAGGTATTGGCGTTCAAAGGCTTTGGTGCTAAAAAAGATGGTTTTCATTGTTTTATAATTAAATTATACCGAGAATGGGTTCATTATCCTAAGTAAAGCAGATATAAATTTAACCAGAAGGTATTCCGATTTGCATGAGCACTGTCAAATTAAGAACTGATTTGGGTCATGGAACAAATGAAAGCATTAATAGAAATTTGAGTGATCTAAATTTATTATTATGAATCAAGCTCATTGGCACCTTGTACTTAACCACTTCCCAATAGTGGGAACTTTTTTTAGTATTTTACTGCTTTTTGCCGGCATTGTCCTTAAAAATCCCGGCTTAAAACGTTCTGGTTTAGTACTTTTTGTTCTTACAGGTATTCTTGCTATTCCAGCATTTCTCACCGGAGAGGGTGCTGAGGAAGTTTTAAAAAACAAGCGGTTAACTGACGAAAATTTGGTAGAACAACACGAGGAACTCGGAGAGATTGCGATGTGGACATTTGGGATAACAGGTTTACTTGCCCTAGTGACACTTATACTTGATATAAAACAGAAAGCTGCAGCAAAGTATTTCGCGCTGCTCACCTTAATCATTAGCTTGGCCAATGGTGTTTTACTGAAAAACGTGGGAACAAGTGGAGGGGAAATCAGGCATATTGAAATTAGAACAAATAGACCGGATACGACAATCCATAGCAAACAAAATCAAAAACAAGAAACAGGACAAGGAAAGGATGAGGATTAAACTTTTTTACCGCTAAATGCCCTTATTAGCAAGTAAAACCCAAATATCAAAAACTCTTAAGATTCAGCATTAGAGGAAGTTTTCATTTTTTTTGATTTAAGCATCAGTGAACGCCTTGTGCTAAAAACCTTCATACCTTCCAGAAAAAACAGATATACAAGAGCCCCTGTTAAGATATACAGCCAATCAATTGCACTTAAAGGTCCTGTATGCAAAAGTACATTCAATGCAAATGTATAGCTCACGATTAACATAAAAACGGTGGACAGACCGACTCCCAGGAAGAGGTTCTTATTACTAAAGAAATAACCGGTGAAAATTGATTTGGAAGTACGGATTGAGAAAATGTTTACAAACTGGCATACAATTAATGAAATCATGGTTACGGTAACAGCTTTCTCATGACGGAATGCATCTCCTAGGTGATGATTGTAGGATTGGAAATATGCTGCAAATGAAAACAGTCCTTTAAAAATACCTGAATAAATGATAACAAACAGACTTCTCCGATTGAGCATTTCGCCTAATTTACGCGGTGCTTGCTTCATTACATCTTTTTCAGTCGGATCAAAAGTGACCATAAGCAGAGGCAGCATATTACCAATGAGGTCTATTAATAGAATGTGAACCGGCATCAATACCAGTGGATAGCCCATGAACGCACCTGCAAAACCAATTAAAATACAAGTTAGTTCTGCAGTATTGCCTATCAAGTTTGCCAGAACAATCTTTTTGAGATTGATATAAATAGTTCGACCCTCTTTGATTGCTAATACAATTGTAGAAAAGTTATCATCAAGTAAAACCATATTGGCTGCCTCCTGAGCTACTTTGGATCCATGCTTCCCCATAGCCACGCCAATATCCGACCTTTTCAAGCTCAATGTATCATTTACCCCATCACCAGTAACGGCCACTATTTCTCCTTTTTCTTTTAGTAAAGAAACAATACGGAGTTTTTCATCCGGTGAAACCCTTGAGAAAATCAGCGAGCGCTTACCAAAGGAGGCATTGAGCTGGTCATTACTCATTTTCTTTAACTCGTTCTCGCTGATTAAATCTGGAAGATTTCCATCTTCATTGCAAATGCCAGTCAAATTTGCAATTGCCTTTGCAGTAATTTCATTGTCGCCAGTAATCATTATTATTTTCATTCCGGCTTCATATGCTGTTTGTATAGCTTGCCTTACCTCTTCATGGGGAGGGTCAATCATAGTAACAAAACCTGCAAAGATCAAATGCTCTTCTGCATCTTGAATTGTGTAGGGTTCTTTTTTTAAAGGAAGGTCTCTGTAGGCTGTTGCAATAATACGATGTGCATTGGAAGCCTGTACTTTTGAAATATTCAGATAATTTTCTCTTTCTTGCTGTGTTAAATTTTTCACCTTTCCATGCAGCATAATTTTATCTGCTTTTTCGAGGATCGACTCAATGGAACCTTTAACAAAACTGATGTATTTACCCTTATGCTCCCGGATAATTGAAATCCGTTTACGAAATGAATCAAAGGGAAAGGATTGAACCTTCGGATATTCTTTTTCAATTACATCAGAAGAATATCCTCCTTTCATGATCAGAGGGGTAAATGCGCATTCTGTAGGATCGCCTATAGGATACCAATCCGGGTGGTACTTGTCTGGGGGATTTGCTTTTCCGGTCGAGGCCAAAAAACCATCCAGAAAAAAAACTTTATCATCCCCTAGGTTATTTTTTTCGATAACATTTCCATCAATATCCAATATCTGCCCCTTGGGTTCATATCCGATTCCTGTAATGGTGTAGTCATTTCCATTAAAGTGACAATGAATGATGGTCATCTCATTTTTTGTGATGGTACCTGTTTTATCCGATGCAATGACCGTGGCTGCGCCTAAGGTTTCTACGGAAGAAAGATTTTTTACAATAGCGTTGTTCTTCGCCAATCGTGCTACGCCTAAAGCCAGGGAAACAGAAATCTGGGCAGGTAATCCTTCGGGCACCATAGCGGCAGCTACCCCAATTGCAAACATTATGGCACTTTCGTAATGCTCTCCATAAAGCAGCCTGCCAGCAAATAAAATAGCCGCCAACAACAAAGTGATGTAAGTAATCTTTTTACCAACCGAATTCAATTCCCGTTGTAGGGGTGTCAGGCCAGTATCAATTGTAAGGGAGGCAGCGGCAATTTTTCCTAATTCTGTTTTCATACCGGTAGATATGACAATTCCTTTTGCCTCACCTTTAGCTATACTTGTTCCCATGAACACACAATTATCCTGCTCAGAAATTGATAAACCGGTAGTTTGGATGGTTTGGTGTGATTTCTCCCTTGGTTGCGATTCGCCGGTAAGAATGAACTCATTAGCAGAGAGACCACTTGAGTCTATCAGTCGTATATCTGCAGGAACACCGTCTCCTTCATACAAAAAGACGACATCGCCCGGAACTAAAGCTGAAGACGGAATTTCAATTTTATTTCCGGAGCGGAGAACACAACATTTTTCAATGATAAGACTTTTAAGTGATGCAAGGATGTTTTCAGATTTCCAATCTTGGTAAAAGCCCACCAAGGCGTTAAAAAACACAATTAATAAGAGGATAACACCGTCGCGATAAGATTGCAAAAAGAAGGAGAGTGCTGCAGCAAAGATTAACAGGATCACCAGCAGGTTTTTGAATTGCTCCAGAAAGACTTGAAAGCCACTACGGTGAGATGTCTTTTGAATAAGGTTAGCTCCATATTTATTTAAACGATTAATGCTTTCCTGTTCTGTTAATCCAGTTTCAACAGAGGTTTGAAAATCACTCACCAGTTCTTGTACGGATTTACTGTAAGAATCCATTAATTCATCATTATTGCAATGCGGTTCTGATTAATTCATCAATTGCTATCTGATTTGTTGGATGTGGAATGGTGTTGGTTGTTATCACTCGGTCTGCACCACTTTTTAGGAGGCGTTCATAGGCATTGGTAGCAAAAATTCCATGCACCCCAATACATACTGGTGACCTGTAGCCTGTCTTTATCAACTGCTTTATTGTTTCGGCCATTGTGATACCCGTTGAAATAATATCATCCACCAAAACAGGGGTATGCAGATCCGGTTGGACTACTTCAGGCACTTTGATGGTTACTTCGTTATCACTTCGCCTGGTTTTCTCCAATATCAGATATTTACTGTCAGCTGCTTTTGCAACAGCAGACACCCACTGTTCACTTTCACTGTCAGGGCCTATTAAAACAGCATTTGTTAAATTTTCTTTTATCCAGAGGGAGATTAATGTGGCGACATGCAGAACTTGAGTTGGTATTGAATAAATTTCATCTAAACCAGTTCTGCGATGCAAATGAGGGTCAATTGTTATCAATTTATCTACCAAAGATGATATCAATTTGGCAAAAAGTTCAGATGTAATGCATTCACCGGGATTGAATAGCTTATCTTGGCGCATGTAAGCCAAATAAGGGGCTATCAATGTTATTTTCTTTGCGCCAAAATCTTTTAATGTGTTACAAAAAAAATAAAGAGATAGCAGTTTATCATCAGGCTGATGCAATGTGCAAACAAGTATCGCATCTTTATCAGTTAGATCACTTTTAACTTTTATATAACTTTCTCCATCAGGGAAACGACGAATTTCTGCTTCTCCTTTTTCAGCCTTAAGTGAAACAATTAACGAATGAGCCAATGCTTCGTTACCAGGCAAAGCAAATATGATAGGTTTATTCATCATTTAAATGGATTATTTGGTGATTGCCACGTTTATAGTAATCATAAGCATATTCCAATTCTCCAGGAGAGTTGGCATGTATAGAAAATAAGGGTTGTCCTTTTTCAACTTTCTGATTTAGCTGCACAAAAAAATCAACACCGGCCACCGATACATCCGGCGCACCAGCCAACTTGGCCACTCTTGCTATTTTTCTATTGTCGATTTCCTTGATAATACCATCTGTTTGGACTTCAACTATTTTAATGTATTTAGCTGTTTTCGGTTCGTTAAAACCACCTTGGGCTTCGCAAATGGCTAATAATTTTTGATAAGCAGCTTCTGAACTTAATTGTTTCTCTGCAATCCTGTATGCTGATTCCTCAGATTCATTCTTTACCAAATGGATAATGGCTGCAGAAATCTTCAGTGCTCTGGATCTTAATTCTTTTGAAGATTTATCTTCATTTCTCAAAACAGAAAGCACATCTCGGGCTTCCAAGGCCGGTCCTATTCCGAAGCCAACCGGCTGCGAACCGTCTGTGAAAATAATGTTAATTTTTAATCCGATGTATTTTGCAACCTTCTCCATTTGGGCCGCTAATATTAATGCATTTTCAGTACTTCTCACTTTTGCAGTAGTTCCAACTGGGATGTCAATTACACAATGAGTAGAACCTGCTGCTACTTTTTTTGATAAAATTGAAGCAACCATTTGACCTTCACTATCAATATCCAAAGCCTTTTCAATTTTTATAATTATATCGTCAGCAGGGCTTAGCTTTACAGCCGCTCCCCAAACAATGCATCCTTTTTCTTTCTTCACTACTTTTTGCATCTCTTGCATACTTAGATTCACATTGGTAATCACACCCATTGTATCTGCAGTTCCGGCAGGTGATGTAATCGCTCTGGAAGATGTTTTTGGAATTGTAATACCTAAGGACGCAATTATAGGAACAACAATCATACTAGTTCGGTTACCTGGTATCCCTCCAACGCAATGCTTATCGGCTATTATTCGCTCATCCCAACTTAACTTGTTTCCCGTTTCAATCATAGCCTTGGTGAGGTAACAGATTTCTTCCGGGTTCATGTTATCCCCTGAACAGGCAGAAACGAATGAAGAAAGGTAAATGTTAGAATACTTTTCTTCGGCAACATCGCTGATAATTGCCGATAGGGCTTCCTGATTTAATGCATTGCCAAATAATTTTGATCTTACATAGGTCATGGATTCTAGGGGGTCCAAATGATCTACCCACAAAAAATCACCATCTTTTACACCTAATTTTTTGATGGCACTAATCGATAAGCTTATTTCTCCATCATTTAATAACCCATTTTCTGTTGTATTGAGGGTAGCTATAATATTGCAGTTGTTTAGCCCTACATTTAACCTAGTTAAAGCCTGAAATCCTTCGGATTGACATACATAGCAACTCTTAGGCATAAATACAACTAATTCTTGCTTCGTATCAATGCCTAATGAACGGAAGCGGAGTAGACTTTTGGGATGATGATGTGATTGCATGTTCCATTGTATTAAAAAAGCACAATCATTTGATTGTGTCTAATCAGCCACTCGGCTCAAGTTTACCAAACTTTAAAGGATTAAAAATGATCGCTATCAATTGGTATCCTGATTGGTATCAGATTTCGACATCTTCTTCTTCTTCTTCGGCTGCTGTTTTTCCTGATTTCGAAAATACCCTCTTAATAATGCGCTGTGCTTTAGCGCTTCCATGTTTTCGTTGAAAGCAGCAGTACCTTTTTCAATATTGGTAAGACTGCTGTTAAGTTTCACGGCGAGCACAGAATCTTTTAATAAAGCATGGACCGTTCCTTTTCCGTTCGATACCTCCTGCACTACTTTATTAAGTTCTTCCGCAAGTAAATTGGCATTGTTGCTTACCAGTTTGATTTGGGTAACTGCTTTATTCAGATTGGAAGAAAAACTTGTATCAGTTAACAAAGCTCCTACTGATCCTTTACCGTGTTTTACATCAGCAATCAACTTTTGAAGATCACTGGTAAAGGCTTTTACCTGACCTGAAGCTGTTCTAATATTGATCATTGAGGCTTTTAAATCAACTGATAGTGTGCTGTCATTTAATATACTCCATAAACCTTTGCTGTTATTGATGCGTTGAACGGTGGTTTTTAAATCTTCAGTTATTACAGCTAGGTTGTTATTAGTCTTGTAGAAAGTTTGCAGCATTTCGTCGGTATTGGGTGTTTTTCTCGTTCGTAGAATATCTCCATCGCTTACCACCTGAGAAGTTTGCTGGGCGGGAGAAATATTAATGACTTTGTTTCCCATCAGTCCATCGGTTCCAATTGCTACAATGGCATTCTTTTGAATGAATTTCTTCACAGCTTCATCTACTTCCATCGATACTTCTATCACCGTATCGTTTATAATGTTAACTTTTCTCACTGTTCCCACCTGAATGCCGGAAAATCGTACATTATTTCCGGGCATTAGGCCATAAACATCATCAAAATGGGCTTTTAATTGAATGGTATTGCCAAACAGGTTGCGGTTTTTGCCGATCATGTACAGCGTAAACACCAGTAGGAGTAACCCCGCTAGTACAAATACACCGAGTTTGATATTACTTATTGCTTGTTTGGCCATAGGATGAATTATTCAAAAAACTGTCTAACCTTATTATCTTTTATTTGCTGTAATTCTTTATAAGTTCCATCTGCATAACATTTGCCATCTATCAACATCACAATCCGTTCGGCTGTATCATGAATTAATTTCATATCATGTGAAATAACAAGCGAAGCCGTGTTGTATTTATTTTGAATTTCCACCATTAAATTACTGATCTCTTTTCCTGTGATCGGGTCGAGGCCCGTAGTGGGCTCATCGTACAAAATAATTTCGGGTTTTAGGATCAATGTTCGGGCTAAAGCAATTCTCTTCCGCATACCGCCTGAGAGTTCTGCAGGCATCATGTCGATGGTATGGGCAAGGCCCACATTGGTTAAAGCTTCCTTAACCATTTCGTCCACCTCCTGATGGGCTAATTGAAATCCATGTCGTCGTAATGGAAACTCCAGATTCTCTCTAACAGTCATCGAATCATAAAGTGCATTGCTTTGAAATAAAAATCCGACTTTCACTCTAATTCTATCCAATTCTTCACGGCTTAGATCAGGAATATTTTTGCCCAATACATTAATGGTGCCTTCATCCGGATCGAGTAAACCAATAATGCATTTAATCAACACCGATTTACCCGATCCCGATTTTCCTAACACCGCAACGTTTTCACCTTTGTGCAGTATTAAATTAAAATCATTTAATACCATATTGTTGCCAAATGATTTTTTTAGATGTGAAATCATTATTACCGGAGTCGCCTCCGATACCTTCGTTTTTAATTCTGTTACGGGTTTTTCTTCCGGCATGTTATGTTAGTTTAAACCCAAAATATCTGTAAACTGCGCCACAATTAAATCAATAACGAATATCATCACCGAAGAAATTACCACGGCAGAGTTGGCCGCTATTCCAACACCCTCCGTACCTTTGCTTGAATTGTATCCTTTGTAACAGCCAATGGTGCCTACAGCAAAACCAAATAGAAAGGATTTTAGGACAGCCGGTATAACGTCGCCAAAACTGATAGCATCAAACACCTGTCGGTAGAATAAATTAAAGCTAGTTATCGCATGAATATTTACGCCCAAATAAGAACCATACAAGGCAATGGTATCCGACAAAACCACTAAAACAGGCAGCATCAAAGTTGCGGCCAAAACCCGCGTTACAACCAGGTATTTAAAGGGATTAGTGCCCGATACTTCCATTGCATCAATCTGTTCGGTTACTTTCATTGAACCAAGCTCAGCACCGATGCTTGAACCGATTTTGCCTGCAAAGATCAATGCGGTAATGACAGGGCCAATTTCTCGGATAATTGCAATGCCCACCATGGCCGGAAGTTGCGATTCAACTCCATATTCGATCAAACTGGGACGTAATTGTATGGTTAAAACCAAGCCCATAATGAAACCGGTTAGCCCAATAAGCGGCAAAGATTGATAACCAATGATGAAACATTGTCTCAGAAATTCCCTGAATTCATAACGGGGTTTGAAACCTTCTAATAAGAATCGGCCCGTGAATTTGGAGATATCACCGGTTTCATCTAGAAAGCTTTGCCACGTATCAGTAAGAGCCATATTTTAATTTAATAAAATATTGGGAATTATTTAGCTGAGAGATAACAGTTAATCGTTATCTGTTAAAAAGTTTGAAGAATAATGCACTAAGAAAGACGGATATAGTAACCTGCTACCAATAAAAAGAATAATTAATTACTTATCACCGAATAAATCCCGGTAAATTATCAAAATACTCCACCTGCTTGCTGTCGAGCAGGTAATCTTTTATGCCCCATACCATCGCTTTCAGAGCAGTGTACATTTCACGGTTAAAATTAACAAGGGTAGAAGTTTCCACTTCGTTCAAATGCTGCGTTAAGCCTTTCTGATAAAATTCCTTTAAAGTTTGTGTATAACCATCCTGTACCGATTGATAGATGCTTACCAACTCTTCAAAATAAATTGATTCTTTCTCAAGCTGAAGTAATTCTGTTAATCGTTTGGAAAAGAATTCAACTTTCTGTTGGGTTTGCAGGTAGAAATCATATTTAGCATCATTGGAAGAATTTCCGAGTTGTTTAACATCCAAATGCGCATCTTTCATGCTTTTAGCAGCATACATACAATTTCGAACCGCCGAAATTAATTGATTCAATTTTTCAGATTCGGGTTGGTTCATCACTATTTTCTGCAATTGAATATAATAACTATGGAGTTCACCATGCAGATGCTTGATGTACTCATATTTTTCCAGATACGATTTTAAGTAAAAATAATTTTGATACGTTACGTTTTGTAGTTCTATGGTATTTACATTAAAGGTATCGAGGCTAAATTGGATGATTAGAAAAATGAAACGTTTGGTCTCCTTTGTTAAGGCATCCATGGCCGAATCTGTTTCATCAGGAGCTATTTTAGCGATAAAAAGGGTATCATCTTCCGAGACTTTGAATTTACCTTCCAAATAACGTCCGATAGTATTTAGAAAAGGAAAAAACATAATGATTCCTAACAGATTTACAAAACTTTGAAAGAAAACCAGAGCTATCAAATGGTCTTTTATTTGTAACACTTCTACAATTAGGCTATTAACTGGTCGTAACATAATAAACACCAACATAGCAGTAATCATGTTGAACAAAAAGTTACCGATCGCGACCCGTTTTTTAGGGGCAAATCCCTTTAAGGAAGCTATGATTAATTTTATGGAAGTGCCTATTTCGGAACCCAGCACAATGGCAGTGGCGGCATACAGGCTGATAACATCAACATATAAGGCGCTCAAAACGATGGTCATCGTGGCCAAACTCGACTGGATCAGGGTGGTAATAAAAAAGCCGAGCAAAAGAAAAACTATAGCCGGGTATTGATTAAAGGAGATCAGGTCAATTTGTTTGACAACCTCTTCAATACCTGTTCGCATGTAGTCAAGTCCGACAAACAAGAACCCAAAACCAAAGAAGAATTTGCTCCATTGGTACCAGCGATTGTCCTTGTTCATTAAAGCCATCGCTATGCCGGCTAAACCGGTAATGGGAAATGCAAAGCTCTCTATATTGAATCTGAAACCGATGGTGGCAATTACCCAACTGTCTAGTGTGGTGCCAAAGTTAGCCCCTAATATTATCGCCAGGGCATTTTGCATTTTTATCACATCAGCACCAACAAATGCCAATACCATTAGGTTTACAACTGAACTACTTTGTAATAGGGCTGTGACAACAGCCCCTCCGGCAACAGCTTTCAGTTTATGTGAAGTTTGACGTTTCAGAAAAAGCTTAAACGGTCGACCTGCCAGTTGTTTCAAGGCATCTTCCAGTTGGTTCATCCCAAGCAGGAAAAAGGCAATTCCTGCAAGTATTTTCCAAACATCGATGGAGAAAAACATAAAATCCTACTTATTATTCATAAATCGTTTTACAGCTGCAGTCGTTGCCTTTAGTAATTCGGTCATTCAAAGTAAAATTGCCTGCCGCAGTTTTAACATCATAAAGTATTCATTTTCCGGGTTGATTGATCGTTATCATGTTGTATATAATTCTGAAGACCCAGAGCCTGTATGGCAAGGGTCAGCATTCCCATTTATATCTTAGTGCAGTATTTGTTGAAGAGTTCATCAATCAACGCTACTTGCCTCTGATTGATCTTTTGCCTTGCTTCTGGTAAAGTAAACCAGCTTGCTTTATCAATTTCCGGGAACTCTTGTCTTTCTCCCGATTTTGGGGGCCATTCCAATTCAAATACATTACTTTTAATTTGCTTGGGATCAATATCACCCTTTACTGCCCAAACGTGAATAATCTTTCCGTTTTTTTGTTTTACGGGCTGAAAACGATCGAATTCACCAACAACTGTCATACCTGTCTCTTCTTTGAATTCACGTTTTGCAGCAAAAAATGGATCTTCGCTTTCCCCAAATTCTCCTTTAGGTATTGACCAGGTTCCGGTATCTTTTTTTGACCAATAAGGTCCACCCGGATGCACTAATAATACCTCGTAGTCTAATCCATTAATTCTATACATCAGTATACCTGCGCTTTGTTTAAGCATATTTATAGAACAATATTGATTCTAATCATTGCAGATCTAATAATGGGTCACTTCTAATAATCTTACGGTGGATCAGGTAAGTAAAGATCTTTATAAAAACTTTAATTGTTCCCTGAAAATCACCAATTCGACAACGGTTAAAACTCACTCATTGTTCAACAAAAAAACAGCAACTGCCCCTTTTTATACATGAGTAGAGTCAAAACAAACCGTGATTATAGTCATTGACTGTTCTTTCTGACCTTAATAAATTTATAAACTTGAAACAATTGTCATGGAAAAGAAAAATCACTCGATCATCACACTACATGATTTGATGATTTATGAATTAAAAAAAATTGCCGATGGTGAATTGCAGTTATATAAAGTGTTGCCCATGTGGATTAACAAAGCTTCATTATTAAAGCTCAAAGAGGTGTTGAAAAAGTATACGGAAAACATCCATCAGCAAACTGAGAAATTGGAAACTTTTTTCCGGGAGGAAGGTATTTTGCAGGTTACTGATTTGAATGAGGCAATGAAAGCATTTATTAAAGAAACAGAATGCAAGATTAATAGCTGTGCTAATACAGAGGTTTTAGATGTATGCTTATTGTCTTCTATTCAGGAAATTAACCATTATAAAATAAGTGTGTACGGAACTGTAACTTCCTTTGCGCACTTGCTGAAAAAGACCAAAGAAGCACAACTTTTTCATCAAGCTGAAATTGTTGAAAAACACATAGACGATCGTTTGTCGCAACTGGCCGAATTTGAAGTTAACCAGAAAGCTAATATTCATATAGCATTCGAATAAGAGCAAGAACTCTAGTTTTCAAATAGTTTGGCTATTTTGTTTATTACTTCCTGTTCTTTTTTATTCGTAGCATGGTAGGCGGAGGCAATAACATGGCAAGTTTTCAGAATGTTAGTAATGATTTCTTTGGTAAATCGTTCTTTATTTGCATGGTAAAAAGATTCAAACGACTCAAACTCATTTTCAGGGAATCCTTCCGCTTCCTCATATTCAAAGGAAAAATCAATAATATTAGCTTTATCAGTTCCATGCCTGTCAATAGAATTCTCTAAAGGAATCCAGGTATTTTGAATAAGTTGGATGAGGGATTCTTTTTCGGCCATATGTACTTTCCTGTCGGCGGATGCTACAAGGTAAAATAGCTTACCTAATTCAGCATATAATTCATCATTAAACATAGTTTTTGATATTTAGTTCATTCATTACTTACTTATGTATTATACGCCACTGCTGTAAATGGATGATAATTTTGACAATCGTTTCATTTTATTTATTGTGAGCAATGAACAAAGGCATTTTAACCTCTCTCATTAATGTATCTGCAATACTTTGATTGAAAAACATAGATATAGCACTCCGACGATATGCACCACACACTACCAGGCTGTTACCTCCATAGATTCGTAAACTTTGCACTATTTCTTCTTCAGGGTATCCACTTAAAACAGTATAATCTGCTTTTGGGAAGTGCCTTTTCATAAACTCTTTTACCAATCTATTGTCTGGCATGTGATGGGATTCTTTTGGAGGTTTTACAGAGATAACATTCGTTTCAAGATGCTTAAGGTTAGGAAGCAAATAACTGAACATTTTTATTGCATGAACCGATGAAGGTTTTCCATCATACAATAACAATAGCTTTTCTATTGAGTTGTATTTATTAGGCACTAAAAAAACCGGACATTGTACATCACTTAATAAATCATCAATAATATGTGTTGGCGGTTCTTCCGTTCGATTGGAGAACGTCTCATGGTAATTAATTACCATTAAATCGGCAAATACACTTTCATGCAACAATTCACGTATGGCAAAATTAGGGTCACGATGCACACTGTAATTTAGACCGGCTTCTTGGCAAGCTCGTTCAAATTTTTCAACCGACAGTTTTCTTGTTTCTTTATCAATCTCATTTAATTCCTTTAACTGTTCAATAGGGGTTCCTTTTAATACCACGGTTTCATAAACTTTGTAGCCACGACGGGTGAAATCATCCAAAAAAACTCCTACTAAATGAGCATTGTGAAGCTTTGCTAAAAAAATAGCGTACTCTTTTGTGCTTTCAGAAAATCTTAAACCATCAAATGCACAGATAATATTTTCCATTTGTACAATTATTAATAGTGACTAATAAAAATGGGTAAATTGAGAGTTTTGATTAGCAATTCTGCTTTGCGGGGTTGAAAAAAATATGAATTTGCACTTTGGACGTAAGCCCCCATCTCCACAAAGACATTTCTTTTTCCAATAAAATAATGAAATAGTTCCTTATTGACATCACCATTCAAGTCAAAAACAACGTTGGAATAATGTGGTTTTAACCAATCTCTGATTTTGTGTTTTTCTTCAGCACCCCATTTACCGTTTGTTTCTTCAACATTGGTAATTCTTCTTCCATTTTGATCCACCATTTCGTTCACTGGTTTAGGAGTAGTTTCCTGAGCTTTTTTTTCTAAAAATATTCCAGTTAACTGGTAAATAGTAAGTTTTGCTATAAATGCAGCAAAGTCCAACGTACTGGTTTTGAAATCTAATGCATTTACAGCTAACAATATCTTTTTCATTGTTTCCAAGGGTGAAATTGTTACTCAAAGGTATCGGTGGTTTTATTGAGGTTTTATGACGTTTGCAAACAGATGAGGTGATTATTGTCAGCTCTTAAAGCAATGTCCATGCCCAAATATCATGATCATCCTGATCGATGGGTCCGGTTTGTCTGATACTTCTGTCTCATTCCCAAAACCTCGGCAACTGTTGCAGAAGTGTTGAAGGTGCATTAGCAAGTATGGGTTTGCCTCAACAGTCAATTCCACTAGCATTGTTTCTTTTCAATGTTGGAGTGGAGATAGGCCAGCTGATTTTTGTTTTTGTCGTTTTATTGGTGATCCGTGTTATACACCATTTGTTACAGAAACAACAACAACAACTTTAATGGATAAGTTTATATATTATTGGGGCAATGGCTGCTTTTTGGTTTTTAGAAAGAATTCTTACCTTTTTCGAGATATCGTTATTGTAAGACTTTTTTAGCTAAGTTAATCTTTACACAGCTACCACTTAAAATAGACAAGGGTATAATGACTTTGAAAATTCACTTAGTGAGGTGTTCAATGATCAATCCATAATTAAAACACGGTAGCAATTCTAGAATTGATAATTTGATATTTTCACCAATTTCTTCACATCCTTGATCAGTATCATTCGGCCCTTTGTTTCAATAAGTCCTTCTGTTCTAAAATCTTTAAGCAATCGGACGACATTTTCTTCTGCGGTGCCTACCATGCTCGCTAAATCATTTCGTGATAAGTTGATTACTGCTTCATTAGCCTCCCCCGATTCTGTTTTATATTTTTCTCTTAATACAATTAACGTAATTGCCAAACGCTCCCTTACTGAATGCCTGGCAAGAACTGAAACACTGTTGGCCAAAACGGTAAACTCATGACTTAATGCTCGCAATAAACGCTTGGCCAGTAATGGTGATTGGTCCAATGTTGCTAAAAAGTCTTCTTTAAGAATAAAGGCTATCGAACAGTCTTCGATTGTGGCTGCCGTATCCTGGTAGCGTTCATTAGAAAGTATGGCATGGTAGCCAATCAGATCCCCACTGTTGGCCACATAGATGATCTGTTCCTTTCCATCCTTGTCGATCTTGTATTTTTTTACCTTTCCTTGTCTGATGAAATAAATACCAAAAGCAACCGCTCCCTCTTTAAAAATAATCTCTCCCTTTTTATAATGTTGCTCAATTATATTCTTATAGAGTAGTGCATATTCTTCAGCAGGGAGGTCGGCTAATATTGAATCGGACCGGAAATTCCACTTTTCGATAGGGAAAATACCTTGTATGCTCATCTTAATGAAATCTAATCTTTTAAAGTTGATAAAAATCAACTTTTTAATTGAGAAAATGCAGTCTGAAAAAGTTTATCAAGCGATAATTTTGCAAAATTAAACTATAAGTATTTTTCTGGTGTATTGTTTTATGCACATGAATTTTTAAGGCTATTTAAAAATATAAATAATGGAAGTAAAAGATTGTAGTGGGAATCCATTAACAGACGGCAATTCAATAATATTGATTAAGAGTTTGAAGGTAAAAGGTTCTTCACTTACCCTGAAAAAAGGATAGCGGTGAAGCGGAAAATAAAATATTACCGTCTTCTTTGGCTTAAACATGATTTACCTGCCGGTTTATCAGTTTTCCTTGTTGCACTTCCTCTGTGTTTAGGGATTGCTTTAGCATCTGGAGCACCTCTCTATTCGGGGCTTTTGTCGGGCATTATTGGGGGATTGGTAGTTTCAGTTGTTAGTGGTTCTTCATTGGGAGTATCGGGCCCTGCCGCTGGATTAACAACGCTATTGTCCGCCTCTATCATTTCATTAGGAGATTATAAAATCTTTTTGCTTGCTGTAATAGTAGCAGGTTTGCTTCAGCTTTTGTTCGGTCTGTTAAAGCTCGGAGCAATAGCAAACTATTTTCCTTCGTCGGTTATAAAAGGGATGTTAGCAGCTATTGGAATTATTCTAATTTCAAAGCAAATTCCTTTAGCCATTGGGTATGATAAGCCAGACTTTTGGACAAGTGGGTTTCCGCAATTATTCTCAGTAAATAACTTTCTGGGTAATTTTCAAAATTTCAATTTGCACATTACCCGCGGTGCCATTTTGATCACAAGCATTTCTTTAGCAGTGCTACTATTGCTGCAATCACGTTTTTTTGCAACAAAAAAGCTAAAAATAGTTCCGGCTCCATTAGTGGTGGTCATCATTGGGATTACTACCAATCTTTTTTTCAATTATTTTGCATCAGGACTTTCTCTTAAACAGACACAGTTGGTAACAATTCCTGCCAATATCTTCTCCAATATTTCTTTCCCTGATTTCTCAAAGCTGTTCTCTACAAGAGAAATTTGGAAGGATGGAGGAATTATCGGGTTGTTTGCAACGTTGGAAACTTTACTTTGTGTAGAAGCCGTGGATAAGTTAGACAGGCAAAACCGCATAACTCCTGTAAATCGGGAATTGATAGCACAAGGAATTGGTAATATTATTTGCGGGTTTTTAGGCGCAATTCCGATAACGTCTGTGGTTGTAAGAGGTTCTGCCAACGTAGATGCCGGTGCAAGAACAAAACAATCAGCTTTTACACATGGACTTTTTCTATTGCTTGCGGTACTTTTTATTCCATTTTTACTGAGTAAAATACCCTATTCTTCGCTGGCGACAATTCTGATGGTTACAGGCTACAATCTTACAAAGCCCAAGCTTTTTCGTAATGTTTGGAGTTTGGGATGGAAGCAATTTACTCCTTTCCTTATTACCATCGTTCTAATTCTTTCTACTGACTTGTTAATTGGAGTAAGCATTGGGTTGTTAATTTCTATTTATTTTATCGTGCAAAATAATTTCCAGCTGGAGTATAAAATCACAAAGACACTGCAGCATAATACTGAGGTTTATTACATTAAACTTAATAGTAATGTTACATTTCTTAATAAAGTAAAGCTTCGCAAGGCTTTAGATCAAATTCCTCCTTACAGCGTGTTGACTATCGATGGAAGTGAAAGTAATTTCATCGATTATGATATTCTTGAAGTCATCAGTGAATACGAAAATAAAGCTCACAACAAACATATTGAAGTTCATCTAAGCGGAATTACCAAGGTGAGTGTAGCATCAATTCATTGAACCAACAGGTATTGTTATTCAAGACATATACACTCCTTCCAATTACACATAATTCAAAGTTATTTATAAAAAGTAGTATGAGTGAAATAGCATTAGAAACCGATTATTTTACTACTGATAAACATTTCGACAAACTTTATGCACCCAGAATTCAGCAGCTTTCAGAAAGGCACTGGACACCAATGAGCGCTGCGTTTCAGGCTGCCGGTTTTCTTACCCAAATACCTGGTTCCAAGATACTGGATATAGGTTCAGGTGTTGGCAAGTTTTGCCTAATAGGAGGCTATCATTTTTCCCATAATCATTTTTACGGGGTGGAGCAGCGTTATGATCTTATTTACCATGCGGAAGCTGCCAGAGAGTTTTCTGGGCTACAGAATGTTAGTTTTATCCATAGCAACTTTACACATCTCGATCTTGATAATTACGACCATTTTTATTTCTACAATTCGTTTTATGAAAACAAGGTGCATGAAGATTATCGCATAGACGATAGTATTGCATACTCCGAAAGTTTGTATGATTACTATACAAATTTTTTATATAACGCTTTAGACGAAAGACCCAAAGGAACACGGCTGGTAACCTTTCATAGTTCGCACGATGAGATTCCTCCAGGATATCAATTAAAGGAGACTTTTTATAAAACCCAATTAACCTGTTGGATTAAAGGATAAGAACGAATTACTATTGGGTCAAAGACTTGAAGAGACTCATGAGGTAAATCAGTTGCCTTACTGGAGATTTCCTCCTATATTAAATTCTGAGTTGAGTTTATGCAAATTCTAATTCAACATTAGTGCCCATTTTTGTGTTGTTACTAGTATTTGATGTTGTATTGTTACTAGTATTTAATGTTGTGCTATTACTAGTATTTGATGTAGATGCTATTCGGACAGTATACGGTAAAGTTCAAGATTGAGATAATATGCACTTCCCGATATCATCCTTTTTTCCAGTATACCCATACCGGACAGTTCATTAAGATATTTTCTGGCTGTATTTTCAGCATAATATTGGCGATCGGTCAGGTGCTTCACACGGGTAAAGGGCTGGGTGAACAGTGCATTTACCAACAGTTCGGGTCGATTGAAAAATAATGACTGTACCTTAAAATAGATAAATAATTGAGGTTAGTAGGATGTTTGACCTCAAATCGATCCAAAATAAGATTAACAACCTTAAAATAAGCATATTTTTAAGGTGTTTCAGGATAGAGTTTCAGACCATTCTTAATTCTCGGAATTCTCATCAAACAAATAATTATGTGCGTACGAAAGCATACCTCCTGCTACGTTCTTCGCTTTGAATCCGTTTTGCGTTAACAGGCGGGTTGCCAGGTAGGCGCGCTGACCAGAACGGCATATCACATTAATCACTTTGTCTTTTGGAAGTTCATTGAGCCTGTCACGAAGTTCTTTGAGCGGAATATTGAGTGCTCCTGGATAACTTTCCACGGCAAGCTCAATAGGTTGGCGCACATCCAGTATAAATCCGGCCTTTGCATTTTCCCAATGAATAAGTTCCATGTCACCTCTCAGTATATTCGCAGCCACCATGCCCGCAAAGTTTATTGGATCTTTGGCACTTCCGAATTGAGGTGCATAGCAAAGCTCCGATTCTTCCAGATCGTATACGGTAGCACCCATTTGAAGCAGTGCAGCAAATGTACTGATGCGTTTATCTACATTGTCTTTTCCTAAAGCCTGAGCCCCTAATAGTTTTCCATCCGATTTACGGAAGATTACCTTCATGGCAATTGGCATGGCTCCCGGGTAATAACCTGCATGTGAATTTGGATAGAGATAGATTTTCTCATAGTCTTTTTTTCCTAAGCGAATCAGAGTTTTCTCACTCACGCCTGTCCATGCCACCGTAGCCCCAAACAATCCTACTATGGAAGTGCCCTGTGTGCCTCTAAAGGATGCTTTATGACCTGCAATCACATCAGCAGCAATTCTGCCTTGCCGGTTGGCCGGACCTGCCAGTGCGATAACACTCCACTCGCCTGTCACAAAATCCTTCACTTCAATGGCGTCACCAACTGCCAAAATATCCGGATCGCTAGTGATCATCTGATCGTTTACACGAATACCGCCGAGTTGTCCAAGTTCCAGACCGGCCATTTTAGCCAGTGTAGCATCAGGCTTCACTCCCAGGGCCAGGATGACGATATCAGCAGAGTAGGTTTTGCCCGATCGGGTTTCTACGATAAGGGTGCCATTTTCTCCTTGTTTAAAACCCGCCACACCATCCTTAAAGGCCAGGATAATACCATGCTCTCTGAGATGGCTCGCCACGATATCCGCATTTTCTTTATCGATCGGAGGCAGCACCTGGTCAATCATTTCCAGCACAGTAACTTCAAAACCTTTTTGTACAAGATTTTCGGCAGTTTCCAGCCCGATAAATCCACCCCCTACTATCACAGCTTTCGTCTTCGGCCGGATGGTTTGGAAACCGGAGTAGCGATACATGCCGGCCAGAAAAGGATTTCCTTTTTCAATCCATTCGTTGATAGCGCGTGCATCCGGCACAGTTCTCACATGGAATATACCCGGAAGGTCAATTCCGGGAAGGGGAGGTCTTACAGAAACCGCGCCGGGAGAAAGTACGAGTTTATCGTATTGGTGTATTATAACTTCACCGGTTTTCACATCGCGCAACTTCACCGCCTTTTCTTTTGGTAAAATCTCAATGGCCTCGCAATTAGTTCGCACATCAATATTAAACTGCTCACGAAACATTTGTTCACTTGCCACCAATAAACTTGATTCCTTCTCGATGACACCACCAATGTAATAGGGCAATCCGCAGTTTGCATACGAAACATAGGGCCCTTTTTCCACCATCATGATTTCGGCTTTTTCATCTAACCGTCTGAGACGTGCAGCGCAGGATGCTCCACCGGCAACTCCACCTACAATAATTACTTTCATAGCTTTTAATTGACGTTCTGCCTATGGCAAAAAGAGATTCTTTTAAAGGGCTTCAAAGTCCAGTTAACCTAATTTATCGATTTGTTTTTGAATCTGTTTAAACCAAACAAAGTTTTCTTTTTTGCCACTTTGTCCTAAAATAACTCGTAAAAAAGCAGTGCATTAAAACCTGCTTCAATTTGGTTAAATTAATTTTTTATGGCATGAAATACTTGAATTAGGTCCGCATTAATACAGCCCTGGCTTGCCCGGGCATACGGTATTTAATGATGAGTGAAGAAACGATCGTCAGACCGCCAATGAATAAAATGGCGTAAGTTATACCAAACATGTCGGCTGTGATACCTGAAATTATGGCGCCCAAGGCATAACCCAAATCTCTCCATAATCGAAATGTACCAATACTTTCGGCTCTTTGTTGAGGAGTTGAGGCTTGGGCAATGGTGGAAAGAAATGTGGGATAAACCAAAGCCGTGCCCAAACCAAGTAAAGCTGAAAGTGAAGCCAGAATTAAAATACCGGTACTAAATGGAATCAGCAAAATGGCCAAACCCTGTACTAACATGCCCCAAAACAGCATTGCCTTTTTTGAATAATGATCCGCCATTTTACCAGTAAAGAGTTGTCCAATTCCCCATACGGTTGGATAAATGGCTGTAATTATTCCCATATTTTGATTGTTGTAGTTAAGCGAAAGAAGAACCATGGGAAGCAAACCCCAAATCATTCCGTCATTCAAATTGTTAATTAAGCCTGCTTGTGTAACACTACTTAATGTTTTGTTTTTAAAGGTGGTTTCCCAAAAGACATTTTCTAACTGGGCTGTATTGTCGGTTGCACTTTCTTTATGCACAAATAGTCTGGTATCTTTTACCCAGAATAAAGTCAGCAAAAAACCGGTAATAGAAATAAAAACACCTATATAAAACGGATATGGGGTAATGCCATATTTGTTAGCTACGTATCCTGTTAAAAAGGCAATTAATCCAACTGAAAAGTAACCCGCGAATTCATTTAATCCCATGGCAAATCCGCGGTCCTTTTCGCCAACCAGGTCAATTTTCATTACCACTGTGCTGCTCCAGGTTACCCCCTGGCTGATGCCTAACAGCACATTGGCCAAAATGACCCAATACCAGCTTTGTGCATAGATCAGCATAAACGGAATTGGGATTGCCATTAACCAACCAATTAACAATAAATTTTTGCGACCAAACTTGTTGGCAAGCTTACCCGTGTAATAGTTTGCAATGGCTTTTGTAAAGCCAAATGCGGTAATAAATGAAAGAATGGCTGTTTTTGAGGCCATGCCAAATTTCAATTCAGCAAATTGAGGAAAGATGGTTCTCTCCATTCCTATCATACCACCAACAAAAGCATTTACAATTACCAAAATGGTAAACTGCTTCCAGTTTTCTTTAAGTCCAAGCTTGATCGTTTCTGCCATCATTATTATTTGAAGCAACTAATGTGTCTAGTTACGATTTAATTTTTAACTGATAAGTCAAATTAAGCATGATATTATTCTCCTTCAGCTTTTGACTGCTCGTAATTGGAAATCGGGTAACATGAATGTATCCGACGTCAAACTTAAGGTTGGGTAAAACTTTGTATTCAAGATTTAGCCCCAAGCGGTCATGATCTAAAAAGTGTTGAACAGTTGTTCCTGACACATTAAATAAAAGTTCGTCAAACAAAGATAGTTTCATTTGTTCCGTAAAGTCATAACGAAAACTCAGACGATTTCTCAATCGTGTTATGTCAGGCTGCAAACTGTTGAACATGCGATATTCTGCAGCTGAGCGATCCACAACATAGAATTTATTAAAAATCTCGTGCTGCAACTCCATGGCCACTGAAAATCTGATTTCTTTGCCGGGATCAGCCATTTCATCTGCCTGTTTTTGGATGATTTTGTAATTCGAAAAATAAGCAAAAGGCGAAATGGAAAACTTTATATCCTTGTTGTGTTGGTAATGAATCCAATTTCTGAATGAGAACATCAGGTTTTCATCAAACATGTTGCGGTATTCAAAACCGTTTTGTCGTCGGTGCTGAAATTCTGCATCCGTTTTAAATTTTGTACCAACAGGAATACTCAAAGTGCCTCTCAGCCAGGCATTGTAATGTTCTTGAGCACGTAGTGTTTGAGCAATAAAAATCAATATTGCTGTTGTGAGCAATGCCGTAAACTTTCTCATAAGTTCTGCTTAGTGAGGCAATTTATCTCTCAAAAAACCATAAACCCATGTCCCTGCAATGGCACTCAAAAGCGTAATGCCGATAACTGTGGCCCCTGTACCGATTTGTGCAAATATTGGCCCCGGACAAGCTCCTGTTATGGCCCAACCCAAACCGAAAATCAATCCCCCGTAAATTTGCCCTTTATTGAATTTTTTAGGGTGAAACACGATCTCTTCGCCATGGATGGTTTTGATGTTGAATTTCTTGATCAGCCAAACTGAAATCATTCCCACCACTACGGCACTTCCGATGATGCCGTACATGTGAAAGGACTGCATACGGAACATTTCCTGTATGCGAAACCAACTTACTACTTCGGACTTTATGAATACGATACCAAACAATACCCCCAAAACCAGGTATTTTATGTTGTAATACCATTTGTGCTGTAAACGACTTTCGTTTACACACATGGCGTCTAAGGAACGAACCTCAAAATCTGTATGTGTATTTTGTTGCATTTATTTTTTGTTTAAAGTGAAAGAATAAAAGGCAAAATCAAGTTGGCCATAATAAACCCACCAATCATAAAACTCATCGTGGCGATCAATGACGGTAATTGTAAATTGGATAATCCCATAATGGCATGCCCGCTTGTACAGCCGCCTGCGTAACGGGTTCCAAAGCCTACCAAAAAGCCCCCTCCGATCATCACCATTAGGCCCCTAAGACTAAACAATGACTGCCAATTCATTAGGTCTTCGGGAATTAAGCTATTGTAATTGGTAATACCGTATGTTGCCAGCTCTGCCGCCAATTTAGGATTGACTTCAATTGGGTTGGGGTTTGCCAATAAGTTAATGGCTATTACCCCGCCTAAAAATATTCCGAACACGAAAAACAGGTTCCATATTTCTTTTTTCCATTCGTATTTGAAAAACGGAATGTTTGCCGGCATACAGGATGCACAAATGTGGCGCAAAGATGAACTGATGCCGAATGATTTATTCCCCATGATTAAAAGTGCGGGAACGGTTAATCCGATTAACGGGCCGGCCACATACCAAGGCCAGGGCTGTAATAAAAAATCCATGAATTTGTTTTATCTCTTTTCGTTAATTAATCCTTTTATATTTTCCCATGTGCCACCGTTTATGACACTTTGAAAACCATTTTGCTCTAAAAAGCTTTTTGCCTGACTGCTTCTGTTGCCACTTCTGCAAAACACGACGATAGTTTCCTTGCCCTTGAATTTTGCCAATTGGTTCGGTAGCCGATCCAGCGGAATATTTACCGCTCCTTTAACGCTGCCTGATGCAAACTCGGCAGGCGTGCGTACATCTACTAAAAACGCACCTCTTTTAAGGGCTTCGCTTAATTGACTGTTGTCTTGGGCGAACATATTTTTGAATAATCCAAACATTGCTTTTACTGTTGATTTAATGATGAAAATTAGTTTAACACTTTGCTTTGGCATACATAATCCGTTTTAGGAACAGAGGTTTTTGCAATGGCTCCGAAACCGCCCTCTACTTCAGTGAAGTTTCTGTAGCCTCTTGACTGTAATATACTTGCTGCTATCATGCTGCGGTATCCGCCGGCACAATGCAGATAAAAATGTTCCCGGGCGTCGATATCCTTAATCCAATCGTTGATATAGGCCAGCGGTTTGCTGTAGGCTTCTTCAACGTGTTCTGCTGCGTATTCGCTTTCTTTGCGAACGTCTATGATTTTGCCTTCGCCAATTTTTACTTCCCTTGCAAACTGTTCTGCTGTAATGCGGTCTACTATATCGATTTTCTCGCCCCCTTCTTTCCAGGTTTCAAATCCGCCTTCCAAATGCCCCAGTACATTGTCAAAACCTACGCGGCTCAACCTGGTTACCGCTTCTTCTTCTTTTCCATTATCTGTCACTAATAAAATGGGCTGCTTTACATCCACTATCATGGCACCTACCCAAGGGGCAAAATCACCGTTTAGTCCGATATTGATCGATTGGGGAATAAAACCTTTGACAAAATCGATGTTGCTTCTGGTGTCCAAAATCAACGCTCCGGATGCTTCGGCAGCTGCTTGAAATTCTGAAATCGAAAGGGCTTTCATTCCGTGGCTCAATACTTCATCAAAGCTGTCGTACCCCTTTTTGTTCATGGCCACGTTCATTCCGAAATAGGCCGGTGGCGGGAACAAACCATCGGTAACGGCTTTAACAAAAGCTTCTTTACTGGACTGATTTAAGGCATAATTCATTTTCTTTTGATTACCCAACGAATCCACTGTTTCTTTCATCATGTTTTTTCCGCAGGCTGAACCGGCTCCATGTGCAGGATACACCGTTATATCATCCGGCAAAGGCAAAATTTTGTTGTACAGACTTTCATAAAGCAATCCGGCCAATTCTTCCTGGCTGAGGTGCGCTGCTTTTTGAGCCAAATCAGGACGACCTACATCCCCCAGGAAAAGGGTGTCACCACTAAATATGGCAGTTTCTTTTCCATTTTCGTCAATCAATAAAAAGCATGAGCTTTCCATGGTATGACCGGGGGTGTGCAGCACCTTGATTTTTACATTACCCAGCTCAAAAACCTGGTTATCCTGAGCCACAATGGCTTCAAATTCAGGATTTGCATTGGGCCCGTAAACGACAGGCGCACCGGTTTTTTTGCTTAAACCAAGGTGACCACTCACAAAGTCCGCGTGAAAGTGAGTTTCAAAAATGTATTTGAGTTTTACACCATCTTTTTCCAACCTTTCCAGGTAGGGCCGTGTCTCGCGCAATGGATCAATAACGGCAGCTTCACCATTTGAAGTAATGTAATATGCACCCTGTGCTAAACATCCTGTATAAATTTGTTCTACTTTCATTGTTATGGTAATTGTTTGACTTATAAACTCTTGTCTGATTTTGATGATGCAAAATTCGCTTGATTATTTTTCCTGTTCTGCTATTTTAGTTACACAAGGAATTTTTTTTCAGGAATATTTATCGATGATGATGATTTAAAATGCTCGTAGTCGAAGGATGCGCAGTCGAAAGACTTTTTTTGTCATACATTAAATGGTTTAGTACTTTCGCTAAAGAACTTTGTTAAGAATGCCGATGCACCAATTTGTAAAAAGTTAGGCATCCGTACAGACATCAATTCCCCCCCAATGCTAATTTTAACATTGAAAAATGGAAACTCTTGAACAAATCACTGAATTTAAGTCATCGCCAGAACTGGTTGAGAAACTGTATGAATACGGCACACAAAAAAACTACAAAGCTGGAAGCACCATCCTAAATGAAAACGCTAATATCCGATCCATTCCTATAGTTATTAATGGAACCATTAAAGTGATCAGAACGGAAGAAGATGGCAGGGAAATTTTACTTTATTATATCAAAGCAGGCGAAAGTTGCATTATGTCCTTCCTGGGCGGATTGCATCATGAAACTAGCAAAGTAAAAGCCCAGGTAGAAGAAGATGCCGAAATCCTTTTTTTACCCGTTGACAAAGTTTCATTATTCATAAAGGAATATCCGCAATGGTTGGATTATATTTTTCGTTTGTATCACAAACGCTTTGAAGAACTATTAGAAATTGTCAATGCCATTGCGTTTAAAAAAGTAGATGAACGCTTATTGGCTTTGCTTAAAAAGAAGGCAAACCTCACCCAATCCAATACCATCCAAATTACCCATGAACAATTAGCCAACGAACTCGGAACGGCTCGTGTTGTCGTTTCTCGGTTATTGAAACAGTTGGAAGAAAGCGGCGTGGTTCAACTTGGCAGAAACAAAATTATACTTACGCAGTCAAACGGGCTATAATGGTTTTGAGTGAGAAGTATTCTCACAAGGGCTTATCTTATATGATTACTACAGGTTTCCATAAAATCAGTTTTTAACTGACAATTTTTCAAATTGTTCTTTGAGCTGTAACAAAAGTAACTGTACGGACAGTATTAACTTCCGAATTTTACTCAACTAATATAAACTGATATGAAAAAGAAAAACCATCCGCATTTTGATTGCGGTTGTCATAGCGGCTTTGTATTTCACCAAAGTCATATCAGACACCCTGGCAATTGCCTCAGGTAAGTTATAAGTGCCATATAATTGATTGTCGGTATGAGCGAGCGATTTTTTTAATTTTTTATCAATAATGGTAGATAGGTGCATATTCCATTGTGCTCCCATGTAATTATTAATAGGGCCACTATTAATATTATCCATCTTAATTGCACTGTCCAATGCGCCTTTTCTTTATTTCAGCCAAATATTTACGAAATTGGGCAGGAGCATCGTGTTCAGGCCGCATATGCAAGTCAGTTATATGAGCAATGCGCATTAACCTTTTAGCCTGCGATCTACTGGCACCGTTTGAGCTGTTATTGATGAAAAACCACCCAAAGCCACAGCTCCCGTAGCTAGTCCTATATTTTTAAAAAGTTCTCTTCTTTACATAGTTAAGACTTTGTTTGATTTGCAAGAAAACCTTTATCGCTATTAAGGACGTATAACTCGGGTATCCAGTGCAAATTCCTCATTCAAATGGGATTGGTGGCTCTTCACATTGTGCCGGTCAATTAACGATATTTTGGTTCATACATTTTGTTTTTAATAAATGTCCTTATATCAGTCGGCTTTTTTATACCGGCTAAACCGCTTTCAAATATTTTTTCTGCAACTTTTACAGCTACATTATAGGACACTTCCTGAATATTATCTATAAGAGGGTAGATTAAACCTTTTGCGAAATTTTCTTCAGTGACTTGTTCGGCCACTGCTTCTGCTGCAGTTACAAATATTTCATTGGTAACTCTATTTGCTTCGGTTGCAAATATGGCCAAACCTATAGCTGGAAAAATATAGACATTGTTCCCTTGACCCGATGTGAATGTTTGGCCCTCAATGGTTACTGGTGCAAATGGACTGCCGCTGGCGAAGATCGCCTTGCCTTTACTCCAGGTGTATGCTTGTTCTGCTGTACATTCTGAATGTGATGTTGGATTTGAGTAAGGAAAAATAAGAGGTCTTAAGTTAACTGCACACATGTTTTCAATAACCTGTTGATTAAAAGCTCCTCCGACAGTACTGACCCCGATTATAGCAGTGGGTTTTATTTTAAGTATAGATTTTGCAAAATCATCAGATGGTTCGCTTTCATGTGCAAAAGGCTTTTGATAATCGGCAAGATCATTTCTTGATTTGACAAGCAATCCATTTACATCAAACATCCAAACATGCTTCAATGCTTCTTTCCTATCAAGACCGTCTTTTTGAAACTTGTAAACAAGCATATCAGCAATGCCAAATGCTGCTGCGCCTGCTCCCAAAAAAAGTATCTTCTGTGTATTGAAAGGAGTGCCTGAAAACCGGCTTGCTGTAATAATGCCGGCAGTAGCGATGGCTGCGGTGCCTTGCATATCATCATTAAAAGTACAAACTTTGTCATGATACCTATCCAGAATGCGGATCGCATCTTTACCCGCAAAGTCTTCCCATTGAATACAAATTTTGGGGAAAACTTTATTAATTGCCACTACAAATGTTTCAATAAATTCATCAAATTCTTGTCCGCCTATTCTTTTTCTTTTTAGACCTGGATAAAGAGGGTCATTTAAAAATGTTTCATTATTTGTTCCCACATCCAATATAATAGGAAGAGTATATTCAGGAGGAACACCGGCACAACTTGTATATAAAACCAATTTGCCAATGGGAATTCCCATTCCACAAATTCCTAGATCGCCTAACCCCAATATTCGGCCACCGTCAGAAACAACTGTAAACCGAACATCTTTGACGGGCCAGTTTCTAAGTATTGTCTCGATGTTATCTTTTTGTTCGATGGATATAAACAATCCTCTTGGCCGCCTGGTAATATGGCCCAAACGCTGACAAGCCTCCCCAACAGTAGGGGTATATACCAGCGGTAAAAACTTTGCAGGATTACTTATGACGGTCTTAAAGAATAATGTTTCATTGGTATCAAGAAGGGCGGTGAGATAAATGTATTTATTAATTGGAGTTTCAAAACTATCCAATTGCTCATTCACTCTGAGGATTTGTGTTTCCATGGTTTCAATTTGGTCCGGCAACAATCCTTCCAAGCCATACTTTTTTCTTTCTTCTAATGTAAATGCTGTTCCCTTATTGGTGCCTGGGTTACGCAATATTGAATAGCCTGAATCTTCCATTGTATTTCTATTCAAGTGTTTTATATTTTCCAGTAAGGTTAGTAATCGCTTTCAATACTGGTTTTGTCAATATTCAAGAGATATAAAGAACCTACAAAATCGTCAACAGAGGCACAAACAGTCCAAACAGAAAAAATCTGTTTAGGCCACCAAATCATTTTTAAATTTGCAGCCGTAGCAATTATACTCAGTCTAATTTCTGACACTTTTAAAATGCTTGCTTATATAAGATATTAGACTGATTATTGATTTTATAGGTTTAATTTCAAGTATTTATGGCTCTTGACCAGTCATTACAGCCGGGTCGAGTAGTTTTTTAATCTGATCCTCTGTCAGTAATTTCTTTTCACGAATCAATTCCAGAATTCCCTTGTTTGATTGGAGTGCTTCTTTTGCAAGCTCAGTTGTTTTTTCATATCCTAATACAGGATTCAGGGCGGTAACGATACCAACACTGCGTTCAATATAACGCTCCAACACTTCTTTATTTGCAGTGATACCATCGATGCAATTCTTCCTGAACAATGGCATTGACTTGAAGAGTAAACCCTGCGACTCCATTATGGCAATCGCCTCCAGAGGTTCATACGCATTTAATTGCAGTAAGCCTGAATGAGCAGCCATTGTTACTGCAAGGTCATTGCTAATTACTTTGAAACATATTTCATTCATCAATTCAGGCATTACCGGATTCACTTTACCAGGCATAATTGATGATCCGGGTTGCAAAGGTGGAAGGTTGATTTCAAAAATGCCGGTGCGTGGGCCGGAGGCAAGGAAGATTAAGTCACTACTGATTTTTGATAAGGCTATCGCGAAACTTTTTAGTGCAGATGAATAAATCACAAATCCTTGCTGACTGCTTGTTGCGGCGATCAGGTCTTTGCTCATCACAATGGGCTTGCCGGTGATTTTGGCAAGATGCGCCGCCACCTTTTCGGCATACCCGGGCGATGCCGTTATACCAGTGCCAATAGCAGTTGCCCCCATATTTTGTTCGCACAAAAATGTTTCTGATCTACGCATGGCAGTTATTTCTGCATCAAGCTGGTTTCCAAAAGCATGAAACTCCTGACCTATAGTCATCGGTACAGCATCTTGTCCTTCTGTGCGTCCCATTTTCAGCAGGGCTTTGAATTCATCTCCTTTTTGATGGAAGGATTGCGAAAGAGCTTGGGCTTCCTTAATCAACTTGTCATTATGCAGCAATAACGCCACTTTAATAGCGGTTGGATAAACGTCGTTGGTGGATTGACCCATGTTCAGGTCGTCATGAGGCTCAATGAATTGATATTCGCCTTTTTTATGCCCGCTTAGTTCTAAGGCAATATTGGCGAGCACTTCATTAGCGTTCATATTAGCTGATGTGCCTGCGCCCCCTTGGTATAAGTCAACCAGAAACTGATCGTGATATTTTCCATCCATTACCGCTTTACATGCCTTCTCGATAGCATCAAGTCTTTCTTTCTTCATTCTCCCTACCTCAGCATTAGCCCTGGCTGCCGCCAGTTTTACTATAGCAAAGGCCTTCACATAGTCGGGGTAAGTCTTTGTTGTGAGGCTACTCACCTGAAAATTCTCTAGAGCACGTGCAGTTTGAATTCCGTAATAGGCGTTTGCAGGAATTTGCTTCTCACCCAAAAGGTCTTTTTCTGTGCGGGTCTGCGCATTGAGACTACCTATGCACAACCAAAACAGAATTGGCGTTATTAATTTTGTGTTACTCATGTTTTTATTTCTAAAGGGTGTCTTGAAGTAATTTTTGATTCCAAACCTGGTCTGCCGAGCAGATAAATAGTCGTTTCGTATTTTCCGAACTGATTTTCAAAAGCAGGAAGCTTCGCGAATTGGAATTGAGCCGAGCCCTACTCAACAATTTTTGTATTGTTTTCATAGGTAAATAGTAATTGTTTAATTAAATAATGTATTTACTTATAACAATCTGACAATCTGATGATTAATATAGGAAAAAAAGCGATATGATGCTACATTTCTTTGCCTTATTCATGAAAATCCTAGTCCGGGGATAAGGCACGTGGGCATTTAGGAACCGAAATTATGAACAAAGCAAAGAATTAGAACTTATACAGCTTACCACTAACATCCCCTTTGACGACAGGGTAAACACGCATGCCGGGGTAGATGCGCTGAGTTTTTCGTTGATGCGCGAATATTTGCATAAAACTAACAGCAAGCTTTACGATGAAAGTGTTAAGATGGATACTAAAGAGCTTGCCGTTCAAGTGAATTTCAGCTAATATTCGCTTGGCAAGCACGGATGACGTGCAACTTGGTTCTTCCAGCAAATCCACTTATTTTAGTCACGGGTTGGCTATTGAGTGTGGTTTCTTTGCGCCGATCGGAAAACTCAGGAACGTTGGGCATCATTCCAACTAACAATGAGTTTAAGATTGGATAATTGACATAATAGCAGAATTCAAAGTATTGATATACTCAGAGGTTTGAAATGATTTTTATTACCTGGATATTTTGGATAATCGGTATTTATCTAGTGACAGCAATTCTTCTCTATTTCTTTCAGAATTATTTCTTCTATCACCCTGAGAGGTTGCCTAAAAACTTTCGATTTGTTTATCCTGAAAAGTTCGAAGAGTTTGAGATACGGGTGCCAAATGGTAGTTATATTGATGCTTTGCTATTCAAAGGAAGAAATTCTAAGGGCGTGGTTCTTTACTTCAAAGGTAATACCCGTTCCATCAAAGGTTGGAGCAAGTTCAGAACTGATTTCCTTAATTCAGGTTATGATTTTTTTATTTTTGACTACCCAGGGTTCGGGAAAAGTACAGGACATCCGACCGAAACAGAAATATTTCATAATACCGAAGCTGTATATGAAAAAGTAAAAGAACTATACCCGGAAGACAGGATCATCATTTACGGAAGATCGTTGGGTAGTGGCTTTGCCACCAGGATTGCTTCATTGAATAACCCGCGTTTATTAATATTGGATTCACCCTTTTATAGCTTAAAGAAACTGGCCAAATATTACAGCTGGATCCTACCCTTAAAAATGATATTGAAATTCAATGTACCTCTCAATGAATATATAAAAGATGTATCCTGCCCCATAATTATTTTTCATGGTAACCGCGATAGAATTATACCATACAAGTTCAGCAAACAATTGAAATCAGAGTTCCCTGAAAAAATAAAACTCCTAACCATCAACGGGGGAAAACATAACAACCTGCCATTATTTGATGAGTATCATCTACAGCTGAATGAAATCCTAAAACTGCTGTTATGATGACAATAATCTGGATAATAATTGGTCTGGCAGTTGCACTAGTGTTTGGAAACATTCTAACATATACTTTTCAGTATCATATATTATTCCGGCCCCGAAAGATGTCTGATGATCATCCCTTTCATTTTCAAGTCCATTTTGAAGAGATAAATCTCATCACTCCAGGAAATGGCAAGATCAACTGTTTGTGGTTTAAAGCCAATAATGAAAAATCAAAAAAAGGTGTTATCCTTTATTTCCATGGAAACGTTGGCAATCTGTTACGTTGGGGACATATATATGATCAGGAATTTCACAAACTGGGACTTGATCTGATTATGATGGATTACCGCGGTTACGGTAAAAGCAAAGGCAGGATCAACGAAAAGTTTTTTTTTAAAGATGCAGAAGCTGTCTTCATGTTTGCCAAACAGCATTATTCATCACAAGAAATCATTATTTACGGCAGAAGTATAGGTAGTGGATTGGCTTCTTATCTGGCTTCTGAAGTTTACGCCCGGAAACTCATACTGGAAACTCCTTTTTCATCTATATCAGACTTATTTCATTCATATTATCCATTTCTTCCTAAATTGTTTGTGTTCCGATTTCCTTTTAAGAACAAGGAATACCTTAAAAGTGTGCCATATCCTATCATTGTTATTGTTGGCGCTAATGATAAAATTACCCCTGTAAGAAGCTCCAGAGAATTAAAGAAATCGTTAAAGAAAGATGACAAGTATGTCATTATTAAAGATGGGAAACATAACAACCTTTCTTCATTCTCAGAATTTTATGAACTGATAAAAAAAGAGTTGTCCTGATGTTCATCTTTATGATGGAACTGTTCCGTATTCCTTACAAAACAAAAATCGCTTAACAAGGCTTCGCGGATTGCTTGTTTAATGGCCTCACGATAAGTTAGGGTGGTCAGCTTATTTGCCATACAGCAAATGGTATTTAAATAAGTTAGCGGTAAATACCGCAAATATTCTTGATTTAAATCTACAAACAAGCTGATTAATATCATATTAGTTATTTTGTTCAAAATCTGTCCTTTACTTAAATTAATGAAATTTTTCTTGAAACATTTTTGAACCTTTTATGATCGTAATTGTGTTTGGCTTGCCAGGTTCTGGTAAAAGTTATTTTGCTTCCCGTCTTGCTGAAATGATAAATGCTGATTATATAAACAGTGACAGATTAAGGATGGAGATGTATGCTGTCAGAACGTATTCTGAAGAAGAGAAACTTTCAGTTTATGATAAAATGCTGGAAAAAGTAAGGCACTCAAATGTGGATAATAGAAATACAATAGTAGACGGTACATTTTATAAAAAAGATATCAGGAAAAAATTCACAGATGAATTAAGGGCCTATGGTACTATCTTTTTTATTGAAGTAAGAGCTGAAAAATCCATCATCCGTGAACGGCTAAAAAATCCCAGGTCGTACAGTGAGGCAGATTTTAACACCTATAAAAAGATAAAGACCCAATGGGAGCCTATGGAGGATGATCACCTAGTGCTGGAATCGACAAACGATAATATCGAAGAGATGTTATTGCAGGCTGTTAACCATTTAAATTATGGAGAAAGAAGAAATAAATAAACTGATTTCAACAAATAAATTTCTCGATATGTGCGACCATGCTGAGCTTGTTGAAACGCATATTTCATGGGTTATTTTGTGTAACAAGTTTGTTTACAAGATCAAGAAACCCATGCATTATTCATTCCTAGACTTTTCCACGCTTGAGAAAAGGAAATATTATTGCCAAAAGGAGGTGGAATTGAATCAAAGACTGACAAAGGATGTGTACCTGGATATTCTGCCCGTTAGAAAATCGCCCGAAGGAATTACTCTTGGCCTGAATGAGGGAGAAATTGTTGATTATGCGGTTCGAATGCGAAAGCTGGATCGCGAAAAGCAAATGGATGTTTTACTGCAAAACAATAGGGTTTCAGAAATCGACATCCAACATATAGCACAACATATAGCAGCTTTTCATATAAATGCCGGCTGCATTTATCAGAAAGAAGTGCTTGATGTTCAGAAGAAATTCAATGCCCTGGAGGAGGAAATAGATTATTTACTCGGGCATTTGGATACTGAAAGCAGGGATATCATCAACAAGGCGGTTGAAGCAACCAAAAGGTTTGTTCTCAAACATGAAGCCCTTTTATTGAAAAGACTCAACTTGGGTTTTTTTCGTGATGTTCATGGAGATCTACACTCACGGAATATTTTTCTGCTGCCGGAGCCGGTTATTTTCGATTGCATAGAGTTCAGTGATGATTACCGCCAGATTGATGTGCTGAACGAGATCGCCTTTTTATGTATGGACCTCGAAGCATTCGGACGACAGGATTTGTCTGAATTGTTTATCAAAGCGTACAATGACTTGTTTCCTGCTATACAGACTGAAGAGGAAAAATCACTCTTTATTTATTACAAATGTTATCGTGCTAATGTGAGGGCAAAGGTTAACAGTCTTAGGGCAAAGGATGCTGATAATGAGCAGCGCAAAAAAGCATTAACTGAAACGGAAAAATACTTACGGCTTATGGATTCTTATGTTTCATTACTTACTTTTCCAGCACTTTAAAAAGGGTAATCTATTTACCGCTGTTTCTAAAAATATCAGGCGGTATTTGGGTGTTGTCCATTTGATCAATTACCCGTGCTTTCATTTCATCCAATGTCATCTCCGGGTTTGTGAAAGCGCCATTCTGATAAAACTGTCCGTGTAAAATAAAAAAAACCGCTTTAAATTATATTTTAAAGCGGTTTTAATGTGTTCTGTAGAGCCGGAGGGGAATGTGTTTTCCTCAAAATAACCTGATGTTCAATATTTTAAGGTGGTAAAAAATCCTAACTCACCGAATTACTCACCACTTTAATTTTATTTAAGGATAGCTGCAAATGCTATGTTCAAATCTAAAAAAAATCGGCTGTTAGCAGCAAGTTTTAATGACAATTTATGATAATGTTTTGTTATTCATCAAGTGCTTGAAAATACTTTACGTTTTATAATGTTAGCAGCTACAAATAATTGCAAAATCTTATATAGTTAATACCGGTGAGAATAGTTCAGGCTGAAGTAGATGAACTGGAGCGGAACTTGCTTTAAATCATGTCGTTTAAATCTCCTTAGGACTGCTCTCCGTCAATCCTTAAAATATAATCCTCTCCCTCTTCAAAGGCATTGCTTTGTTTCAGCACATGGTAAATACGATTCATGTCCTCCCCGGCTATCGTGGTACTGAATTTCCATGCTCGAAGCAGCATCCGGATATACTTCTCCGGCTCGTTCCTTCTGGAAACGGCTCGTAGAGCCCCAAGATAATCTTCCCTGAAAACTGTGGGGATAATAATCTTGCTCTGGTTAGTTTTTAAGAGTTCAGCATTCATCATTACCCTTGCCAGCCTACCGTTGCCATCTAAAAATGGATGGACCTCGCTGACCAGAAACATCATGTAGGCCGCTTTCGCAAACGGTTCGTTAAGGCCCTGGTAAAATTCAAATCCCTTGATCAAAGTTCCCCTAACCAGTTCCATGTCGACGAAGTCGGTATTGCCAGCCCGGTTGTTCCTGTCCTTGAACTCGCCGGGCTTTTTTGATGGCCTGGCACTAAGCATGATCTTGTGCCTGTATTGCAATATCTCCAGCAAATGTTCCGGGCTTTCGGGAGTGATTTTCATCTCATTGCGGTTGCTCACGATCTGATAGGTGCCGAGTATGTCATGGGAATCCTCGTCTCTTGTTGCCATTGGCCGGCCTGTTTCAATGATTTGCATCGCTTCTTCCAGTTTGAATTTGGTCCCCTCGATGAAGTTCGAAAAATAGGCCTCATAGAAAGCAAAATTTTTGAATGCGGTATTGCTCACATTGGGATCCGAGAATGGGCTGGTCGGGGTGTTTTTTAGCGTTACAAACAGGTTTTCGAAAAGCTCGATCCGTTTGGCATCGAACGGTTGCCCAAATGCCCGGGCAAGGGCGATCGGGGATTTTAGTATACTCGATGGCTTGGTCGTCAGGATCGCACTGATAAGTCGGTCGAGCTTTTCGAATTCCTTTTTCATTCCCAACTGGCCGGATAATTCCCTCGCCCTGTCGCGAAGTTCGTTCAATCCAACTTCTCCTTGGATCTTTACTATCTGTTCGAGCTTTTCCTCCACCTCTGGTAGGGTCAAGATTTTTGATGAAGGTCCTGGTCTTCTGGATGTTTGCAGGTTTTCTAGAATTGCCCTTGCCTGTCCTGAGACATGGAGACCATCGACAAATGGCAGATCATCAGATAGTGCGGATGGTCCAGCCATCATGTTCAAGGTCACCCCTGGAAGTTTTATTCTTCTTTCATAGTTATAGGTCAGAAAGATATCACCGGAAGTAGTTGGGCGATACTCAAAAGCGGAGCGGTGACTCAATAGGGCTCCGCTATATAGATGGCCGATAATCTTGAAAAGATTCCTCTTGATGATCGACTGTTCTTCGTCTTCCAGGTTCGGTGAATAGATGCGGGGAGCGAGTTTCTTTAGTTTTCCCTGCTTGATCAGTGAAGATATGGCGCGACTTTTCTCGGCATTGCTCGAGGAGAATATGATTTCCTGTAGGTGCAGGGGTGTGTTCTTGTCCATTATTTACAAAAAATTAATGCTAAATACGACATAAACACTTTAGAATACAAATTTTTCAAGGTAAAATATTGAATTAGTACAAATTTTTCAAGACAAATCCTTGCAAATTTTTCAAGCTTAGACCTCTTTGATATTTAAATTTACAAATTTTTCAAGATTAAATAATGATTTTTTACAAATTTTTCAAGGCAATATTTCGTAACTAAGTACTGTTTGACAAAATCCCAGGATAATAACCGGTAAAAAAAACCGGGGAACAGCACTATAGAAAAAATTTGGTTTCATTTTTAGTCTTAATATTTAAAATTGATTTAATTAATATTTCTAAGTTTTTCTTTGAAAGAACCAACGGTCATCAAATTGTTGAACGTTGGTTCTTTTATGTTCTTTAACATTACTTCTTGGCAATATTTACGGTTACCTTGTCAATCTTCCCATTGAACTTAGATGATTCACCATAATCGGCCACAGGTGTTCCTTCATCAATACCAATATCTGCCAAATCATCAACAGAGAATATTCCCGGCTGTGTTTTTTCAAACTTATTTTCAGCGACCTTTTTACCATCAACGTAAATTGTTGCAGTTCCACCTTTTCCTACCCCAACTCCATCGTATCTGAAATCATACATCAATTTATACTTACCTGCAGGCAGTGCATCAGTGGCCATCACTTGCATAGACTGCAAGCCAAGATAATTGTAAGTAAAGGCAGGTTTTCCATTTTTCATATAGAATGACAAGCCTCCAAAACGACCACCCTGGCAAACAATAACACCGTTTCCATTGGCTTTTACATCCACATCAGCAGTTATGGTGTAAGAAGTATTTCTCAGGTCTATAAAAATATCAACCCCCATTCCTTTCATGCCCTCTCCATATGTTACAGAGGTTCTGTCACCCATAACAGTTGGCCGGCCCATCACTGCCGCATTGGTTCTTTCCAGGAGGCGATCGTCCAACGGCAAAACATGATATTTTTCAGCTTCCTTCATAAACAATGCTTCCATGGATTTCAGTTTGTCTGGGTTTTTCGCTGCCAGATCATCAGACAAACTGAAATCTTCAATAGTATTGTATAACTCCCATTTATCTTCCTGTAGTGTATTGAGGGGTTTCTGTCTCCATGCCGGCCTATGTATAGTGCGGGCAAACCAGCCATCCTGATACACCCCCCTGTTGCCAAACATTTCGAAATATTGTACTCTATGTTGCTCGGCTGCACCGGCATTATTAAATGTATATGCAAGGCTTGTACCCTCAATCGGATCTTGTTTAATACCATTAACCATGGTTGGTGCAGGTATTTTTGTAACCTCATAAATAGTTGGAGCGATATCAATTACGTGGCCAAACTGCGAACGCATTTCGCCTTTTGCTTTGATACCCGCCGGCCATTGAATGATCATGCCATTTCTAGTGCCTCCAAAATCAGAAGCAACCTGCTTGGTGTAAGAGAAAGGAGCATCCATTGCCACTGCCCATCCTGCTGCAAAGTGCGGATAGGTGCTGGGGCCACCCCATTCGTCATAATGCTTTAGCATATCAGGAACAGTTTCGACCACACCATTAAAATAAGTCATCTCACTGTACATGCCGTTCATTTGTCCTTCGGCACTTGCGCCATTATCTCCGGCAATGAATATGATTAATGTATTATCCATTACCCCTAATTCTTTAATAGTTGAAATGAATCTTCCAACTTCGTAATCGGTTTGTTCAGCAAAACCTGCATACACTTCCATTTGGCGTGTAAATAGTTTTTTCTCGTCTGTCGAGAGTTTATCCCAATCTTTTATATCGGCCGGTTTTGGTGCAAGTTTTGTATTTGAAGGAACAATGCCCAGTTTTTTCTGCCGCTCTAATGTCTGTTCACGAATCTTATCCCAACCCTGATCAAATTTCCCTTTGTATTTATCGGCCCATTCTTTTGGAACATGATGAGGCGCATGCGTTGCACCCGGTGCGAAATAAATAAAGAAAGGTTTATCGGGAGATAATGCCTGCTGATAACGAACCCATGAAATGGTCTGGTTGGTCATATCCGTAGTAAAGTGATAATTCGGATCGGTCGGTGTTTCTACTATTGTAACCCCGTCATAAATTAATGGAGCCCATTCATTGGTTTCGCCACCAATGAAGCCATAAAATTTTTCGAATCCCGAACGTGTAGGCCAACGGTCCTGGGGACCCGAGTTGGAGATTTCCCATGTAGGTGTTTCGTGATACTTGCCAAAGGCGGCCGTATTATATCCGTTTTGGCGCAATACCTCGGCCATAGGTGTTATTGTTTGAGGCCTTACTCCGGTATTTCCCGGAAAGGTGGTAGCAGCTTCGGTAATACAGCCCATATTATTACTATGATGGTTGTATCCTGTAAGCAATGCCACTCTGGTAGGTGAGCAAAGTGCACTGGTATGAAAACGGTTATATTTAATACCGTTATCAGCAAGTTTATCCATGTTAGGTGTGCTTACAGGGCCACCAAAGACTTCGGACACTCCAAACCCCATATCGTCTATTAATACAATCACAACATTGGGTGCACCTCGTGGGGGTTTTATATCAAAATGTGTCGGAGGTGTGGCATATCTTACATCAAGTTCTTTATAAGTCTTGCGTGTTGGTTCTTTAATGGGGAGAACCGTTCTGTCCAAACTTTTTGAAGAAGGGTCCTGGGCATTTGACTGACAAACCTGCAAAACACTTAAAGCAGTTGCCATAAATGCGCCTAAAAGAAATGTCTTTTTCATAGCTAAGCATTGATTAACGAGTAAAACACTTTGGCTTATTGTTAAACAATTAAATTTTCCCACTAAGAGAATTATTAAGAAACGCTCACATGAAAGGGATGAAGGGCTGTGTGTTTAGGTTTTAATACTGGCTATAACACATAAATAAGGAGTACGAGTAGAGAGCTTTTCAAAAACATGAAATAGTGTTGTTTAATTTACCTATCATTTATGAGTTTATCAATTAAAAGTATCTGATTTTCAAAAAGTAATTAAAGTTATCCTTCTCTACGATCCTTCCTTACTTGCAGTAAAAATCTCTCCGTCAATTCTTGACAGAACCATTGCTCAACTCACATGTTTCGGCTTGTTTTTTTCTGAAGATGCTCCTAAGGAAGTAACGCTGAAGACCTTTTTAAGTGACCACAGAACCTGCAAAACGGCCACGAATTACGCATGAATACTAAGATATACGCAATCTCAGTATTTTCAAACACATTTCTATAGCACATTAAAAAGTATTCTTAACGCCCTGAAACGTAGAAAAATAGAAATTGATATATGAAATACGCATTGCGCATTTTGGGTTGAAGAATCTAATACTGCTGGTTGTCAGAAAGAGTGCTGACTGTGATAAAAGCTCAAGTCACTTAAACCTAATTTGCATTTTAAAGTTATAAAATTGCCACCTTTTTTGCCACCCATAAATTAAAATTAAACAAAAAACGCCGTTTATTATACATAAACGGCGTTTTTGTTACTTAAGTGGTGGAGTCGGAGGGATTCGAACCCTCGTCCAAACATGGGATCTGTTGCGCTTTCTACATGCTTAGTTGGTGTTTAATTTTCGACCGTAACCTGCCCCCCTACAGGCTAATTACAGCTTAGCTTCTTAAATTGTCGGGTTAGCTGCGAAGCGTTACTAACCTTATTCCTTCTTTTTAGTGCTCCCATTTCAAACGCGGAAGGATTGCGCTTTTGGGGAACATCTTGCCTCTAGCACTATGCTAGATAAAAGTAGTTTCACATCCTGTGAAGATTACGCAGCAAGAGCGTAGTTATTTTCGCCATTTATAGGTTGAGGATTTTCTTTTACAGGCACTCTCCACAACGCCTGGCATGCTTACACACAAATCTTCCACCCTGTCAATTCCGGTCGACCCCATTTGTATGAAAGATTACAAATATAGTGTAATTGCTTATGCTATGCAAACAGATTGCTGTTGCTTATTTGTAGTATTGTTATTAACCATAGTTGATAGATTGATAAACCATCTCGGAATATAATTGGTTATAGTGCTGATTTGGCAGTTAGTCCGGTTGATGATAAAATTCTACCCGGGTACTCAACAAGGGCCTTCTCCAAACATATTAAAGCTTTTTTCAAATCGTCCTGATTGATTACATAAGCCATGCGCACCTCATTTCGGCCAGCTCCCGGTGTTGAATAGAAACCAGTAGCCGGTGCTAGCATTACCGTTTGGTTTTCGTAGGTGAATTTATCCAGCATCCACTCACAAAAACGATCACTATCATCAATTGGTAAACGGACAATTGCATAAAATGCACCGCCTGGATTAGGACAATAAACACCCTCCATTTTGTTTAGGGTATTTACCAATAGGTTGCGGCGTTCTGAATACTCCTTTATTACAGTATCAAAATAACTTGATGGAGTAGCTATTGCGGCTGTTGCTGCGATTTGAGCTACAGCAGGAGGGGCGAGACGCGCCTGAGCATACTTTAAAGCAGCAGCATAAACTTCTTTGTTATGGGTGACTAATGCTCCCAAGCGGGCACCACAAGCGCTGTAGCGCTTCGATACTGTATCGATCATGATGAAATGGTTTTCCAATCCATCCAAGTGTCCAGGTGAGATGAATTCGCGTCCATCATAACAAAACTCCCTGTAGGCTTCATCACAAATCAAAAATAGATCATACTTTAAAACTAGTTTTTTTAGTTCTTCCAACTCTTCTTTTGAGTAAAGGTAGCCAGTTGGGTTATTCGGACTGCAAATTAATATGGCCTTGGTTTTGGGTGTGATCAAACGTTCAAACTCGCTAATTGGAGGGAGTGCAAACCCGGTTTCTATGGACGACTGGATTGGCTTAATTATAGCATCTGATAAGCATGTAAATGCATTATAATTTGCATAAAATGGTTCGGGGATAATTACTTCTTCTCCATGGTCAATACAAGCACTAATGGCAATTGTCAATGCTTCAGATCCACCATCAGTTACTAAAATGTCACTTGGAGTAATGTTGTACCCATTTTTTTGGTAATATTCGGCAAGCTTGTTTCTGTATTGAGGTGTTCCTTCTGATTGAGTGTAAGCCCAAACCTTAAAATCAATATTCTTGACGGCATCAAGCATCCCAACTGGAGTTTCAATATCGGGTTGTCCGATATTCAAATGATAAACCGTTTTACCCTCGCTTTTAGCTTTCTCTGCAAAGGGAGTTAACTTTCGAATGGGTGAAGCAGGCATTTGTAGCCCTTTAGTTGAAATCTTTGGCATGGGTGCAAAAATAAAAAAGTCCACTATATTTATAGACTATATAGCGGACTTTTTTTGTTTCGAACAAGAAACCTAAAGGATAAGTTTACTTTCCTGCTGGTTTCGTTGCAGGTTCAACATCTCCCTTAATATAAAGTACTTTTGAAGGTGTTTTAGAGTTGGAAGTAATGGTAACGTTTTTATTGAAAGCCATAGGACGACCTTGACTGTTATAAGAAACGGTTACAATACCGGTTTCACCTTTTTTCACTGGCTCTTTAGTCCATTTAGGAACTGTACATCCACAAGGTGCAGTAACGTTAGTAATAATTAACGGAGCATCGCCAACGTTAGTGAATTTGAAGTCATAAGTAGCAACGGTTCCTTCTTTAATCTTACCAAAATCATGAACTTCTTTTTCAAATTTAAACTCTGCCGACTGAGCTTTAGCAAGGTTAAAACCGGCAAACATTATAAATCCTAACAATAATAACTTTTTCATGTTGTGTGATTTTAATAGTTTCTTTTAGTTGTATTAATAAACCAATGATACAAAATAGTTCAAATATAATACCAAATATTTCTATATGTTTTAACGCTCGTTTTGGGCAATTAGTTGCATGTCAGTGGTTTTTATTTGTAACAGTTTGATGATGATGCACCTCTAGAGAGGTTTGACAATGGTTTAAAGCAAAAATTAAACCGATTGTGACCGGATGTGATTGAGGAAAAATTTTAAAGATAACACATTTAAGCCTAGCTGAATAATGCTTTAGGAGTAAATGCTGTTTACAAGCTTAATTTTCTTATTTTTGCGCACCAATTTAACCCACATGATGATTAGCGATAAAGAACACATGGTTACATCTTTATTAGAGAATAATGAGCTTAGCTTTGAAGAGTTCAAGCAAGAAGTTCTCACCGATTACCGCCTGGCGCAAGAAAGTCGTCAAGCAAGTTTATTGGGCAGAAAGGAAGTGCTGACTGGTAAAGCCAAGTTTGGCATTTTTGGTGATGGAAAGGAACTTGCACAAATTGCAATGGCCAAGGTTTTTAAAGAAGGCGATTTTCGTTCGGGGTATTACCGTGACCAAACGTTTCACTTTGCTGCCGGTATGTACAACATTAGTGAGTTTTTTGCTCAATTGTACGCACACGCCGATGTAAATGCTGAAAGTTCAACTGCCGGAAGGGGAATGACTTGTCATTTTGGTACCAGAAGCCTTGATGATAATGGCAACTGGAATAATCTTACCGAGATGAAAAATTCTTCGGCAGATATTTCATGTACTGCGGGTCAAATGATTCGTTTAGTCGGTTTAGCACAAGCATCAAAACTTTATCGCGAGAATAAAGAGTTGGCATACATGACCCATTTTTCTAAAAATGGTAATGAAATAGCCTTTGGTACCATTGGTGACGCCAGCACATCGGAAGGTCATTTTTTTGAAGCTTTAAATGCGGCAGGGGTATTACAAGTTCCTATGTTAATGTCGGTTTGGGATGATGGTTATGGAATTTCTGTTAGTCAGAAATATCAAACTACCAAGCAAAATATTTCAGAATTATTAAAAGGCTTTCAGCGTGATGAGAATGGTGAAGGCTTTGAAATTATACGAGTAAAGGGTTGGGATTATGCCGGATTAGTAGAGGCTTATGAAAAAGCCGCTTCTATTTGCCGTACCCATCATATTCCGGTTTTAGTTCATGTGCAAGAGGTTACACAACCGCAAGGACACTCAACCTCAGGTTCACATGAGCGTTATAAATCAAAAGAACGGTTGGAATGGGAAGCTAACCATGATTGTATTAAAAAAATGCGGGAATGGATTGTAGAATCATCAATTGCCACTGTTGAGGAGTTGGATCAAATTGATGAAGAAGCAAAACGTTATGTGCGCGAAATTCAGAAAAAAGCCTGGGCTGATTTCAATGCTCCAATTAAGACAGAGATTACTGAATTGGTAACCATTTTTGATGAAATTGAAGGGCAAAGTCAATTTGCTGCTGATGTAAAATATCATAAAAACGCTTTACGCTCAGCTATTGATCCTACTCGCAAAGATGTAATCGCGGCTACTCGTAGGGTATTGCTTATTACTCGAAATGAAAAAATTGCCGGCCGCGAGAAGTTGATTAAGTGGTTAAATGAGGCCAATGAATCTAATCGCGACCGTTACAATACTTATTTATTTAGCAATACCATTGACTCACCATTGAACATGGTGGAAATTAAGCCGGAATTTCCAGAAACACCTAAAACGGTTGATGGCCGTGAAGTACTGCAAGCTTGTTTTGAAGCAAATTTCTCCCGGGATCCGCGTTTAGTTGCCTTTGGCGAAGATGTGGGTAAGATTGGAGATGTGAACCAGGGATTTGCCGGTTTACAAGAGAAATTTGGTGAGCTCCGTATTTTTGATACCGGTATTCGCGAGGCAACAATTGTAGGGCAGGGGATAGGGCTTGCTATGCGTGGACTGCGTCCGATTGCTGAAATTCAATACCTTGATTATATTTATTATGGCTTGCAGCCGCTTGCCGATGATTTATCATCATTGACTTACCGTACTAAACGTGGACAAAAAGCGCCGTTAATTATCCGTACACGCGGTCACCGTTTGGAGGGTATTTGGCATGCTGGCTCACCAATCGGGGTGTTGATTAACGCTTTAAGAGGTATGCACTTGTGTGTGCCACGTAATATGACTCAGGCGGCAGGTATGTATAATATGTTATTGCGTTCAGATGAACCTGCATTAGTAATTGAATGTTTGAACGGTTACCGATTGAAGGAAAAACTTCCAAGCAATGTTGGTGAGTTTACTGTGCCATTAGGTAAACCAGAAGTTTTACGTGAGGGTTCTGATATTACCCTTGTAACCTATGGTTCTTGTGTGCGTATTGCTGATGAAGCTGCTCATCAGTTGGCAGAATTAGGTATTTCTGTTGAATTGATAGATGTTCAAACCTTATTGCCTTTCGACTTGAATCATTCCATTCTTGAATCAATTAAGAAAACCAGTCGCGTATTATTCCTCGATGAGGATATGCCTGGAGGAGCGACTGCATATATGCTTCAAAAAGTGATGGAAGAGCAGAAAGGTTTCCGTTATTTGGATTCGGAACCACGTACATTAACGGCTAAGGAGCATCGTCCGGCTTATGGTTCTGATGGTGACTATTTCTCTAAGCCTAACATTGAAGATGTAGTTGAAACTGTTTATGAGATGATGCGTGAGGCTAACCCTCATCGTTTTCCCAAGTTATACTAATTATTGAAGGGTGATTTACGAAGTGCAATTTTAAAGTTAAAATCTAAAATTGCGCTTCGTACTTCTAAAATCAATGGTTAATTTTGTGCTTCGTTTAGTGTTATATATAAAAATCATTACTTACTACTCATAACTTAATACATGTTAAAGTATTCTCGTTTAGCGTTGGGGATTGTAGCTTTTGGCTTTGCCATTTACCTGTTTGTTATTGGTCAAATTGCATGGGGACTATTAGCTCTATTATTTTCTATCTTATTTGTTGTGTTTTTCTTTAGAAATGAAAACATGCTTGCTGCATTTTTCTACATGAGAAAAAACAATCTTGAAAAAGCACATTCTTTCTTACAAAGAATTAAGCACCCGGAAGCGGTTTTATTGAAAGGTCAACAGGCTTATTATTACTTTTTAGTGGGCACATGTGAAGCGCAAAAGAGCATCTTCCAATCGGAGAAATATTTTAAAAAGGCTCTTGCAATTGGTTTACGTATGGATCATGACGTTGCAATGGCTAAGTTAAGTTTGGCAGGTGTTGCAATGAGCAAAGGAAACAAACGTGAGGCGCAAAATTTATTAGCAGAAGCTAAGAAGTTGGACAAAAACAAAATGCTGGCAGAGCAAATTAAAATGATGCAACAGCAAATGGGTATGGTTGGCATGCAAAAAGTAGGCATGCAAAGCTACCATGGCAGAAAGAGAATGTAAGCTAAAAAATTAAATAAAGAAAAAGCTGAATGGTTGTTAAGACTGTTCAGCTTTTTTGTTAAGTACAGGGATCAACAATACTTAGTGCAATAAACTATCAGGTTTAGATTCTTCATCGTCTTTGTTTTCCTCATTCCAATATTCATCGTCAAACTCTTCTTCCTCATCCTCATTTTCAATCGCATAAGTTTTACGTTGTGGGCCTTGATTTCTGAAGAAATAACCCAGTAACGCTCCAATAACGCCTCCTGTTAAATGTGATTCCCAAGAAAGCTCAGGGCTTATAGGAAAGATACCCCAAATTAAACTACCGTATAAAAATACCACCAAAAGGGATAAGCCCATTAATCGCGGATCTTTTCTGAATAATCCACTAAAAAATAAAAAGGAAGTGAGACCGTAAACAACACCGCTTGCTCCAATATGTATTGCAGGTCTTGCAAAAAGCCAAACACCTAACCCCGTAAGTAGGTAAATACTGAAAATAGTTTTAATAGCCAACTCTTTAAAGAAATACCACAGCATAGTTGCCGTGATGAGCAAGGAAAGGGAGTTAGATGCCAAATGGTTGATGTCTGCATGGATGAAGGGAGCTGTTAAAATGCCTTTTAGTCCGTTTATGCTTCGAGGATAAATGCCCCAATGTGCAAAGCTAATATCAAACTTAAACTCTATCCATTTTACAATCCAAAGTAATAATACCAGGTAAAAGCCAATGATAAAACTTTTGATTATTGAGCCGGTTTGAGTAGTTTCCAATGAGTTTGATTTTTACGAAAGATAATTAATTTGTTTATTCAGTATCATTTATAATTAACCGCTTTACTTGTTTATGGTTTTTACCTATTGGAAGTTTCATGCCGTTTTTTAGCTTACCCGGTTAAGGAACACCATTTTAAGGCTAATAAAAATCAATTAACGTTAATAGTAAATAAGAAACCTCGGTCAGTAGCAATCGATCCATATTATTTTAAGTTGGATGAAAATCGTGTGGATAATATGCATGCTGTAATTGTTAATTAAATCTTGAGGATATACTGCATGCGTTATTTCTGTTTAATTCGCCAAATAGCCGTTAATAATAGCCAATACATTAATCAATGGATGGAAAGATCTTTGTCACTACGGTACGGGAATATGAGCCAAAAATTGTATCTTAATTCATCAGCTCATTTGCCTTATGAAAAAGCTGCTTGTACTGATGCTATCCATTTTTGTTCTCAATGTTTTTGCTCAATCTGAGCATAAAACGAAGAACATTATACTTATTACCCTGGATGGTTACCGCTGGCAGGAATTATTTACAGGGGCAGATTCAGCCTTGGTATTTAATAAAGAATATACGGCAAATACCTTTAACACAGTTACGCGATTTTGGGGAGCAACTGAAAATGAGCGCAGGCAAAAATTAATGCCTTTTATGTGGCAAACCCTTGCTCAACAAGGACAGCTTTATGGCAATCGCCGCTTGAACAACAAAGTAAATGCGACAAACCCTCATTGGGTGTCATATCCTGGTTATTGCGAAATTTTATGTGGATATGTTGATACCTTAATTGGGGGCAATAAAAAAAGGAACAATCCGAATATTACCGTTTTGGAGTTTTTAAACAATATCGAAGAGTTTAAAGGTAAAGTAGCTGTTTTTAGTTCATGGGATGTATTTCCATATATCGTAAATGCCAATCGGTCCAAAATTCCGGTGAATACCGGATTTAGCCGGGCTGAAAATGAACAAGGGAGTGCTAATATAAAACTCCTAAATACCATGCAAAATCAGGTTCCAGAGTTGTTTGGAGGTGTACGTTTCGACGTATTTACTCATTACTTGGCAATGGAGTACATGAAGAAGCATAATCCAAGAGTCATATTTATTGGTTATGGCGAACCCGACGAATGGGCACATAAAGGTAAATATGAAAATTATCTGCAATCAGCAAATTACATTGATCAGTTCATTGCCGATATATGGAATTTTGTTCAAACCAACCCTTTTTATAAAGATAAAACCACGCTGCTTATTACGACTGATCACGGTCGGGGGGATGCGAAAAAGGGAAAATGGAAAAGCCATGGATTTGATATTGTAGGAGCAGGGGATGTATGGCTGGCCGCTATTGGTCCTGACACCAAGCCGTTAGGCGAAATCAAAACAGAAGGACAACTTTATCTCACGCAAATAGCCCAAACCATAGCCAATTTATTAGGGCTTGAATACTCAAACCATAAACCATTAGGAGGAGCCGTTATCTCAATAATCCATTAAAAAACCATCTTTAACCAATTGAAGAAGTTAATGGAATTACACTAGTTATTCTTTCCCTTTAAGTTTAATGACTATTCTTTGTTAAGCCTTATTGAGCATATAGCAATGTAATCAAAGGCTTGGGTTTTTGTTGAAAATCACCCTCTCAATTGTCGCTTTCACACCTCCTGATTGAAAAAAAAGCCATGCATCTTTACACTATCAAAATCATTTGTGTTAACCTCAAAAAACAGAAAAAATGAAAAGTTCAATAAAAAGTAAAGTATTATTTGTGCTCTCGCTCTTGTTTGGTTTAATGTTTATCAATGCGGGGCTTAATAAGTTCTTAAACTATATGCCAATGCCAGGCAACTTACCCGAAAGAATGGTAAAAGTAATGACTGCCATAATGGAAATAGGTTGGCTTTTACCATTGGTTGGAATAGCTGAAATTGTTGGTGGTTTGTTAGTGGTCATACCAAAAACCAGGGCAATAGGAGCGTTGATTCTTTTTCCGGTAATGGTTGGGATATTACTAACCAATATCGTTATAGACATGAGTGGCTTACCAATTGCAATTGCATTTGGAGCTGTACTAGCCTGGATTATCTACGATAACAAAGTTAAATACCTACCCTTGATAAAATGAGTTTGCTATAAACTCACAATAAAAACTTAATCTTGGTATTTACCAAGATTAAGTTTTTACATCGACCCTAACTTTGTCTTAAATAAAAGTTTTAAGGCAATGAAAAAACAAAAAGCAATTAAAGTCGGCAACACCCTCTTTGTCGGTATCTCAATTCTGGGTTTAGGTTCAGTAAGCCTGCTGTCTCTTTATAACCCACAAGCCACCATGGATCTGGTTAGGGTGAACTTAACCAATACTGATGCAATAAGTTCTATCAGGGGTATTTATGGCGGCGTTGGCTTAACTATCGTCATTAGTTTATGTTATCTCCTGTTTCAAAGGGTTATCGTTGCAGTGCAATTTCTTACTTTGTTTTGGTGTTCATATGCACTATCAAGATTAATCACCATTTTTATTGATGGCCCCTTAGGCGGATTTGGCAATCAATGGATTGTGATTGAGTCTATCTTCTTTCTATTCGGCATAATCCTGCTGTTCCTCAATAGAAATCTAAAGTACGAGCAACATTAAACGATTCGGGAAATTATTCAAAAAAATATCATGAATCATAAACTGAATTTCGCCTTTCTACTCGCCCTTGTTTTAGGCACTCTATCTTTTATAGCATGTAGTATATCAGACGCATCTTATAGAGGCCCTAGTTATTCAGGAGCGAATCCGACCCCACATTTTCTAAAGATGGAAACAACAACAGCTAGTCTAGAAGAAGAAGTACAGCTAAGGCAGGATAAGCATAATTGTCTGGATACAAGGTCAATGTCTGCTGTGTCTAATATTACACAGGGAGCGCTTATTTTACAATAATTGTTGATATAAAATTGCAGTTTTATAAATTTGCCCAAAGGAACAGTTTATCTGCCTAATTTTCTGTTCAGGACATACTACATCTTTAAAAATTAATTTTTTAAACACATTTAACTATGAAAAAGAACGTTTTTCTGGGGATTTCCATGCTATTGTTGTTAATGGCGTGTAAAAAAGAGAAACCTGTAGAACCGACAAAGCATCCGGAAATGAATTATGTGGATTTACAAAATGCCGAGGTCAAGTATCAGCAAACTAAAAAAATCGACTATGACAATGACGGTATTGATGACCTCTCTTTTGGAGTGTTATTGGTAGGTGATCCTATATTGGAAATCGACCGTTTACAGTTTTACGCTAACGCAAAAAATCACTCTGGTTTCTTGATCGATGCACGGCAAGAATCACTTGCACTCAATAAGTTTGATGTAATTACAAAAAACTATGAAGGTTATACATGGGTAATGAATCCGGCAACTATTTTGTGTGAAAAAATTACGGACAATAATGGCAGTCATTGGACCGGACCTTGGGCAGACGCCAATCGTAAGTATTTGCCATTACAGATAACAAAGAACGAGAAAACCTATAATGGCTGGGTGGAAATTTCTTTTGATAAAATAGGAGAAAAATTGGTGCTCCACAAAATAGGCCTAAGTACTGAAGAAAATAAAGATGTAAAGGCTGGATTTTAAGCTGACATCGCTAGCTTTACTAAGTCTTTTAAAATTAATTGGCTTTTAGATACAGATGGCCGGTTTCATAGTCGGCCTAAAACTAAGGTCTTTTTTTCTAATGCAACCTGTAATGACTAAATATATTCAAGTGAAAGCAATTGTTTTTCTATCGATAAGTGCTCTGTTGATTACTTCATGTCATCATTCTAATAAAGATGAAATCAAAAATGAAATTTTTCAAACTGAAAAAGCATTTGAAAAGATGGCAGCAGAGAAAGGTATAGCAGAAGCTTTCTATTATTTTGCAGATGAAAAGGCCGTAATAAAGAGGGAAAATGATACCCTAATTAAAGGGAATGAGAATATTAAAATTTATTACGACAAAAATAATACTAAAAATGCAACAGTAAACTGGACACCAGATTATATAGACGTTTCTGATTGCGGAACATTTGGGTATACATACGGTAAATATTCCTGGAAAGTAAAGAACAAAGAAGGTGTTCTAAAGGAATATAAAGGAATATTTCATACCGTATGGAAGAAACAAATGGATGGTGATTGGAAATATGTCTGGGATTAAATTATAAAAAAAAATATCTTGCCGATTACGCTATAAAATTTTAATAAACAGTTAATTAATAAGTGTACATTGTTCTGGAACTTGTACCATCATCATGCAATTCCATAACAGCATATGCTGGTGCAAATTCCTGGAATTTACCTTTCCACCATCCCCCGCAAACAGCACCATTGCAATAATATTTAACTCCTAAATATTCCAGTTCATCTTGTAAATGGATATGTCCACTGATACACACTTTAATATTAGGATATTCAATGAATAGTTTTTTGAGATCAATGGCATCAATGTGCATCAAATTTCGCTTGAACAATCGATCTCCATTACTCTCTGTCTTCTCAAAAAACAAACCTGCACAAATGGAAAGTATAGGAATATGTGAAACGATACAGATGTAATTTTCTTTCGGTATATTTTGTAAAGTTTGTTTTAACCACTCCAGTTGTTCTTCATCAATTTTAGCAATGTATCCTCCGGCAGGGTTTAACTGTGTGCTATCCAAAACAATAAAATGCCATTTGCTTTTTTGAAAGCTATAATAACGTTTCGGCATTTGGAATTCATCAACTATCCATTGTTTGCCGTATTGGTTATCTGAGTTAAGTCCATCGGTTTTTGAAAACCACCCCCAAATATCATGGTTGCCAATGCAATGATGTATTGGAAGGCTGTTGTTGTTCTTTAAGATACTGTTGAAAATATCGAATTGTGCTCGGGTAGATGCTTTATCTGCTTCCAAAGCGTCCCAAATGGCATCACCTCCATTTATGATAAAATCTACTTTAACTTTTGATTGTTGCACCTGGTGCAATGCTTTTGTCATGCCTGTTTCAGGAACAATACCCGACTTTACATGGATATCGGTCAGGTGAGCAAAACGAAGAGGGTTTTTCTTTCTGGTAACTAATTCATTAGAAAAACCCAGGGAGGGAATTGCAACCGAAAGCAGCGATGCTTTTACAAACGAACTTCTTTTCATTACTAACCAGTTTGAGCTTTAAATTTATTAATTTCATTTCGGAAGGCAATGCCTTTGATATACCCGGCTGTTTCATATAATAGAAGAAAATCCTTCCTAAAGGTTTCAAATAACTGAACTTAAACTTTTTATTGTCATATTTTTTATCGAAACTTTGTAAACTATTTGTCGATAAACAGTATTAGCACCGCTCAACATTAATACACTTCAGTTTCTCATTCTTTCAGCATTCCCAACAGCGCTCTTATTTGTATTTAATTCTTTTTGTTGATTCAGAATTTACCATTATAAAAACAGGAGGTAACTATGAAATACGCTCTCAAATTTCAGGTAATTCTACTTGGCTTAATGTTTATTACAATTGCTGCTAAGGCTCAGGATCCAATAAAAGTAGCGCCCGGTCAGTATCAAAAAGTACTGCTTGATAATGCTCATGTGCGTGTGATGGAAGCTGTCATTAAGCCAGGAGAAGAAGTTCCCTGGCACTCACATCCTAATCATATTGCTTACATACTATCAGGAGGTAAGCTGGAGTTTACCGCCAAAGGCAAATCGCCTGAGACTGTAGAATTGGCTGCTGGGAAAGCTATGTATTTTGATGCCGTAACCCATATGGCAAAAAACATTGGTGATACCGAAGTTAAAGTGATTGTAATTGAATTGAAAGATCAGAAGAAAAAGTGATTAAGACTTGAATCATATCTTAATCTTCAGAATTGCACAGCCACAAAGTGCATGGGAACCATGATCTTTTCTGGGTTGACTATGTGCTTTGTGGTTGAAATTTACCGAAATTTTAGATTGACTTTACATTTGCCTAATGAGAAAATCTACAATGGTTAAAGCAACCCATTCATATTAAAACTCTTACCTATCTTTTTTAAAAATCTCTCCCTTTGCTAAAAAGACAGGGTTATATTTGCAGCCTCATTTAAAAATCATGTCAGAGCAAAAATACTTTCTGAAGATTGCCCAGGATTTGGGCATCGGCAGCCGCCAGGTAGAAGCAACGGTAGGATTGTTGAACGAAGGAGCTACAATTCCTTTTATTTCTCGTTATCGTAAAGAGTTAACAGGCAGTCTTGATGAGGTGGCTATTACCGCTATTCGTGATGAGATAGAACGTTTACGTGATCTTGATAAGCGCCGGGAAACAATTCTTAATTCTATTCGTGAGCAAGGCAAGCTGACCGACGAGTTGGAGAAAGATATTCTTGCAGCCGAAACGATGAGCCGCTTAGAAGATCTTTATCTTCCGTACAAACCAAAGCGAAGAACCAAAGCTACTATTGCACGAGAGCGAGGCTTGGAGCCATTGGCTTTGGTTATTTTTGCTCAGGAATTGAAAGATATTGATGCTGAAGCAGCAAAATTCATTGACGCAGAAAAAGAAGTGAACAATGAAAGTGAAGCTTTACAGGGCGCGCGAGATATCATTGCTGAAATGGTGAACGAAGATGCGGTGTGCCGTGAGAAAATGCGTGCGCTGTTTACCGATAAGGCTGTGATTTCCTCAGCGGTAATGAAGGGTAAAGAAGAAGAAGGCGCTAAATACCGTGATTACTTTGAGTGGTCTGAACCATTGAAAAACTGTCCTTCTCATCGTTTGCTGGCAATGCGTCGTGGTGAGAAAGAAATGATTTTGAGTCTAGATATTGCACCTGTTAAGGAAGATGCAATTGAGATTATAGAAGGTTTATTTGTAAAGAACAGGGGAGAAGCAGCTGAGCAAGTTAAAATAGCTATTGACGATTGTTACAAACGTTTGCTGGCTCCTTCGATAGAAACCGAAATGCGTTTGCTGACCAAGAAAACGGCTGATGAAAAAGCTATTGTGGTTTTTGCAGATAACCTTCGGGAATTATTATTGGCCTCACCAATGGGTCAGAAAAGTATTTTAGCTATTGACCCGGGCTTCCGTACAGGATGTAAAGTAGTGGTGCTAAACCCGCAGGGGAAATTATTGGAGAACACCGTTATTTATCCTACTGCATCTTCTGCTGGAAAGATAGTTGAGGCAGAAGCTACTGTTTTGGCCCTTTGCCAGCGTTTTGAGATTGAGGCGATTGCCATTGGTAACGGAACGGCAAGCCGTGAAACAGAATCATTTGTACTCGGTATAAAAGAGCTTCCGAAAGATATTTTGGTGGTAATGGTAAATGAGGCCGGAGCATCTGTTTATTCCGCTTCAGAAGTAGCGCGTGAAGAGTTTCCGGATTATGATGTAACAGTGCGTGGTGCCGTTTCAATTGGTCGTCGATTAGCCGATCCATTGGCCGAACTAGTTAAAATTGATCCTAAATCAATTGGGGTAGGCCAGTACCAACATGATGTGGATCAAACAGCTTTAAAAAATAAATTGGATGAGGTTGTTGGTTCATGTGTGAATGCGGTGGGGGTTGAGGTGAATACAGCAAGTAAGCAATTGTTGACTTACGTTTCTGGTCTAGGCCCTGCATTAGCTCAAAATATTATCAATTACCGTAACGAAAAGGGAGCATTCAAATCGCGTAAGGATCTGATGGCGGTTCCGCGTATGGGTGAGAAGGTATTTGAGCAGGCTGCCGGTTTCTTACGTATTTTAAATGGAGAACACCCATTGGATGGAAGTGCAGTTCACCCTGAATCATATCACATTGTTGAGAAAATGGCTGCCGATCTTAGCTGTAAGGTTGAAGATTTGTTAGCTAATAAAGACCTGCGAAAAAAAATCGACCTTAAGATATATGTAACCGATACCGTTGGGTTGCCTACACTGAATGATATTTTACAGGAGTTGGATAAACCAGGCCGTGACCCTCGTAAAGAGTTTGAAGCTTTCAAGTTTGCCGATGATGTTAATGAAATTGCCGATTTAAAAGTGGGTATGCGTCTGCCGGGTATTGTTACTAATGTTACCAATTTCGGGGCATTTGTTGATATTGGTGTGCATCAGGATGGGTTAGTTCACTTAAGTCAATTGTCGAATCGTTTTATTACTGATGCCAATGAAGTGGTTAAGGTTGCACAAAAAGTTTGGGTTACCGTAACCGAGGTTGATGTTGATCGTAAACGAATTGGACTTACCATGAAGGACGAAAGCGCTCCAGTTCAACGTACCAAAGCTGAAAAAGAAAAAATGCGTAACGAACGTGCTAATCGTCAGCATGGTAATAAAGGTAAAGCTGAAGAGCCTCAGGATATGAACTCAATGCTTGCTGCTTTGAAGAATAAATGGAAGTAAGTCAGTAATTGAAAGTTAAACAGAAAGGGCTGTCTAATAGTAAGATAGCCCTTTCTGTTTAAGATCTTTTCATGAAGGAGTTAAGTGTTAGTCGGCCGTATTTACCGGAACATAACTAACTCCATTTTCCCTATTTCTCTTATAGGTCATAATGGCTTTTATGATGGCTGTTGCAATTTCATCTTTTCCTTTCTCACTATTCATATAATCTTCCTCATCCGGGTTAGAAACAAAACCAGCTTCTACCAGGATGCTTGGCATTGCAGTCGCTTGGAGTACCCAAATGCCTTCATTGTTACGTTGTTTCACTCCACGGTTTACTCGACCTTGCTTGGTAAATTCATTTTGAACCAAGTCGGCTAACATAAGGCTTTGATCAAAAAACTTCTTGGTCATTAATGAAGCAATGATTCGGGCTTCCGGAGAGTCAAACATATCGTCTCCTGATGATGAACTTCCATGTTCACTATGTTCGCCATGGAGTTCTGAAGAGTCAGAGGTGTTGTTTTGGACAAACTGTACTTTTGAATCGTTTTTATTTACAGCCCAAATAAAAGTTTCCGTACCATTAGTAACGCTCGGGCCGTTCCAAGTACGGTAAACTGGTACCTTTTGAGTGTGTTTTTTTCTTTTCTTGCCTTTGCCGGTATAATAGGTTGTTGTTTTATAATCAACAATTTCACTGTACTTTTTACCCGGCGCCCAATTGCAGTGCAAACTGATAAATAAATCACCATGGTTGTCATTAGCAAATCTGGCACGATAACGGTTGGCCTCGCGAGGACTTGTGAAGCCCCCTGCATCATTCCTGTCGTTCCTGGTGAATAAGACTTTGCAATCCGGTAGGGAGTCTTGTATCTTTTTGGCAAGAGCCTGTCCAAAGCTGAGGGTTAAATCAGCTTCATAACTATATCTTCCCTTGGCATTTAGCGTCGGATAACCATGACCTGGATCAATAATGATAGTTTTGATAGTCTTAGGTTTGGCCGATTGAGCAACAGCCGTTTGGAAACTGAATAATGAAATGGTTGAAAGAAGTAAAGAGAGAGCAAATTTTAGTTTTACAATTGATTTAAGTCTTTTTTGCATTTTATTGAACTATTAACGATAACCCTATTTAGTTAATAATAATATCCCGATCTCGCCTGTTTATACCGTTAATTATAACACACCTAAACAACGCCCAAAAAATATTTATTTTATTCAGGGGCTTAAAATAATTTTATTTTTTCAAAAGGTGAGAAAATAAAATGATATTATCTTCATATTTAAATAATGTAATTAAAATGTTAGCTGGTTTTACAAAAGTTTCTTAATTAGTTTGAAGTATTTGCATCAATAGGACTTAAACCCTATTTTTGGCAAAATTTTAAATATGGAAACCAAAATAGATAAAGACTTCGCATTTTTAGCCGTAGGTGTTATTGTTATCATGATTGGAACATTTGCGCGTTTCATCATGGATTCACATTTATTGTCATTGGTATGCTGGGGAATAATTGCTGTAGGTACTGTATTGAGCTTTATGGCAATTGCTAGTATGCTGAATACTTCACACGAACGTGATCTTCATCAAGAAAATAAATAATTCTAAAGATTCAGTTAGAACTAATCTTTTTGATATATCATCCATTTACCTCACCCTTGCGTGGGGTAAATGTGTTTTAGGGGATGAGGATGATTGATTTAAAACAGCTCAAAGGAGAAGCACAAAAGCGTAAGAAAGAAAATAAGAAGTATTTCGAACGATTAAAGAGTAAAAAATCTCATGATGTTGATGAGGCTTTTGCCGAGCAGCATGAACACGTTTTTGCCCATACTGATTGCTTAACCTGTGCTAATTGTTGTCGTGGAACGGGGCCGCTGTTTACTCAACGCGATATTGAACGCTTAGCATCGCGTTTAAAAATGAAACCGGGTAGTTTTGTAGAAAAATACCTTAGAGTTGATGAGGATAATGATTATGTATTGCAGTCAGTGCCTTGTCCTTTCTTAGGAGATGATAACTATTGTTCGGTTTATGACGACAGACCCAAAGCCTGTCGCCAATATCCTCACACTGATCACTCGCCCATGTTGCAAATTCTTGATATAACCTTAAAAAATACTGCAATTTGTCCGGCTGTTTACGAAGTAGTGGAGCGAATGAAGAAATACTTTCCCGCTTAGCTCTTTAATTGTGCTACACTATCAAACGGTTAATTCTTCACTAAATAGAGATGCTGCACCTATAAGTGCTGCTTCCTCAGATAATTCTGCTTTAGTGATCTTTACTTTCGGGAATTCCTTTTGAACATCATCCTGCACCTTGCCAATGAATAAATTCCAGGCATTGGCAATGTTTCCGCCTATAACCACATATTCAGGATTTTTCTCACGCAAAATAGGAAGTATGAAATCGCTTAAACTTTGACTGAACTCGTCAAAAACCATTTGAGCAGTTCCGTCGGTAGCTGTCAATTCTGAAAGCTGTTTTACATCAGCCACTGAGCGTCCGGAAAGTGCTTCGTAACGATTGACAAACCAGCGGGTTGAAATATAATCTTCGGCCATTCCGTCTCGAAACTCACTACACCAAAGGTCTGCATCTTCTGCACTATTATCCGCAAAATAGGCCGAACCTAATCCGGTTCCAAGGGTTATTCCGAAAGCGGTTTTGGCCCCGGCTGCAGCACCACTAAATGTTTCTCCTTTTAAAAAACAGGCGGCATCGTTTAAAAAACGGAAATTGTATTCAGGTAATTGAAGAGCTTCCGCCAGTAAGGTTTTAATATTTAATCCGTAAAGTAAATCATATTTGTTTTGCCCTTGAATAAAGCAGATGCCCTTTTCGTAATCAAACGGTCCCGGCATGGCTATTCCTATACCTGCTATTTCCGTTTTATCTACTTGCTCAATCGAATTAGCAATGCATCCCGACCAAACAGAAATTATATTATCTGGAGTTCCGTGTGCGTTAACACGCATACGCATATGGCTCGACTCAATAATCTTTCCGTTATTAAGGTCAATTACCGCCGAAGTTATATGCGATCCTCCTATATCAACGCCTATGGCAAATTTTTTAATCATTTTAAACTACAAATTGGGGTGGAAGATACTTAATTTAATTGCCTTCATCAAAGGTTAACAACCTGTTTTGTGATATTACTTTTATAAGCAGCTTCAATAAGTTGAATGCCTTTCATGGCATCTTGGGGATTAACAGGGACAGGTCCTTTATTACGAATGTGATCATATACAAGTTCGTAAAATTTAGCATAGTTTGAAACAGGAGTAGGCAACTGTTTTTTCATAGAAACCCCGTCGTTTATAATATTCAGAATACCCCATTCAGCTTCGGGTTCAACACCATAGTCTGTTTCAAAAGGAGTCATTCCGGCCGCAAGTTGCATCTCCTGCAAATTCATTCTTTTTTTAATGAATGATCCATTTGTTCCATGTAATATATAACCGGGAAGCTCTTCTTTAGCTAAAATTGTACTCTTAAGCTTTAATCTGAAATTAGGATAGAACAATAGCAATTCGAAATAATCATCTACTAGGGAGCCGTCGCGGGTTTTACGGATATCAGCAAAAAGGCTTTGTGGCATACCAAATAATGCAATGGCCTGGTCAATAATATGCGTGCCTATTTCATATAAAAGACCTGTGGCCGGAGCTGCTTCCTCTTTGTGTTTTTTAGGATTTAGTTCGGTTTTAAAACGTTCAAATCTGAAATCAGCTTCAACTAATCTTCCTAAAGCTTCACTTTCAATAACGTTTTTTACAATTAAATAATCACCATCCCAGCGACGGTTATGAAATACAGAAAGCATCTTTTGACGTTCATTTGCCAACGATATCAGCTCCTTGGCCTCAGCTGCAGTTGCTGTAAAGGGTTTGTCAATAATAACATGTTTGTTAGCTAGTAAGGCTTTCTTTGCTAAATCATAATGTGTTTGATTGGGAGTGTTGACAATGATGAGTTCAAGACTATCATCTTTCAGTAAATCATCAACCGATTTATAGATGGTTAATTGGGGATACTGTTCTTTGGAGGCTTCATTGTTACGTTCAACTACTGCTGTCCATTTAAAGTTGTGGTTGTTAATAATTAAAGGCGCATGAAAAACTTTAGTTGAATAACCAAAAGAACAAATGCCGGTAGTAATGGGTGATAGCATTTTGGAAAATAGTGGTTGAATAATGTGAAAAACAAAGATATTAAGAATTAATGTTGTGTTGTTCAACCAACCTTTATTTATCGAATAATTGAATTTAACCTGATAAAAAATATGCTGTAACTTTGCCAGCATAATAATAAAGACGATACCTCATTTATTTATTTCATAAAAATGCAATACCCAGTTCCTGTTACCATTTTAACCGGCTTTTTAGGCGCCGGAAAAACATCTTTACTGAATCAGCTTATAAAACAAAATATGGATAAGAAACTGGTTGTTCTGGAAAATGAATTTGGTGATGTAAGTATTGATAGCGAATTGGTGTTTAAAGGTAACAATGAATTGTTTGAGATTTCCAATGGCTGTATTTGTTGTTCCATGAGTGGAGAATTTAACGAAGTGTTGGCTAAGTTGATACAAGAAATTCCTGTTTTTGACCACCTTGTGGTTGAAAGTACCGGAATTGCAGATCCTTCGTCAGTAGCAGCTGCATTTGTCGGCGATCAGATCATTCAATCACACTTTAAACTGGATGGCGTAATTTGTTTGGTTGATGCCCAAAATGTGCTTTCTCAATTGAAAGAGCGAGAAGAAGTTCGTAAACAGTTGGCATTTTCCGATGTGATTGTAGTTAATAAAGTCGATTTAATTGATGCTGAAGAGTTAATGACTGTTGTAGCTACGATAAAAAAAATAAACCCTTATGCTTCCCTGGTTAACTCCCTGCATGGAGAACAGGAAGAACTTAACTTATTGAGTTTATCAGCATATAGTCCTAAAAAAGTAGAACAAGGGTTTAGGTTCTTTCCAATGGGAATGCAGATAAAGCATGAAGAAGTTGTTTCGCAATCTTTTGTCTTTGATCAACCTTTAGACTTACTGAAGTTCAGGCACTGGCTCAATGTACTATTGGTGATTCAAGGTCAGAGTTTTTACAGAGTAAAAGGTGTGTTGAATTTTGCCGGTTTGGATGAACGGCATATTGTTCAATCTGTTATGAATAACGCATCTTATACTTTAGGTAGCGATTGGGAAGAAGGTATGGTTAGAACCAGTAAGATTGTATTTATAGGAAAAAATCTACGCCGCGATTTATTGGAAAAGGGGCTTAAAAATTGTTATGCTGATTTTTCATTTGTTTAAGCTTTATCGTTACTAATACCAACGCGTTTTTGAATAAAAGCCTTGTCTTTAATTTCATTAAGCATGAAGTCGGCTAAATCGCCTGTGGTAATTGAATTTCCTCCAGGATGATATTCGGATTTAACTAGATACTTTCCTGTTTTTTTTTCGTCAAGAATATTTGGAGGGCAAACAAATGTATAGTCCAGGTTGCTTCCTTTTAATAGGTCGTAAACTTTCAAATGCGAATCGGATATTTCTAAATACTGTGTTGGGAACTTTGGGGTTTGAGCAATGATATTTTTTTCGTCAGCTTGTAAAATGCCCATATTCCCCACAGCAATGAGTCGCTTTATTTGCAGGGATTTCATTCCTGAAACTATATTTTTATAGCTTTCCAACCGGTCATCAAGATTTTTAAAACCTAAAGCAGAAAGCACTATGTCATGTCCCTGCAAAGCTTCTTGAACTTTTTCCGCATCTAAGGTATCACCCATAATAATTTCAAGAGATGGATGTTGTACATGCACACCATATGGGTTGCGGGCAAATGCAGTTACATGATAGTTTTGCGCTAACGCCTGTTGAACAATTTGAGTGCCGGTGCGCCCCGAAGCACCAAAAACTAGTATTTTCATAGTTAAGAGTTATCGCGTCTTGTTATAAACAAATAGTTTTTGATATGTCTATGCGTATTCAATGATTGGCAAAAGTAAGAGAATTCCTTCTCTGTAACTATTTGCCTTATAGCGCTTTTAATATACAAATTCTGTTTTACAAGATTGAACAATCTTTTTTTATAAATTGAAAATATTATGTGTTATCATTTTCATTGTAATAATTTTTGTCATTAGGTTCCCAAAGCTCAATTTTATTTCCTTCAGGGTCCATAATCCAGCCAAACTTTCCAAAAGGATATTCTTCAACTTCGCCAACGATTGTAATGCCCTCTTCTTTGAGTACCTTAAGTAGTTCAATTAAATTCTCAACTCTGTAATTAAACATGAAAGGTTTTTCACTTGGAGAAAAATAGTCAGTATCAGCCTTAAATGGGCTCCAAGCTGTATATGCAACATGGTCAGGTTCATCTTTTAAGCGCCATTCAAACGTTCCTCCATACTCGCCGGATTGAATACCCAAATGCTTGGAATACCATTCTCTTTGTTTTTCAACATCACTGCATTTAAAGAATATGCCACCAATGCCTGTAACTCTTTTCATGGTTTTAAGATTTTATAGTTTTTTCTGTTTATAAAAATAAAAAGACCGCCTGATCAGACGGTCTTTTATTTACTTTTTTATTTTTTTGGTCTTAGAAACGGAATCCTAAACCTAATGAGAATACAGTGTTCTTAACTGAGCCAGATTCGCCTTCCTCTAATTTTGCAATGTTTGCTAAACCTAAAGTGTAACGGGCATCTAAAAATAACCCCATTGGAAATTGATATTCTGCACCAAAGTTGGCTCCCAAATCAAGGTTTTTGTAATTTTTTTTAATATCAACTGATTCGCCATTAAGCTTTTCTTTAGCGCTTAATAAAAGCCCTACCTGTGGTCCCGCTTGAAGGTTTAAGCCACTAATAACATTATACTTAAACATTAAAGGGACATTTAAATAAAGTGTGTTGTTTTTAAACTCTCCTGATTTGTATCCTTGAGATGATAACAAGACTTCTGGTTGGAAGGCAAATTTGTCAGCAATTTCAGCAGTTACTAATCCCCCAACAAAAAAGCTGGTAAGGGACGACGGAGACGCCGAAAAGCCTGCATTTGTGAATGTGTTGTTTGCAAAGTTACCACCTGCTTTAATACCAAATTTAACTGGAGATTGAGCCATTGTTGCTCCTGCCATCATTACCGAGGCAATTAATAAGTAGAATTTTTTCATTTTGTTTAATTGTTAGTACCGAACCAAACATAATGGAAAAAAATATATAAGTGTAAAATATTTTAATTTTAAGTATATATACTTATTTATAAATTTATTTTATTTCTCTTTTAGATGAAGTAATGGAAAAAAAAAGAGGCCGAAGCCTCTTTATATTTTAGCATTTTTATTTCGCAAATAATGATCTGCTAATACTAAAGCAGTCATTGCCTCAACAATAGGAACTGCTCTGGGAACAACACAGGGATCATGGCGACCTTTGCCATGCAATTCTACCTTATTACCGTCTTTGTCTACTGTTTCTTGACCTTGCATAATAGTTGCCACTGGTTTAAATGCTACCCGGAAATAAATATCCTGGCCATTGGAGATCCCTCCCTGGATACCGCCTGAGTTATTGGTTCTGGTTGAAAAATCCGTTTCGAACAAATCATTATGCGACGAACCTAGCATGGTTGCTCCTTCAAAGCCCGAGCCGTATTCAAAACCATGTACAGCGTTGATACTTAACATAGCCTTTCCCAAATCGGCATGTAGTTTATCGAATACTGGTTCTCCTAAACCTACGGGCACTTGTTGAGCGATGCAGGTTACCACACCGCCAACAGTATCACCTGCTTTGCGTACACTATCAATGTAAGCAATCATTTCTTGCGCTTTTTCTGGATCCGCACAGCGCAGAATATTGTTTTCCGCCTCTGCCAGATTAAGCTCACTGTAAGGTTTTTCAACTTTCATTGCTCCCACTGCGCTTACATAAGCACTTATTTCAATGCCTGCAACTTGCTTTAAGAGTAACTTAGCAATAGCCCCGGCTGCAACACGGGCAGCAGTTTCACGGGCTGAAGAGCGTCCGCCTCCTCGATGATCTCTTATGCCGTATTTAGTTTGGTACGTATAATCAGCATGAGAAGGACGGAATGGACCTACGTTATGATCATAGTCTTTTGAACGCTGATCTTCGTTGGGAATTAAAAAAGTAATAGGGGTTCCAGTTGATTTACCTTCAAATATTCCTGAAAGAATTTGCGCTGTGTCAGACTCCTTTCGTTGAGTGGTGATTTTCGACTGTCCTGGTTTTCGACGATCCAACTCTGATTGAACAAAGTTTAGATCTAATTCCAGGCCTGCCGGACAGCCATCAATGATTACACCTATTGCAGTTCCGTGTGATTCGCCAAATGTTGTTATTCTGAATGCTTCTCCGAATGTATTGCCTGCCATATTATAATTACGATTCTAGGTTTTAGAAGTAAATTAATTTATAGATCTAAAACTGTAATTCTAAAACTTAATTGCTCGTTATAGCTTTATCAAACTCAAATCCCACACTTTCTAAATCCCCCCAAAAATGCGGGTATGATTTTCCGGTTACTTGAGGATCCTCAACTTCCAAAGCGTCGACCTTTAAAGCCAATGGTGCAAAAGCCATTGCCATACGATGGTCGTGATAGGTATTGATAAAAACAGCCGAATTCTGTGTTAAAATATCGGAAGCTTGAAGAGGTTCTATCGAACTTTTCGAACAATCAAGATGATAGTTTAACCCATCTTGAGTGATCGTTACACCAAACTTACCCAGCTCGTTTTGGAGAGCAGCTACGCGATCAGTTTCTTTAATTTTTAAACTTTCCAGACCTGTAAACGTGCAGTTGTGACCTTGACCTGCACAGATTACCGCAAGGGTTTGTGCAATATCCGGGCAGTGTTCAAAATCAATAAAGTTGGTTGTAATTTCATCCGAAACTTTGGTTAACCGAATACCATCTGTTTCAAATGTTGTTTTTACCCCAAAATCTTCCATTATTTTTGCAATCACACTATCACCCTGCAAACTAAATCCTTTTAAACCGGTTAGCTTGATTTCTGCATGGTCAGAGAGGGCGGCTAATGAATACCAGTAAGAAGAACCGCTCCAGTCAGGTTCAATAAATAAGTTATTTGGTTGATAATCCTGATGCGGAATCACTATTGCGCCTTCCTGCCAACTATGCTGAATACCCAACTCTTTCATCATGGCCAGTGTCATTTCAATATAGGGTCGAGAAGCTACCGTGCCTGTTAGGTTTAAAATCAAACCTTGAGGCAGGGTAGGGGCAATCATTAACAATGCTGAAATATACTGACTACTTACACTTCCGTTTATCGAAATATTATTGGTTAAGGTTAAGTCTTTTCCTCTGATTTTCAATGGAGGATAACCCTCTTTTCCTGCATATTCAATGTCGGCGCCTAGTTCTTTCAACGCATCAACCAGCAATTTAATTGGCCTTTCCAGCATGCGGTGTGTTCCGGTTAAAAGCCATTCTCCGGGCGTAACGGATAGGAATGCTGTTAAGAAACGCATTGCAGTTCCAGCTGGGCCAACATTTATCTCAGTCAAATGATTTTTTATGTCTGTTGTTAGAAGCTGTTGAAGTGTTACAGTATCGTCGGCAATGGAAAGATTCCTAATTTCGAAAGGATGCTTACAAAGTGCCTGCATAATAAGTGCGCGGTTGCTTTCACTCTTAGAACCAGGCAGTGTAATCTCTCCGTTTATGTTATGAGTTGTAGTTTTTACTAAAATACTATTCATATAAACTGATTACATTGATTAGGCATGATTACCCTGATTGAGCAATAGGAGGCATCATACCTAATCTGTGAAATCTTTTTAATTAAGCGTGCTCAACCGGTTTGGTGTTCATAATTTCTGTTTGACGACGGATCGACTCGCTGTGAATCAGGTCTAGTAAACGGTGAGTGAACGGTTCGCTTAAGTTTAACGCTTTTGCAAATGAAGTACGTTTAGCCATAATTTCTTCCCAGCGATTAACCTGAAGAATAGTAACGTCGTTGTCACGTTTGTATTCACCGATTTTTTCCACAATTGACATACGCTCAGCCATTTTTTGGATTATCTGGTCGTCAAGTTTGTCAATCTGTTGGCGAAGTTGTTCTAATTTACTTACAAATTCTACGTTTTGTGATTCTGGTTTACGCAACGTTAAATTGTTAATCAAAGTAACGAGCGCTTCAGGTGTAACTTGTTGTTTTGCATCAGTCCAAGCTGTTTGCGGGTTAATATGGCTTTCGATCATTAATCCCTGCATGTCAAGGTCCATTGCTTTTTGCGAAATGTAAGGCAACAACTCACGATTACCGCAAATGTGACTTGGGTCAACAATAATTGGCAGTTCCGGGTGCTGTGTTTTTAAGTTGATAGCCATTTCCCACATTGGTTCATTGCGGAAAGCCGATTTTTCGAATGAAGAGAATCCACGGTGAATAGCGACCAATTTGTTGATACCTGCACGGTGTAAACGCTCAATTCCTCCGATCCATAATGATAAATCAGGGTTTACAGGATTTTTAATCATTACCGGAATATCAACACCTTTAAGAGCATCTGCAATTTCCTGAACCGAAAAAGGATTTACTGTTGTGCGAGCTCCTATCCATAAAACATCAACGCCTGCTTCCAACGACTCCTCCACGTGTTTTGCTGTAGCAACTTCACAAGTTACCGGAAATCCGGTTTCTTCTTTTACGCGTTGTAACCATTTTAAGGCTTCAGCGCCATGTCCTTCAAATTCACCTGGACGAGTACGCGGTTTCCAAACACCTGCACGGAATAAGCTAACTTTTCCTGTTTTTTTCAATCCATGCGCGGTTGCCATAACCTGATCTTCTGTTTCGGCACTGCATGGTCCGGCAATTACTAACGGTTCATTGCCGCTTGGGAACCAGTCGTTTAATGGAAGGACGTTGAATGATTTCATGTTGAATAGTTTTAATTTAACCTTATTATTATAATTTGTTTGTTTCTAATTAATGTGATCGCAGCTATGAGAGGTGAGTTTATTTCATTGGATTTTTTTGGTACTCTCCTAAAACAGCCAGATTCACTACAGTCTTTAATAGCTTACGCATACTGTGATCGTAGTCGTTTTCTTTTTCCCACTCTAAATCTACATAAAAGTTATAATCATTTGGTTTTCCGATAATTGGCATAGATTGGATCTTTGTAAGATTAATGTTGTTTTCAACAAAAATGTTTAAAACCTTAGCCAGAGAGCCAATAGTGTTACCTACCTGAAAGCAAATAGAAGCCTTATTGATTTCAGGAGATTCAACGCCATCCTTGGATAAAATCAGAAAACGGGTAAAGTTCTTTTTATTGGTTTCAATGCGACGCTCTAAAACTTCCAGATCATACATTTTTGCTGCGGTTAGATTTGCAATTGCCACTGTGTCGGTTAACAAATTCTCGCGTATGTTTTTTGCGCAAGCAGCTGTGTCGTTTTTTTCCAATACCTGCAAGTGCGGGAAATCTTCAAAGAAATCATTGCACTGGCGAATTGCAATAGGGTGAGAGTGAACATATTTGACATCTTCAAACTTTACCCCGGGTAATGCCAATAAATGCAATTGAATGTGCAGGTAAACTTCTCCAACAATTGGGAAATTGTACTCTTGCAATAAATTGTAGTTAGGCAACAAACTACCGGCAATTGAATTTTCTATGGCCATTACGGCATAATTGGCCTCGTTTTTCTTTACTGCTTCGCAAGTTTGTTTAAAAGTAACACACTCTACAATTTCAATGTCTTCACCGAAATATTTGTAAGCCGCTTCTTCGTGAAACGAAGCTCTTGTACCCTGAATTGCAACCCTTTTTCTGTTCATATTGTGCATAAAATGAAAAAGGTCCCGTCGCATTTGCGCCGGGACCTTTTATGTGAGTATATCTTTCGTATCTACATACTAGTCCCGGCTTTTACTAAAAAAGTAAAAGTAACCGAAGAACCAATATGCGTTGCTTAATAACATTCTTGTTTGTTTTGTGATTAGTACAAATGTAAAAGTCTTTTTGAGTAAAACAAAAAACTTTTGTTAAAAATTATAAATAATTTAAACTATTTTACTTTTTGTTAATTATTTGATAAGATTATTGTAGAATCGTATCGACTCTAATATATCTTCATTTGTGCATGAATGATTAATTGACGATGTGCCTATCGTATTGAGCAGGGTGAAATTGATTTTATCATCCTCATTCTTTTTGTCATTTTTCATGTAAGTAATCAATTCGTCGAAGCTTTCTTCTGAAACTGTATAGGCTGGATAGACTGATAAAATGAAGTCGTAGATTTCCTTTAATTCATCCTCACTTAAACCCGCATGTTTGGCTGATAGCCAACTTTCGGTAATCATACCAATAGCAATAGCTTCGCCATGAGTAAGTGGTTTTTCATCATTTTGCAATGAATAGCTCTCAACAGCATGTCCGATGGTATGGCCAAAATTTAGTTTTTTGCGGATGTTCTTTTCGTGAGGATCTTCAGTAACTATTTCATTTTTGATTTCTACCGATCGGTAAATAATTTTTTCATCAACATTACTGAAGTCAAACGACTTTATAGCTTTAAAATAGGCCTTATCCATTATCAGACCGTGTTTAATAATTTCTGCAAAGCCTGAAATCAATTCTCGTTGAGGCAGGGTTTGTAAAAAGTTAGGATCTATAATGACTAATTGAGGGTTCGTAAAAGTTCCCACCATGTTTTTTACAGCATCAACATCGATTCCTGTTTTACCCCCAACCGAAGCATCAACCTGAGAAAGTAGTGTAGTGGGTATTTGGAGAAAATCAATGCCTCGTTTGTAAGTAGCTGCCGCGAAACTTCCCATATCAGTTACCACGCCACCCCCTAAATTGATTACTAAACCTTTGCGGTCAGCACCAAAATCAAGGAGCATTTTCCAAATACCTATACATATATCAATGTTCTTGTTTTCTTCACCGGCATCAATTTCAATAATATCATGAGGTATATCACCAGCAATATGCAAAGCAATACCAGGATAACAATGCTCTCCGGTATTGGTGTCGACCAAAAAGAAAATTTTTGAATAAGTACGTTGTTTTAGAAAACTGATCAATAGTTCGGCTGCATCTCCGAAAACTACTTTATATCCTGAACTTTGGATGGGTTGTAAACTCATGGCGCCAAATTACGATTTCCAGTCGAATTCAATCAGGTTTTAAGCTTAGAACTACCACGTTTAAACAAAAGTTAATTGTTAACTGATTGTAATTTAATTGTTTAAATATATATCTGTTTTGTGCTTCAAATTGTAAAAAATGTATCTTTGCGCCATGATAGAGAGTCAGCCCGTAAAATCATCAGTTTTATCCTTTGATAATACAGAAATTGCGTTTTCGCATATGTCGAATGGAGAGTTGAAAAAAGCATTCTGGCTTTTTAAAGTGATCAACATTAATTTCCTTGTAAAGATTGGTCCTCCTTTAACAAATTTTGCCTTGAATATTGGTCTGCCAATAGAAGGCATAATCCGCAAAACTATATTCAATCATTTTTGTGGAGGAGAGAGCATTAAGGATTGTGAAGCAACTATTAATCAACTCTCAAATTATCAGGTTGGTACTATATTAGATTATTCTGTTGAAGGTGAGCACAATGAAAAAGCCTTTGACGAAACCTGTCAAGAAATTATAGCGACCATTGGTCGTGCAACAAAAGATAAAAAAGTTCCGTTTTCGGTATTCAAAGTTACTGGTATTGCTCGATTTGACCTTTTAGATAAAATTCAACGCGGTGAAACCTTAACTTCAAATGAGAATGACGAATGGTTGAGAGTTCGCTCACGTGTTGATATGATTTGCCATGCAGCCTATCAGGCAGGCATTCCTGTTATGATTGATGCCGAAGAAAGCTGGATACAAGATACAATTGATAATCTTACAATTGAGATGATGCAAAAGTACAACCGCATCGATCCGATTGTTTACAATACATATCAAATTTACCGTCATGATCGTTTGGCTTTTTTGAAAAAGAATTTTGCTGAAGCTGAATCCAGTAATTATTATTTGGGTGCTAAATTAGTTCGTGGTGCTTACATGGAAAAAGAGCGTAAAAGAGCTGCCGAAATGGGCTATGAATCACCAATTCAGCCTAATAAATCAGCTACTGACCGTGATTATGACGAGGCTGTTAAGTTCTGTGTTGAGCATTTGAATAGGGTGGCTTTTGTTGCAGGAACCCATAATGAAGCAAGTTGCATGAAGCTTGTAAAACTGATGGAAGAGCATGGAATTGAGGCTCAAAATTCTAAAGTGTATTTTTCTCAGCTGTTAGGTATGAGTGATAATTTGAGCTTTAATCTTTCACATGAGAAGTTTAATGTAGTTAAATACGTCCCTTATGGCCCTGTAAAAGCTGTATTGCCTTACCTTTTCAGAAGAGCTCAGGAGAACACTGCTATAGCCGGACAGATGGGACGAGAACTTGGTCTTATCTTAAAGGAAAAACAACGCAGAGGGATTTAATGTAATGCTGCACCTCTTCAAGGTGTTGTCGGTTATGTGATATAAAGTTTTAAGAATAAGTTTAAAAGCTGTGTCAATAATGACGCAGCTTTTTTTATTTTTTGAATTTGATCTTAATCATCTCAAAACTCGGATCTAATTGGTTGTAGGGTAGGTTTTGGTCTATTTTTTGATAAAAGTTTTTTGCTTAAACATGTTGTAATCCTATTGATTAAGTGATTTTTAACTTATATTTAAGTATGAGACTCTCACATTGAGAGTTCAGTATACCATTTGACCTTTAAAAACTAATAACTATACACATGAAAAGTATATCATCTCTAATCTACCCTTTAATTGTATTAGTAATAACAGCCTGCGGGGGAAGCGAAAGTAAGGAACAAATTGACGCTGCTCATAAAACTACTTTAATGCAAGTTGCTGCAATGGATTCACTTTACAATCTGATGATTGCCCAGCAGGTTCGAACAGTAACAGAACGAGATGAGATAGTTAAAGCTGTTAAAAATGAAAGTGATAGCGCTTATTTGGCATTACGTGACCGTGTAAAAGGTAATTTATTACATCAGCGGGCATTGATTGATTCAATGAAGATAGAAGTTGAAAAGCATCAAAGATTTTTAAAGGATATTCCTGTATTGGAGAAAGGACGTCGACAAATTAAAGCCGATCAAGCATTATTATCCCAAACACAAGAAAAGCTTGAAAAACAATATATGGACTCCCAGGCGAGTATGAAGTCATTAAGATTATATGTAGATGAAGGAATCAAATAGTGTTTTTAAGAGAATCGGCTATTACATCTTAATAATCTAATAGCCGTTCTATTTTATAATTTCTGTTTTCCCGCCAGTATGTCAAAAAAAAGCTTAAAGTCGCTACCTAAGCTATATAACGGGTATTGAAAAGTAGCCGGTTTATTTTTCTCAAAAAAGAAATGACCAACCCAGGCAAAACCATAACCAACAAACGGAATTAACAATAATAACCAAGCACTATGAAAAAGCATTGAGGCCGGAAGTAATAAAATGACTAATCCGGTACCGATGAAGTGTAATCTTCTGCTTGTATTGTTTTGATGTTCAGTTAGGTAAAAAGGATAAAACTCTTTAAAGGTTTTATATTTTTTTTCTGTAGCCATAGTTGGTAACTTCTAATTAAATCTTCAAAAATATAATAAAACTTAAGTGAATTGAAAAAAATGAAGGTTGAGTGGAGGGAAAAGTAAATAATCTTCTTGTGTAATTTTCAAATTATCAGGGCTGTTGGCTTAAAATCCCTATATTTGCACTCCAATTTTAAGATAAGAGATAATACCATGCTAAACGAACAGGAAATTCAACGTCGTGAAGGATTGAAAGAATTACGCCAGTTAGGCATCAATCCATATCCTGCTGAATTATTTGAAGTTAACGCTCATGCTAAACAGATAAAAGATAATTTTAAGGAAGGTAGTACTGAATTTCAGTCAGTATCACTGGCTGGTCGTATTATGACCAAGCGGATTATGGGAAGTGCCTCGTTTGCAGAACTGCAAGATGCTTCAGGTAGAGTTCAGCTGTATGTTGCCCGTGATGAGATCGCTCCTGGAGAAGACAAAGCATTATATAATACTGTTTTTAAGAAAATTTTAGATATTGGAGATTTTATAGGTGTTACTGGTTATGCGTTTATTACCAAAACCGGTGAAATCTCTATTCATGTTAGCTCTCTAACAGTGCTAAGTAAATCACTAAAACCATTACCAGTGGTAAAACGTGATGACGAAGGACATGTTTATGATGGATTTACTGATCCGGAGATGCGTTATCGTCAGCGTTATGTTGATTTAACGGTAAATCCTGAGTTTAAGAATATTTTTATCACCCGTTCTAAGTTGATCAGTACCATGCGTCAGTATTTTGACTCGCATGGATGGTTGGAAGTTGAAACGCCAATTTTACAGGCGATTCACGGTGGTGCAGCAGCTCGCCCGTTTAACACTCATCACAATACGCTTGATATGCCTTTGTTTTTGCGTATTGCCAATGAGCTGTACTTAAAACGACTAATTGTTGCGGGTTTTGATGGTGTGTACGAGTTTGGGAAAATGTTCCGAAATGAAGGTATGGATCGTACGCACAATCCTGAGTTTACTTCAATGGAAATTTATGTAGCCTATAAAGACTACAAATGGATGATGACCATGACGGAAGAAGTGATTGAAAAGGTTGCTTTAGCATTGCATGGTACAACGAAAGTACAAGCCTGGGGTAATGAAATTGATTTTAAAGGACCTTACGAGCGTTTGACAATGTACGGCTCTATTGAAAAGTATACAGGTATTGATGTTTCAAAAATGCATGAAGCTCAACTGCGTCAAGTTTGTGAGGAGCTTAAAATTGATATTGATGATACCATGGGTAAAGGTAAATTAGTAGATGCTATTTTCGGTGAGAAAGTAGAACATTTATTAATTCAGCCAACGTTTATCACTGATTACCCAATTGAAATGACTCCTTTGGCGAAAAAACATCGTTCAGAAGAAGGTTTGGTTGAGCGTTTTGAGTTGTTTGTAAACGGTAAGGAAATAGCTAATGCATACTCAGAATTGAATGACCCTATTGATCAGCGTGAGCGTTTTGAAGAACAATTAAAGCTTGCTGCTCGCGGAGATGATGAAGCAATGGCTATGGATGAAGACTTCTTACGTTCATTGGAATATGGTATGCCTCCAACTGCCGGTTTAGGTATTGGTATCGATCGTTTAACTATGCTGATGACTAATCAAAGTACCATTCAGGAAGTATTATTCTTCCCTCAAATGCGTCCAGAGAAGAAAGCTACTGTTAGCACAGATGAAGACTTCGTTGCTATAGGCGTTCCTGTTGAGTGGGTGCAGGTAATTCGTAAAATGGGTTTCAATACCATTGAGGATTTTAAATCCGCGAATCCGAACAAAGTATTTAACGATATGGGAGGGTTAAAAAAGAAAATGAAGCTTGATCTTAAAAATCCATCTTTGGATGAAGTAAAAGCTTGGATTGAATAATCTCTTGATTTATACTGAACAAAATATTAAACGCGTTACTGTTTGGTAACGCGTTTTTTAATTTACAATAAACTGGCCTATATTATTTACGTTTATAAACAAGTTTGGTAGCAATCTGACCGTCTGCATTAACATCAATCATAACAATTGTAAGGTCAGTTGTGGTAAGAGAGTAATTGCCGAAAACCGTCTCAGGCGCATTCTGTCCAGTTTTTACTAAAATTGTACTGCCGTCAATTCTGTAATAAAGAGAGGTGATGACTGCGTTGCCGTCTGCATCAACCTGAGAAATTATTTTATCCACCTTAAATTCGATTTCAAGCTTATCTTTTTCCGCAAATTGAGAAATTGGTATGGCAAAGCTGCTGGAAAGTTCGTTTTTACTATTGTAGTTTAATACTTCAGCACTTTGCAGTTTCCAGCTTCCTTCAAAGGTAGGCTGAGGTTCCGCATCATTTTTGCATGAAACAAGTAATGAAATGCTGGTCAACAATGTCAAGATTAAAAAAGTAATTTTTTTCATATGATGGTTGTAATTGTTTGTAATAAAATATAATCAATAGTTTATATCCTTAATACGGTAAAAGATAATTGATAGTTACGAAGTTTTAAACAATATCTTTTACCGTAAAGCAGCATTCAGAAACTTGTTGAGAGCTAGATTTTGTATCTTGCGACAAAATGAATACTATATCTTTTGCATTGGAGCCGTCATGGCTGACTGTTTTAGAAGAGGAGTTTGAAAAAGAGTACATGAAACAATTACGTACTTTTTTACAAGATGAAAAAAGCAAGGGCTTTACAATTTATCCTAATGGAGCAGATATATTTAATGCATTTAACTTTACCCCTTTTGAAAAAGTTAAAATTGTAATCATTGGACAAGATCCTTATCATGGGGAAGGTCAAGCGCATGGCTTATGTTTTTCGGTGCAAAAAGGTGTATCAGTGCCACCATCATTAAAAAACATCTATAAAGAGCTTGAAGCTGATTTAGGTATCGACGTTGCTAATCACGGATCGTTAACAGAATGGGCTGAGCAAGGTGTTTTGTTATTAAATGCAACGTTAACCGTACGCGCCAATCAAGCAGGATCACATCAAAACAAAGGTTGGGAGCTGTTTACGGATAGGGTTATTAGGAAATTATCAGAACAGAAAGAAGGGTTGGTGTTTATTTTGTGGGGTAATTTTGCTAAAAACAAATCTACATTAATTGATCAAAATAAACATTTTGTATTAACAGCAGCCCATCCGTCACCATTTTCAGCTTATAATGGGTTTCTGGGCTGCAGGCATTTCTCTAAAGCTAATGCATTATTACAGCAACAAGGCTTAACTCCGGTTAACTGGCAAATTACTTGTCAATAACGATTGGGAGAGAAGGCTTTACATTGCTAGAAAGGATCATCATGGTGCTTTGGTGGCCGATTTCTTCAATCTTGCTCATTTTTTCCAAGATAATTTTTTCATAGCTTTTCATATCCTTAGCTACCAGCTTAACCACAAAATCAGATGAGCCGGTTACGTGGTGACATTCTACTACTTCATCAATTTCATTAATCTTTTTAATGAATTTATTACGGGAATCAGGGATGTTGAGGTTAATAGTAATTTGAATAAAGCATTTTACTGTAAACCCTAATGATTCCTCATCTACTGAAGCGTGATAACTTTTAATGTAACCTTGGTTTTCGAGCTTACGAACGCGTTCCAGCGTTGGTGCAGGCGATAATCCAATTTCGTTGGAAAGCTGAAGATTCGTAATTCTTCCGTCTTTTTGCAATAGCTTGATTATGTGTAAGTCTATTTTATCGAGGTGGTGTCCGTTCATTGTTTTATTTTTCGTGCAAATTAGCGAATTTATTTACCACCAAACAATATTTTGCCAAAAAAAAATTTGGGTATTTTAGATTAGTCTAAAAAATATATTAGCTTTGACTGTTTTTATTAAGGATGAATTCATTTACAGAGGAAAATTATTTAAAGGCAATATTTAAATTAACTGAAAACAGCGTAGGAAACGTAACCACCAATGCTATTGCGGAAGCAATGAATACCAAAGCTGCCTCGGTTACCGATATGATTAAAAAACTAGCTGAGAAGAAGTTGGTTAACTACGCTAAGTATCAAGGTGTTAGTTTGACAAAAAAAGGTGAAGAGATTGCCGTGCAAATTATCAGGAAGCATCGATTATGGGAGTGTTTCTTGGTTAATAAACTTCATTTTAAATGGGATGAAGTACATGAAATTGCCGAAGAGCTTGAGCATATCAATTCAGATAACCTGATTAATCGTCTTGATGAATTTTTAGGTTTTCCTAAATACGATCCTCATGGTGATCCTATTCCGTCAAAAAACGGTGTTTTTTCAGCCAATAACTTTTATAAACTATTGAAATTAGAAGTAGGAGACTCTGGTAAAATTGCTGGAGTATCCGATCATAGTAACTCATTTCTTCAATTTCTTGAAAAGCAGCAATTGGGGTTAGGGACATCTATTTATATAACTGAAAAAAATGAATACGACCAATCTGTGCTGATAAGTCTGGCAGATGGTAGAAATCTGTTTTTAAGTAAAGAAGTAGCAAATAACATTCTGATAGCGAAGTAAGCAATATGGCAGAAGTTCAAACAACAACCTCCTTAGGCGAAGTACACTCAAGCGTAAGTATTCCTCAACATAAAAGCACTTGGAAACGTTTTCTGGCGTTCGTTGGCCCGGCTTATATGGTAAGTGTTGGTTATATGGATCCGGGTAACTGGGCTACCGACATTGCCGGTGGAAGTAAATTCGGTTATCATTTGATTTGGGTGCTTCTAATGTCAAATTTAATGGCGCTGTTGCTGCAAAGTTTAAGTGCTCGTTTAGGCATTGTAAGAGGCTTGGACTTGGCGCAAGCTTCCCGTAAAACCTATCCCAAGTTCATTAATATATCGCTTTATTTCCTGGCTGAAATAGCCATTGCTGCATGTGACCTGGCTGAGGTAATAGGAATGGCCATCGGACTTAAATTGCTGTTTGGTCTACCTTTAATTTGGGGTGTTTCAATAACTGTGTTTGATACGCTTATTATTCTCTTCCTGATGAATAAGGGCATTAGAACCATGGAAGTTTTTATTGTTTCGATGGTTTCAATTATTGGCCTGTCATTTTTGGTTGATGTTTTTATCGCTCAACCTGATTTTGGAGAAGTTGCAAAAGGTTTTAAGCCCTCTATTTTAGGAGGGGATGCTCTTTATATAGCGATTGGAATAATAGGAGCTACAGTAATGCCACACAATCTGTATTTACACTCATCCTTAGTGCAGACACGAAAGATTGGTGGTGAGCGAAAAAGCCTTAGAGAGGCCCTCAAGTTCAATTTTTTTGATACTACGATTGCACTGAATCTTGCATTTTTTGTTAACGCGTCTATTTTGATTTTGGCAGCCGCCGCATTTCATAACAATGGATATTATGACGTGGCTGATATTGAAGATGCTCATGAGTTGCTGACATCAATCTTCGGGTCATTAGCTCCGGCACTATTTGCAATTGCTTTAATTGCGTCCGGACAAAGTTCTACCATTACAGGAACCCTAGCCGGCCAAATTGTAATGGAAGGTTATTTGAACTTACGTATTAGGCCATGGTTACGTAGATTGCTTACTCGTTTAATTGCAATTGTTCCTGCCTTTGTAACTATTATTTGGTTGGGCGAGGAAAAACTAGGGGAATTATTAGTACTCAGTCAGGTGGTTTTAAGTTTGCAATTAGGGTTTGCAATAATTCCACTCATTCATTTTTGTAGTGATAGAATGCAGATGAATGGCTTTGCTATTAAATTATGGGTGAAAATATTGGCCTGGATTTGCGCAACGCTCATCATTTCGTTAAATGTAAAACTGGTGATAGAAGAAATTACAAGTTGGATTAAAACAGCAGGTAAAGATGTAATCTATATCTATATTTTTGTGATACCGATTGCCATTTTATGCGGTTGCTTACTAATCTATGTGATTTTCTCGCCTTTTGTTAGAAGGAAAAGCCCTAAAGACGACTTTTTGCCTCACGGAGAAGCTTTGGATCTCGAGTCTCCTGAAATTATATTCTATAAAAACATTGCCGTAACAGTTGATTTTTCAGAAATGGATAAGCACTCAATTCGTAATGCTTTGGTTCAAGGGGGCAAAGATGCTTCCTATACCTTGATCCATATTGTTGAAACAGCAGGGGCTCAATATCTTGGGCAGAATATTAATGATTTTGAAACCCGTAGTGATATCAGAAACCTGGAGAAATATGTAGCCGAGATTGAAGGAATGGGATATGATGTAAGCTATCAAATAGGCTATGGTAATCCGGCAAAAAGTATCTCTGAAATTGTAAATTCAAACCCGATTGATTTATTAGTAATGGGGGCACATGGTCATAAAGCCTTAAAAGATGTTATCTTTGGGGCCACAGTTGACACTGTAAGACACAAAGTAAAAGTGCCGGTGTTAATTATAAAACCACAATGATTGAGTGATAGGGGGAGAACAGGGCCACGGCATAAATCAGGCCATTTTTTCATCCAAACACTTTCTCGTACATTCATTAAATAGACATGTCGGGTAATAACATTAATATAAAGAATAAAAAGGCGTACTTCGAGTATCATATAATTGATAAGTATACTGCCGGAGTAAAGCTATTAGGAACCGAGATTAAGTCGGTAAGAGAGGGCAAAGTGAATATAAATGATGCATTTTGTGCTTTTATGGATAATGAGCTTTACATCCGCAATATGCACATTGCTGAATATTCGCATGGTTCATTTTATAATCATGAGGCTAAGCGTGACAGAGTTTTACTTTTGCAGAAAAAAGAATTAAAAAAATTAGCTCAAAAAACAAAAGAGAAGGGCTATACAATTGTGCCTCTTTACATGTTTATCAATGAGCGCGGTTTTGCTAAAATTGAGATTGCACTTGCTCAGGGGAAAAAAGAATTTGATAAACGCGAAAGTATTAAGGAGCGAGATGCAAAAGTAGAGATGGGCAGACTGAGGAAGTTTTAATAATGAGATTTACAATTTTAGATTTTAGGCTAAAATTGTAAATCTTGAATTGTCGACTTATTTACCAAGCCTTGTCACCAATAAGGGGTACGAACCTGAATTGGGCAAATTCTACCTTTTCAAACTCGTTTTCAGATATCCTTAAAACGGTTGTCATGGTTTGAACTTGTTCATCACCCACAGGGATAACCAAAATACCTCCAATTGCCAATTGTTTTAATAATGTTTCAGGAATACCAGGTGCTCCGGCGGTAACCAATATTTTGTTGAAAGGAGCCTGTTCCGGTATGCCCATAGAACCGTCCCCTAAATAAAAATGAGGGTGATAGCCTAATTTAGGCAAAAACTTAGTCGTTTTGTCATACAGCTCTTTTTGTCGTTCAATAGTATAGACTTCTGCACCCAGTTCCAATAGAATGGAGGTTTGGTAACCCGAACCTGTTCCAATCTCCAAAACTCTCTCTCCCGGTTGAATGTGCAATAGTTCTGTTTGGTAGGCTACCGTATAGGGTTGTGAAATAGTTTGCCCTGCATCAATTTTCAGCGCCTTATCAGCATAGGCAACCTCTGCAGTGTATTTGTCAACAAAAAAGTGTCGCGGAATCTTTTCAATAGAAATTAGAACCTTTTCATCTTTAATGCCTTTCTCTCTCAGCTGCTTAACCAATACTTTTCTTAATCCTTTGTGTTTATATGAATCGAGCATTAAATGTGAATTTTAATTAATAAAATATCAAAAATACAATAAATTTGACTCAATTTATGAAAGGGGGCGGTGAAAAAGCCAAACTCTTATTTGCTTTTCAAATCTAATTTATTCAAATGATCAAACTTAGACTATTATTTATCTTAACTCTTTTATTTTTATTTAGTAAACCATCAGAGGCTCAAAATATTTCGCCTTATAAGTATAGTTTTGGCCTTAATTTGGTAAGTTATAATGAGCAAATTCCTGTTGTAGGAACTGATTATAACAACAATGACTATGTTGCTAGCTATGCAAACGAATTAATATTTAAAGTTCGGAATAATCTTTTTTCTTTTCGCTTAGGTGCTAGATATAATCACTTTAACGATCAAAATCCAACGCCGGATTGTGCAACTTGTGCAAGCAATACTGGTAAGTATCAAAATTTAAAGGTTGGCTTAGGATTTGAACGCGAGTTTTTATACACATTAGTTCGTCCAGTAATCGGTTTAGATTTATTTTATTATCGATCAGATTATAAAGGGCAAACATTACCATCATTAGGGGTAGAATCAAATTATACAAATAACAGAAATGGAGCAGGGTTTTCTCCATTTATTGGTATTAAATTTTATCCTGTTGATCGAGTAACAATAATGGCTTCCTCATCAATTGAAAGTATTTGGTTTCATGAGAAATCAGAAACAGAAACCAATGGGATTAAATATTCAACTCCAGGACACTATTCGTTTGAAACTTATTTTAATCCTATTGCCGGGCTAACCCTGATATATAACTTTGGATCTGAGGATTAATAGGGATCAACATCAATCTTTATCAGGCTGTTGCGGTTCTCTTTTTGAGTATAAAAGCGTTCAATAGCAGCCTGAATTAGCTGTTTAACTTTACCAATTGAAACATTCTCTCTTTCAACCTTAATTAATATTGTTTTGATATAAAAATTACGGATTCTAACAATTAAAGGAAATTCAGGTCCTAAGACGCGTTTCCCTAATTGTAACTTCAGATCTTTGGCTAAAAACTCAGCTGATTCACTTACTTGGTTAAGGTCCCTGTTTTTAATGTCAATTTGAATTAAACGGAAAAATGGAGGATACTGGAAGCCACTACGCTCGGCCAATTCTGCCTTGAATAGCAAATCGTACTTATTGTACATTACCCACTCAATCACTTTATGCGAAGGTTGATTACTTTGAACAATTACTTTACCTCTACTATTTCTTCGGCCGGCACGTCCGCTAACTTGAGTCATTAATTGGTAGCTGCGTTCAAAAGCTCTAAAATCAGGATAATTGAGCATGGCATCGGCATTGAGAATGCCAATTAAACTGACATTTTCAAAGTCTAACCCTTTGGTGACCATTTGGGTTCCAACCAAAATATCAATTTTGCGTTCTTCAAAATCATTAATTAACTGTTGGTAGCCATATTTACTTCTGGTCGAATCGAGGTCCATGCGTGCAATACGTGCCGAAGGAAACATAATGGCAAGTTCATCTTCAATTTTTTCTGTACCAAAGCCTTTTTGTTCAACTTGGGTGCTGCCACATGCCGGACAACGATAGAAAATCTCTTCCTTAAATCCGCAGTAATGGCAGTGCAGTTTGTTATCATGTTTATGATAGGTGAGACTTATATCGCAATTAATGCATTTCGGTGTAAAACCGCAAGTCCCGCACACGAGCATAGGCGCATACCCTCTACGGTTTTGAAATAAAATTATCTGTTCTTTTTTGTTTAATGCCAACTCCATTTCTGTAAACAGTAAACTGGAGAAATGGGAGCGCATTGATTTTTGTTTACGCTCTTGCTGTAAATCAGCTACTTGAATTTCGGGAAGTTGAACACCTCCAAAACGTTCGACCAACGAAACCAATTTATAGCGACCGCTGGTTGCATTGAAGTAGCTTTCTACAGATGGTGTAGCCGATCCCAGAATTATTTTAGCGCCATGAAGGTGGGAGAGGTATAAGGCTGTATCGCGTGCATTATATCTCGGAGCAGGATCAAATTGCTTGAATGAGGTTTCATGTTCTTCATCAACAATAATCAACCCTAAATCGGCAAAAGGTAGAAATACTGATGAACGAGCCCCTAAAATGATCTTATATTGATTTTTAAGCGTTTTCTGCCAAATCTCAGCACGTTCATTGTCATTGTATTTGGAATGATAGACGCCAACATTGTCACCAAAATAGGCCTGCAAACGCTGAATCATTTGGGCCGTAAGGGCAATTTCAGGAAGGAGGTACAGTGTTTGTTTTCCGGTTTTTAAGCAGTCCTCAATAAGCTTTATGTAGATCTGTGTTTTGCCGGATGCAGTTACTCCATGCAATAAAACAGGCATGTTTTCCGTAAATCCCTGTAATATTTCAGTCAGTGCGCTTTCTTGTGCAACCGACAGTGTATAGTTTTTTATTAGTTCAATTTCGGGTTCCGAAAATCGGCTAACTTCTTTCTTTTCAATACGAAAAATATCCTTGTCAACCAATGCCGTGAAAGCTGCAGCCGAAGCACCACTTTCTTCCATTAATTCTTTTTTACTAACAGAGGATTTAATTTTTGAAAGATGGAGATACACCATCAATAAATCCACCTGTTTAGGAGCACGCTCAAGTAATTGAAACAGCTCTTTTAATTGTTCAGGACGATTGTAAGCTTTGTGCAGTTGTACAAATGTTTCAAATTTAGGCTTGTATCGGTTATTGAGTTCTTCAGAAACTAAAACAATTTGTTTTTCATTTAACGACTTAACGATAGGCATTACCAATTTTTGCCCCAGTACTTTCATGATGTCGTTAATACTCAACTCGTCTTTAATTTCAAGCGCATCAACAACTAGGTACTCCTTATCAGTAAGCAAGCTCTTATCGAATGTGTGGTCCCGATTCAGTAAAACTTTGGTTTCGCTAGCCAATTTCATGGCCGAAGGAAGGGCCGCATTCATTACTTCGCCAATGTAACACATGTAGTATGATGAAATCCACTGCCACATGCGTAATTGATTTTCGGTAATTAATGGCATGTCATCCAATATCGAAATGATATATTTAGCTTCATACAATGTTGGAGCATCAGTTGTCAGTTGATTTACCAGGGCGGTATATACTTTGTTTTTTCCGAACTGCACCACAACCCGTTGCCCAACTCTTATCTGTTGATTCAATTCATGCGGAACTCGATAGGTATAATTGCGCGAAATAGCCAATGGGAGTATCACCTCGGCAAATAACGTTACCCTGTCGTTATAATCACCATTATGAAGCTTAAGCATATAGGAATTGAGCTGTTAGATTTTCGATATTAAAAATAGACAACGCAAATTCGATGATAAGTTACTAACACTTACATTCGTTCGCGCATAGCTCCAATAAAGATTGACATCCAGCCAATAATAAAGGATATACCCCCGAATGGAGTTATGATGCCAATAAAAGTTGTGTTGCTTATGCCAATAAGGTCTTTTAAAGCCAAAATGTATAATGAACCGGAGAACAAAACAATTCCGGCAAGGAAAAACCAAACAGCTCTTAAAAATGAACTTTTAACGGATATTTTAGGGTAAAATGCCAAAACCAGCATCACCATAGTGTGGTAAAATTGATATTGAACTCCTTTTTCCCAAATAGAAAGCTGGTAATCATTAAGCAGAGGTTTAAGTCCGTGAGCCCCAAATGCACCCAGTCCTACAGCCAGAGCTCCGCAAATGGCTGCAATCATTAAAACTTGTTTTTGCATGAACGGAAGGTTAATCGTTTTATGAAATAAGCAACAAAATTAACAACAGTTTACAAGAAATAAACGTTAGAAAAGTGTAAAAGTATATTTTTGTTTATAAATCATTCTCAATGAATAAATTTTGGGCAACAGTGATATTACTGATTACAGCAGTAATCTCAGTGGCATACTTCTATTTTAAAAACTTAAACTCAAGTCTCTCGCAAACACAACCTTTTAAAGCTATTCCGGTTACGGCAGCTATAGTTGTTGATTTTCAGCATTCTGATGAACTTTTCTCCTTTTTTAAAAAGAGTGACATGTTTACTAATTTGTTTACATCTAACCAGAATGAAAAATTTAAACTGCTAAACAGCTATTTTCTTCAGCATGCTGATTTAGGAAAACAGCTTAAAAAAAGTCGGATGCTTGTATCTCTTCATCCTACAACAGCCGGAAATACCGAATTGTTATTTGTCGTTGCTATAGATAACCAAGAAGAACTGAAAAACTATTTTAAAAATTTGGATGATAATGAAACTGGATTAAAGTTTTCAACCAAGAAAATTGAAGATACCGACGTTTATGCAATTTCACTTGAAAATAAAGCAGTGTTTTCGCTGTGCAGAACAAATGGCATGTTGATTGGGAGTTTTGATGAGCAGTTGATAAGAGAGAGTATAGAAGTGCAAAGGAATACCGCTGCTCCTTCATTCGGGACGTTTTTTAAGGTGGAAAATGTTAAAAAAATGGCATTAAATGCTTCTCTTTACATTAATTATAAGCAATTGCCAGTAGTTGTTGATGCTTTCTTGAACAAGGCGGACCAGGGAGAATTCAATTTTTTGTCACAAATAGCTCAGTCAAGCTTTCTCAATCTTAATTTTAAAAGTGATGCACTTATGTTTAACGGCATTACTCAGGCAAGTCTTTCCAATGCAGAGTATTTAGCTTTGTTTTTAAATCAAAAAGCACAAAAAATTACAATTCCATCTGTTGTAGCCAACCAAACATCGGTTTTAATTGATTTCGGCATTAGTAACTATTCACAATTTAAAAAAGATCATAAAGTCTTTTTGGGGCAAAGCAAACAAATTGGAGCCTATGATACGTGGTTAGATTCATTCAATAAAATATATAAATCAGACTTTGAAAATGATTGGGCTGATTTTATGGGAAATGAATTCGCCTTGGCTATTTATGACAATGACGGTTTAACTGTAAGGGCAAATCATTTGGGGATTATCGCATTGAAAGATACTTCTAAAGCCTCCGCTTTTTTGAAGAATATTGTATATGTGGATAAAGGTAGAAGAAGCTCTCCTGCGTTTGAGCCTTTTTACAAGGGATATCCTGTTTTTTATTGCAGTTATCCTGATTTATTGAGCTCTGCATTGGGTGGCGTTTTTAAGGAAATCAGAAGACCTTACTTTACCATAGTGAATAATTGGCTTATTACCGCAGCATCTCAAGGAGTTTTGCAGCAGTTTATTGATGAATATCAATCTTTAAATTATCTGGATCAGGACAAAAGCTATCTAAGTTATAAGCAGTACATCAATGAGGAATCATCTGTTTTCGTTTATCTAAACTTTGCAAATAGCAAACGTATGCTCTTGAACGGAATACAAAAAGATTACTTTAATTACCTTTCCGCGGATCAAGGATTTAACAACTTTTATGGATTAACCTATCAGTTAAATACTAGTGGAGGGCAGTTTTTCAGTAATTTAAATTTGTTGTATCAACCTCATCAAAATAAACTTACCTCAAAAGACAACTCTAAATACACACTTGCAAAAACAATTAGTTTAGATGCCGATATGAATGCTGCTCCTGTTTTAATAAGCTCTTCGGCAGGAAAAAATAACTGGTTATTTACTGATATACAAAACCAATTGTATTTCTACACTGAAGAAGGGCGTTTGCTTTGGAAAGTAAAATTGGCAGAACCAATTATGGGAGAGGTTAAATCTGTTCAAAAAAATGGCAGTCCTTTGCTGATTTTTAATACAGCAAGTAAACTATATGTAACTGATGAAAACGGAAAGCCTTTACCTCATTTTCCGATTAGTTTTCGCAAACGTATTACTACTCCGGTGTCTTTGTTCGATTATGATAACAATAATGATTATCGCATTGTAACCACTTTGCAGGATCAGTCAATTTTAATATATGATTTAAATGGAAAGGCTCTTGAAGGCTGGAATCCCAAACGTAATGTTGGATTATTTAACCAATCCGTTCAGCTAGCCAAAGTAAGTGGAATTTCTTTTTTATTTGGCTATACAAATGATAATAGGTTTGTGTATTTCGATAGAAAAGGTAAACAACTTGCAACAGGAAAGGTGCCGGTTTTAATCAAAAATCAATTTTATCGGTCAACAGGAACAAACACTGCCAATTCAAAATATGTTAGTGCTGATACGGCTGGAAATGTAGTAACTGTGTTTTTTGATGGAAGGGTAAGAGAGAAAAGTTTAGGTGCCTGGTCTGGAGAGCATTTCTTTGCCTTGAAAAATATAGCAGGAGACTCAACACCCGAATATGTGTTTTTCGATAAGAATCATTTGTTTGTTTATTCAACTGATGGGTCATTGGTGTATGACTATGAGCCAGTTGGAGAGGCAGGCAATACTGTTCAGTTTTTTGAAGAACAACCCGAAAAATATTTAATTGGTTTAACAATACCTAAAGCTGGCGAGTTGTTAATGTTATCTGACAAGGGTGAAACGGTTTCAGGGTTTCCGTTAGAAGGCAATACCCCGTTTTTATATTACAATTCATCGATTTATGGTAAAAAATGTGTGGTAACCGGACTTTTAGGCAAAAAAGTTGCGGTGTATAAAATGAATTGAGTTAAACCGGACCTATAACTTTTTTAATTTTTAATTAACTCTTGATGCCTTAAGGTAAACGGCTTATCTTACTAGAAGATTATTAAAATATTCTAGAGTTTGGTAGTTCACAGATTTCCTATTTAAAGATTGAGTCAACCTTATGAAAAGAGTCTTTACGCTTCTTGCGGTAATAGTTTTAGGTAGCACTAATTTAATTGCCCAGCGTGTATCTGTTTTTGGAACAGGTACTTTGTTTGAATCGCTGGAAAATCCATCAACTGGCGTTTTAAATAAGAATTGTAACACATTCCAGTTCAATTGTTTTGTGCCTTCTTTTAATTTCGATGGCCGACTTTTTGGAGATGCTGATACCTTATTACGGAACTATGCATTGAATAATAGTAAGGCAATAAACAAAATAGCACCTTTTTCTAATCCTCAAAAGTTAAACTATGGAGCAGGAGTTGCCACATTTAACTGGTTGGCAGCAAAGATTTTGATCAATTATCGTAATGAATCGGAATTGTTGATAGATGTTTCTTCAAAAGCCTATGGCACAGGAGATGTGAAAAATGAAGCTATTTCTTTAGCCAATAAAGACAATATTGGTATAGGAAGTTATCCCAATCAGCTTCTTACAAACAGTTACGGAGCGGCGTATACTCAAATTGCAGTTGGTTTCAGCACATCTATAAACGACTTGCTGAGAGCTGGTGTTAAGTTAGGTTATGTTAGCGGTATAAATTACTCTGATTTAAAGTTTACCAATACACATATGGATATTCAGCAGAGTTCGAGCGCCCCGGATGAGAATTTGTTGTTTCTGAGTTTAACAGGTACATCTAAGCTTTTAGGCAGGACAGACTCCCTGGAAGCAAATCATTTTCTGCCTAATTTTAAAAATCCGGGACTGACATTTTCAGCAGGAGTAAGTGGCCGAATTAATGATGACTGGGAGGCTTCTTTGTACGTAAAGGATCTAGGATTTATAAATTGGAAAGATATCAATAGAGAAAAAATCTATGATGGAAGACGCTATGTAAATGGTGTATTTGTAAGCAAATTTACTGTTGATAGTATTGAGAAGATTCTTAAGTTTAATGATACAACTTATACAGAAAAGCACTTTAAAACCTCCTTGCCTGCCAGATTGGAAGGCGGGATTGGTAAAACGTTTCTGCCATACTTACGATCTTCATTGTTTTTTTCAATGCCCTTGCACTATTGGCAATCCGATGTAGCATTAATTAATGACTTCTTTTACAAAAACTATCATTTCATTTTACAGGCACAGTATAATACGCATAACACGTTTCAGGTTGGTACTCATTTGATGATAAAATCACCAGTGTGTGATTTTGTCTTCGGGTCTGATAATTTGCTTGGAACTATTAAACTGGCAAAGGCAGCCAATGTCAATTATGAATACTTTTACAACTCTCATACTTCTGCCAATGTAAATTTTGGTTTAGTGTTTAAGTTTGGTAAATGTTATTATTCTGAAAATGCAACCTATATTCCGATGGATGATAAACGTAAGAGCAAAACCACGCGTAAAAAGGTGCAACGTACTAAGGCCATTGAATAGCATTGTGTTAGTTTACTTTTTAGATTGAGTGCCAACAAAATCCTTTAAGTAGAACGGCTCAAAGTAAGCCACATTTTCAAAACTTTGCTGTAGGTATTTTTCATAAGCCAACGGAGCAATGTATCGGGCTGAATTATATGATTCGTTTACAAAAACTGCATTCGTAGATTGCAATGTGTTTTTACATTTTTCAGCGCCGTTGCCAAAAAACATTACTTTATGGTTAGTAAGTACATCAGCAAATGAGCTTTCATTAATTATTGATGCATTGGTTTGTAAAACTTCATTCAAATCCTGATCATAAATAGCAGTGAAAACCTCCATTCTTCTGGCATCAATCATTGGGCATAATAAAGCACTGCCATCAATAGCGAGGTTATCGTCTTTAAATCCTTTTGCCATTGCCTTTAAGGTGTTTACTGCAATTAAAGGTTTATTTAGTGCATAGCATAAACCCTTGGCGGTTGAGATGCCAATGCGCAGGCCTGTATAAGACCCAGGGCCCATGCTTACTGCAACAGCATCAAGGTCGGATGCGGAAAGACCTGCAGTTGATAATATATTTTCAATAAAAACGGTTAAAGAGCTGGCGTGAATATTCGGACTGCTTTCTTCTTTAAATCCAATTAGTTCGTTCTTATTTGATAATGCTACCGAACAACATGCCGTAGCAGTTTCTATACTTAAAATTAAAGCCATTATTAATGTAAAAAGGCGAAAGCAATAATGCTTTCGCCTCCAAAAATACTATTTTTAATCTTTTAGTTTTTAACTGCCAAGGCTGAGTTGTATTGACTGGTATTACTCAAAACTTCAATAGCCTTTTTAACATCCTTATCGCGTTTTAAAACTGATTCCACTTTCCCTTTTTGATAATAATACCTAACGGCAATTTCGTTTTCAAGTAAAGCAGTTATTTCATCTTTAAATTTCATTAAATCTGATTGCTTATCATGCTTTAATGAGCTTTTAAGCTTTTCATAATCAGGTTTGATGGCATCAAAGTATTTTTCTTTAACTGCTGCGTTTTTATAATCTTCAAGCGTTTTTTCACTTGCAGTCACATAGTCATAATCTTTATCTGATAAAAACTTCACAAAGTCACTGAAATCATTATCTGAAAACTTGAAGTCTTTAGCCGGACTTATTGTAGCATTTTTATTTCTATAAAGGGTGGCATAGTCGAAAATAAGACCTTTAGCCAATAAGCTTTGAGCAATGCTGCTTAATGAATTCTGTTCAGTTGCAAAGTCAGGGCTTACGCCTCCTCCATCATATACTTTACGTCCATTTGCAGTCTTGAATTCCTTAATTAATGAATCCGGAATTTTACCGACGCTACCATCAGGGTTTCTGTGGGTATAATCTAAAGCTTGGATACATCGTCCGCTTGGAATATAATACTTTGCTACAGTAATCTTCATTTGGGTGTTAAATGCCAGTGGACGGGTGTTTTGAACCAGTCCCTTTCCAAAGGTTCTTTGACCAACAACAACGCCTCTGTCCAGGTCTTGAATAGCACCAGAAACGATTTCTGAAGCCGAAGCAGACTGGCTATTGGTGAGCACAGCTACTGGAATAGTCAGGTCAACTGGAGTGTTAACAGTTTTATATGAGCGATTATTATCGCTAACTTTTCCTTTAGTGGTTACAATAAGTTGACCCCGGTCAACAAAAACATTGGTAACATTTACAGCTTCGTTTAATAAACCGCCCGGATTGCCTCTCAGGTCAAGAATTACAGCCTTTATATTTACATTTTTCTTTAACTCAGTTAAGGCATCTTTTACCTCATTGCCGGCATTTTGGGTAAACCCTGTAAGCTTAATATAGCCAATATGCTCATTAAGCATGCTTGAGTAAGGCACGTTCTTTATTTTAATTTCCTGGCGAGTAAGTGCTTTCTGGAACTCAGCCTTTTCACCAGGCCTCATTAAAGTTAAGTTAACTATGGTATTAGGTTGTCCCTTTAGAAAAGTGGTAATGTCTCCACTGGATTTACCTTTTACCGATTTGCCATCTACAGCCAAAATTATATCTCCGGCACGTAAGCCAGCTGTTTGAGCAGGTGAGCCTTCATAGGGTTCATTAATGATAATATCACCTTTGCGCTGCATAATGGTAGCTCCAATACCTCCATACTGACCTGTAGTCATAAATTTTACATCCTCAATCTCAGATTCGGAGTAAAAGTTCGTATAAGGATCTAATGACTTGAGCATTGCATCAATTCCCGTACGCATTAATTTGGCGGGTTCAATCTCATCAACATAGTTGGCATTCACTTCTCGGTAGAGTGCAGAGAAAATGTCGAGGTTCTTTGATATTTCAAAGAAATCATCAACAAAGGCCATCGTGCCCAGCGAACTTGCTGCAATGGCGATGGTTAAGAGCGTTTTTTTGTAGCGTTTAAACATAATTGGAAAAGATGAATCAATCTACAGCTTAAGTCTCAAAAAGTATTCCTTAGCTAAAGCTAATTATACGCAAATAAATTTAAAATTAAGGTACCGGATCATGTCCATGTCCTCCCCAAGGATGACATTTTGATATACGTTTTACGGTTAACCAGCCTCCTTTCCAAGGCCCGTGTTTGCGGATCGCTTCAACCCCATATTGAGAGCACGTAGGTGTAAATCGACAATTTTGGCCCAATAATGGTGAAATTGCATATTGATAAACCTTGATTAAGGCAATAAAAAAATGATTAAAAATAGTGTTTAACATTAATTTTTTTGAACGTTCTTAACCACTTCTTTACTTAAACGTATGAGTAGTAATTTAAGTTTTTTTTCTAACTCTACATAGGTAAAAATATCGTTGCCAACATAACTGCACATGAAAATAACGTTGATCTTTTGCACTCTTAAGGTTTTATATAAGAACTCTTCTTTATTTAAACGATAGGCTTCTCTGATTAATCGCTTTACCTTATTACGTTTGTTAGCTCGTTTAAACCGTTTTTTAGGTACACTGATTAATAATTGTGCGGGAAAATTGGCTGGAGCAGTAGGGAGGAGTGGCAGCCAAACAATACGGAATGGGTATAATAAGAAAGAAGAACCATTTTGTAGTAATTCCGCAATTTGCGTTTTGCTACATAATCGTTCTTCTTTTTTAAAAGTATTCATTGATAGTTTGAAACCGGGTTTTTTGCGGACTAAAATGGCAAATCCGAGTGTATAAACCGGCCCCACTTGGGCCTGAAGGCCTATATCAATTATGCTTTATGTCTTTTTTCGTCAGATACAGTAAGTCTTTTTCTTCCTTTTGCACGACGAGAAGCTAACACGCGACGGCCGTTAGCGCTAGCCATTCTCTCGCGGAAGCCATGTTTGTTACGTCTTTTACGTTTCGATGGTTGGTATGTTCTTTTCATCTCGTTATATTCTTAGCTGATTATAAACTATTTTAACAGGGCTGCAAATATAGACTTGTTTTTTCTCAAATCAAAATGAAATTGTAACATTCATTTTCGAAATTACTGAGGCAAACTTAATAGTCTTTAAGCTAGTTTGTTGTTCGGTTTTTAAGTATTTGTCAAATTTAATGTTAGATTGGTCTTTAATTAGCTAGTAATCAAAATAGTTTCAATGCTCAGAACCATGTTTGCAATTAAAAGATCTTTATTGTTAATAAAAGTAGGCATTGTTTGTTTTTGTGTTCAATTATTAATGTTAAAAGCAGCTGCTCAAGATTCTTCCCGTCAATTTAAAATTTACTCTACTAAGACCAAGTCATTGATTAGTCTTGATGAGTTGATACGTACTACTTCTACTGGACAAGTGATCCTGTTCGGAGAGGAACATAATGACTCGGTAGGGCATGCTGTGCAAGCAAGCTTGTTCAAAGGATTATATGCTAAATATGGTAATAAAGTAGCATTGTCAATGGAAATGTTTGAACGTGATGTTCAATTGATACTAAATGAATACTTGGCCGGATTGATTACAGAGAAAAATTTTAAGACCGATGCCAGATCATGGAAAAATTACACTGATTACAAACCTTTAATTGAGTTTGCTAAAGAAAATAAGCTCTTAGTTTTAGCTGCTAATGCACCTTCACGATATGTGAACAGGGTTTCTCGATTGGGTTTAAGTTCTCTTAATGATTTGAGCGAACAGGCCAAACAATGGTTGCCTACCTTGCCGATTGATACTTTACAAGGGGCTTATTATGATAAGTTTTTAAAAACCATGGGCAGTCATTCGATGCCCGGGGTACAAATTTATCAGTCTCAAAATTTGTGGGATGCTTCCATGGTAGAAACAATTGTGTCTTTCTTGAAAAAAAACAGTGATTATAAAGTTTTGAATCTAAATGGTCGTTTTCATAGTGATGAATTTTTAGGTACTTGTTACAGATTAAAAAAAGCAGGACTGAAAGTGGCTACCATAAGCTGTTTTGCTTATGATTTGTTTGATACCCCTGATTTTTCTAAGTTGCAGAATTTGGCTGATTATGTGATCTTGACAGACCCTAAAGTGAAAAGAACGTTTTAAAAACGGTTTAAGAAGTTAGCGTTACAGCAGCATTTGTAAATCAATGAGGGTTTGAGTTTTTTAATAATTAAATTTCAACCCTAAACTGATAATTTCTTTAAATTGTACACGCGGTCGACTAACTTCTGTAAGCACCCCGTTAACGTATTCCAATTTTTTTATCAATACTTTTTGATCGTAAATTAAACCAGTTGAAAGATTACAAGTTAAGAAGCGATTAATTTTGCATTCGAATAAAGCCTCCCAATAGGCATCAATCTTGTTTAAATCATCATAGGTAGTGAATAAATCGAGCTTGGTAGTTAGGTTGACATTTTCTATTAATTTGCCTCCAAACCTGAAGCTCGAACTCAAACCCACTTGTTGTAAGGCATTTGCTCCATGTCTAATTAATGCCCCTGTAGAGTCATACGTCGCTTTTCTGACGCCAAATGCACCCTGATCGGCTAATTCCTGGTCGAATACAAAAGTACTTCGTGAAGCAAAAGGAGAAATAAACAATGAAAGGCCTTTGTATGGCTTGTAATCCAAACCAAATGAGGCTGTTAAATACCCTGGTGCTAGAAAATTAGAAACTTTCTTTTGAGGAGCATTTTCAGAATATCTGTAACCTACAATAAATTGGCTACGCAATGACATTAAGAAAGTAGTATAAAGCCTATCCGAAGCTTTTATTCCATATTTGGAGTTAAGCTCAAAACGGTCTTCTGTTTTTCGGTAATCTTTATCTTCTATACGCTGAGTTCCGAATGCAGAGTCAAACAACGTTTCCCAGTCATCTTTGACTGACTTTCGATGGGCGGAACCTTTAAATGTTGTGATAAAAGTGAGTGCATTTTGTCCACCGGCTGCCCAATTATTAAAACTGGCCTGACTAAATTGAAAGGTATTGGTTCCTCCGAATTTCCATTTACTAATGCTATCGGTTTCTTGTGCAAATGATTTTAAGCAGGAAAGTAAAACAATAGTTAAAAGAATAACCGGTTTTCTCATGCCGGCAAAAATAAAAGAAAAAAATGGTACTCAAATTTGAGCGATGCTGATCAATGTAAAAATATAGATGCTTGAAGTTGGTTTCTGTCTGTAATATTATTGGTAATAAAAATGCCGATTGTAATACCGGCACTTTTATTATTTATTATTTGCTTTTTAATACGTCTCTTATTTCTGTTAATAAAGTTTCCGTTGGAGTAGGTGCAGCAGGAGCGGCTTCCTCTTTTTTGCGTAAGGTATTTATGGCTTTAACGGCTAAGAAAATTGCAAAGGCAATAATCATAAATTGGATAAATACCTGAATGAAATTACCGATGTTAATTGCCACCTCTGGAGAAGAAACATTTCCGGCTGCATCAAGTATAGCATCCTTTAAAACGACTTTGATTCCTTTAAAATCAAAACCGCCAATTAAGTAGCCTATTGGAGGCATAATGATATCATCAACAAGTGAGGTGACAATTTTACCAAAAGCTCCGCCAATTACCACTCCGACTGCCAAATCAATCACGTTGCCTTTCATGGCAAATTCTTTAAACTCTTTAATAAAGCCCATAGTTGTTAAGAATATTTAATATCCGTTAAATTTTTTTCTTCAATTTATTTGTATTAAGACACAAAAGCAAGAACTTAATCAAATCGATTGAAAAATGAAAAAAAATGTTTATAATTTTATAATAAATCAAAGTTATTAATTATTGTTTATTGTTGTTTTTGAGATTTATTGCTGTTGTTTGTAAGTTGTTGTAAGTGAGTTTTTTGATTACTATCTGCCCGTGGATTGATAATAATTTCAATTTAATATCGTCCTAATAATAATAATGCACTGTTTTTTTTTAATTAAATAATTGTTTTATATTTTGAACAGTGATGATTGAGGAAAATTTGTATGATTTTCCGTTTTTCAGTTTACATTTGTTTGTACAAGCAAAGCCAACACCATGCTAAAACAGAACCTACAGCAAAAGCTATTACAAAAGTTATCCCCTCAGCAGCTTCAGTTCATTAAGCTGTTGCAGATACCTACTGTAATGCTGGATGCACGAATTAAGGAAGAGTTGGAAGAGAATCCTGCTTTAGAAGATGTTAGTCTGATGGCTAATAATGAAGAAAAAGATGAATATAGTTTTGATGAAGATAGCGATGATTTTAACGAATCAGATAGCGATGTTTCAGAAGAATTTAGCATAGATGACTATATTCAGGATGATGAAGAGAAGGATTACGCAACTTCTATGGCTTATGACGGAGAAGAGGAAGATGACAAGAAAGAGCTCCCGTACGCAGAAAGCAATACCTTTTTTGAAATGCTCCAATTTCAATTAAGTTTAGTTGATTTGGATGACCGTCATTTTTTAATTGCCCAACAACTAATTGGTAGTTTGGATGATGATGGTTACCTGCGTCGGCCAATATTGTCTTTAATGGATGATTTAGCCTTTTCTCAAAATGTTGATGCTACAGTAGAAGAGGTTGAATCAATGCTCAAAATCATTCAAAGTTTTGATCCTCCGGGTATAGGTGCCAGAGATCTTCAGGAATGTTTGTTGATACAACTTCGCAAAAAGGATCAGGAAAATAGAATAGTGCAATTGGCTATCGAGATAGTTGAAAACTATCTTGAGGAATTTACTAAGAAGCACTACGAAAAATTGGAACGCTCACTAAATATTTCATCTGCTGAGCTCAAATCGGCAGTAAGTGAAATCTTAAAGCTAAACCCTAAGCCTGGTGATTCTAGTGCTGATGCCAATTCTAAGCAGCTGCAAATTATCCCTGATTTTCACATTGTTAATAATGATGGGGTGCTAATTTTAACATTAAATTCCCGTAATGCTCCTGAATTGAGGGTGAGCCGTGATTACAAGGAGATGTTTCAAACTTATGATAAGCAAACTAATAAGGATAAAAAGCTAAAAGAGGCGGTTCAATTTGTAAAGCAAAAACTTGATTCGGCAAAATGGTTTATAGATGCGATTAAGCAACGTCAGCAAACGCTTATAAAGACTATGAATGCCATTATGCATTATCAGTACGATTACTTTTTGGAGGGGGATGAACGCAAATTGAAGCCAATGATTCTTAAAGATATTGCTGATCAGATTGGGATGGATATATCAACTGTTTCTCGTGTGGCAAATAGTAAATATGTGCAAACCGAATTTGGTACGTTCTTGTTAAAGTCGTTCTTCTCAGAAGCTATTCAAACAGAAAGCGGAGAAGAGGTTTCGAACCGAGAAGTTAAGAAAATTTTGGAAGACTGTATTGGGAATGAAGATAAACATCGTCCTCTGGCAGATGAAAAGCTTGCCGAAATTCTTAAGGATAAAGGGTATAATATTGCCCGTCGTACAGTAGCTAAATACCGTGAACAGATGAATATTCCGGTTGCACGTTTACGAAAGGAGTTATAGACTTATATAACAAACCAAAGGCCTTTTCTATAATGGGAAAGGCCTTTGTCATCTTATGTCGTGAATGATTATTGCAGTAGAGAAATAATTTCCTGGTCGGTTGGTTTTACCTTTGATGGGAAAAATTTTACCAATTCCCCCTTTTCGTTGATTAGGTATTTACAAAAGTTCCAAGTAGGTTCTTGTTCATTCCAACCATTTTTAGCTTTATCTGTTAGCCATTGGTAAACAATATTTTTATCGGCACCTTTTACAGATGATTTCTCAAATAACTGAAAGCTTACGCCATAGTTTTTCTGACAAAAACCTTTTATTTCAGTGTTGGAACCAGGCTCTTGTCCTCCAAAATTGTTAGCCGGAAAGCCCAGTACCACAATCTTATTGCCATATTCATCGTTTAATTTTTCAAGATCACTGTATTGAGGAGTATATCCACATTCAGAAGCGGTATTGACAATAAGCAATTTTTTGCCTTTATATTGTTTAAAATCGATGGTTTGTCCGTCAATAGAAGTAAATTTTAAATCGTAAAAGCTCAATTTTGGTTGGGTATTTGCTTGGTTGCTTATCGCTTTGTTATTGCATGCACCAACAAATAGGGTTAAAACAATTAATAGGGTTTCCATATAAGTAATAGGTTTTATTGTCAAAATTACATAACACTCACGTTTTATTTTAGTTTTGCATTAAATAATCATTCTTTAATTTTATGAAGAAACTGTTTGCACTAACATTGATTGCCTGCTTTTTTTCGTTAGCAGGTTTTGCTCAAAGTGGAGCCGATGCTATTCTAGGAGTTTGGTTAAACAAAGATAAAGATGCTAAGATCCAAATTCTGAAAAAAGGTACTGAGTACTGGGGCAAAATTATTTGGCTTAAAAACCCTAAAGACAATAAGGGTCAAGATAAGAAGGATGATAAAAATCCGGAAGCAGCTTTAAAAAGCCGCAATATTCACGGATTGGAGATATTGAAGAGTTTTAAGTATGATTCGGGAGATGATAAATGGGCAGATGGTACCATTTATGATCCTAAAAGTGGTAAAACTTATTCATGCAAAATAACGTTAAATGATAAAAATAGCATGAATGTTCGTGGATATATCGGAGTTTCTCTAATTGGTAGAACCGACGTGTGGACACGTGCAAATTAATTTAATAATTGAACAGGAGTTTTAGAAGAATGTTATTTGAATACCGTGGAGATATGAAAGTGAAAGGGGACTTTTTAGTAGTAGCAACATTTATATTCATGTTTTTTTTGAATATAGGAGAGGTGGGTGCACAGCAAAAAACAAACCCTAAAACCCCTGTGACTAAAAAATCAACAGTTACTAAATCAACCATAAAGAAAACAGTTGTACCGGATTCTGTTAAGAAAGCGGTCAAAAAAGCTGAAAAGGATACCACTCTTTTATCAAATCAGGTTATTGGTGACTCGCTTGCTATTGCTCAAACCAAAGTTTTACCTGCAAAATCAACCACTACTGGAACCGCTAAAGGTAAAACAACCACTAAGCCAGCAGATCCGAAGTCTAAAACAGCTGCCACAACAGCCAAAAATGCAAACACTAAGGTTAAGGTTGCTCCCGATTTAATTAAAACCAATTCCATCGGAGTGCTCAGGCTGGGAATGGCTATCGATACGATCAAAAAAATATTTCCTAAAGAACGAGTTTATAGGGTATATGTTTACGATGCTAAAGATAAATATGAACAGTATCAGGTTACTGCAACCGACAAAGTAAGTCAGTTTTTATTGATAAATCCTGAATGCGATGGTGATTCGATTTGCATAATCCGTCAAATTGTAGCCAAAAGCCCTTATTTCAAAACCGACCGTAACATTAGCGTCGGGATGACTTTAGATGATCTGGTGCTTGCTTATGGCTTTCTTGATTCTCGTTGGGAAGAGGAGAATTTGATTGTTCGCAACAGAGAAGGAATCGACTTTGTGATGGATACATCAGATATTCCTAAACGGTGGTACCGTAAAATGAATTTAGATCGTTTGCCTTTACCCACCAGGATTATTGGTATTATGATTACCTCCAAAACACCACCAGTAAAATGGTAAAATTTTGTTTTACTAGTTAACCTGTACGGCTTTTTCAAGAGAAATTGGAACGTTTTCGGCTGCATTGCCATAAATCAGCTTAAATGTGCCTGAAATCATTACCGGTTTGTAGGTAAATTCGATTGCTTCGGCCATTTCAACTTCAATCATAATAGGAACTCCGTTTTTTCCACAGTAATAACATTGATTAACTGGTAAAGTAGAAAGTAAAAAACGTTTATGTTTTAAGCTTTCTTCGATGGGAATCATATATCCCTGTAATGCAACTCTTTTATTTTCCATAGCCTTAAGTTGGGGAGAAAATACCGCAACCTGTTTTTCTGAATTTACGGTATTAATTTTTAATGTTCCTATAATATCCCATACCGGAGATTTGATTAGATCGGAAACATGCTGTCCCTTTGCAGTTATTGTTGCCAGAATAAAAATTGTAGTATAGATCAGTTTTTTCATTTTGCTTTGGGTTAAATTAAATTTGGGTTGGTTTGTGAAGAGATTCTGTCAGGTATTTATTCCATTTCAGCACCCATTAGCATCAAGGCAAAGTGTTCCTCATCACGCTCATTTAATTGAAGAATTCCTTTGATAGCTATTACTTTATCGGTAAAATCGATAGGTACATTCATATGCACTTCAACCATTTCAGGTACTCCCTTAGATTTTCCACAAAAATAGCATTGATTAAGCGGTAAAACAGAAATCATAAAATGTTGTTGAATTTTACCTTGTTCTAAAGGAATTAAATAACCTTTAAGTGTAATTGTTTCACCTTCCATGGCTTTAATCTCAGGGCCAAAAATAGGGAACGTCCATTGTTCACCGTTAATAAGTTCTTTTCTGTAGGTTAGATGAGCAAGTTTAGCCCACACCTCTGTTTTAATCATGATGTGCTTTAACTCATGATTGGGAGGAGGAGTTGTGTCATTTGGAACTGGAATACCAGGAGTGATGTTTGTTAATTTTGAAGAGTTTTCAGTATTTTCCTTTGATTGATGTTCACCAGTAAAGCGCAACTGCGAAAACAATAAAATAAGTGCCAGAATGCCTATTATGTACAATAAAGCATTCCAGTTATTGGTTAGATGGGTTACTAGTTTCTGTTTCTTCATTATTTAACGTCACTAATTCACTTGTTCCGCTTGATCCAATATAATTTCCATATGGTTGGTATCATTTGTATTAAGCTTTATCTTGCCTTTTACGGTAATTGCCTTATCCGAATAAGGGATGGCTTCTGTCATAATAACCTCAACCATTGGAGGAATATTTCCTTGTCCGCAAAAGTAACATTGACTAATTGGTAATACTGAAATTGCGAAATTCTTGTGCTTTGCTCCCATTTTAAACGGAACTATGTATCCTTTTAGATCAATAGTTTTACCATTGATTGCTTTTAATCTATCACTGAAAATCGGCGCAAAATCTCCAGACTTATCCATTTTATAACTCAGGTCATTAATAATATCCCAATTGGCGGATTTAATTGCCAAGTGTTCAGGAGGCGCATCTGCTTTTTGAGCTTTTGAAGTTAACGTTGCAAAAAGCGACAGTATTATGATTAAATATTTGAATTTATTTTGGTTGTTCATTTCTTTACTATTTCTCTGCTAAAGTTTTTGATATGTCCGTTCTGTAGGCTTGAATTGCAGGGATAATGGCTGCAATAATACCAACTATGAGTCCGCCTATGATTAGCTTCCATTCGTCTTTTACAAACGCTTTTCCGGTTAGTTTGGTTTGTTCAGCCTCCTGATAGCTTCCAATAATTTCCAAAGCCCCATGCGACCATAATAAGCCGATTACTGTTGCAATAATTGCCAATAATAGTCCTTCTGTTATAATCAGCATAAATACTTTACTGCGTGGGGCGCCCATAGTACGGATTATAGCTAAATCATACTTGCGGTCTTTAAGTGAATTATACAAACTGATAAATACGCTGAAAATGGAAATAATAATAATCAATCCTGCAAACCATTGTATCGCCTTAATCCCTACACCAATCAGCGAAAATAAGCGTGCACTTTCTTGGGCGGGAGAGGCAGCCTGCATATTGGTTTCGGCATTTACAAAACGAGGAAAGGTAACTATGCTTACCGGCGATCGGTATTTGATTAGCAAAGCAGTAATTTCACGATTATCTTCAGGTTCATTTTCAATCTCGGCATGAGTATGCGGCGTTTTATCCAAAGGGGCTTCACCATGGAATTGGTCATGCACCAAATGAGACTCATCTAAGTCTTGTGCATGTTGATCTGTTGCTCCAATTTCGCCTTGAAGATGACTAGTATGTGCAGCTTCACCATGCATGCCCCAAATGCTCTCCATGGAGGTCAGCACAAGGTTGTCGACTACCGAGCCTGTCTGATTGTAAATTCCTACAACTTTATAATTATGCTCATGATGTTCTTCTCCTCCTTCACTTAAGCCGTGCGAACCATGAAACGTGTCGCCAATTTTAAGTCCTTTTACTTTGGCTACGATTGCTCCAATATTTACTTCATATAAGCCGTCGAAAGGTTTTCCACTGGCCAAACTCAATTCATATAGCTCTGCAAATTTTGCATTGGTTCCCACAATTCGAAACTGTTCATAACTATCACCCAAGCCAACAGGAACCGCCATTTTTACAGCAGGATTACGCATGATGTTTTGCGCCTGGGATAGTTTGATGTTGCCTGTAGGAAAATCAATATGATAAATACTTGAAAGTATAAGTTGTAGAGGACTACCTTTGGCCCCCACCACAACATCTACTCCCTTGGCATTATTCTCAAGTTTTTTGCCAATTTGATCAGAAACAAGCATCAGTAAGGCAATAATCCCTACACCGAAAGAAAGTAGCAATACATTGAGTAATGTAGAAAGGATATTAGCCTTTAAGTTATACCAACTTAGTTTTATTAAGTTCATTTAGTATGTTCAGATGAGGATTTAAAATTTTAAAATGCTAGTTGAAACTACTGTCATTGCTTAAAGTACATATTGTTTTGCAAAACGTTGTTTTACACGTTCGTCGTGGGTCGCAATAACCAATGTGGCACCGTTCCTGTCGGCCTGTTCTTCTAACAATTTTAATACAGCTTCTGTATTGGCATCGTCTAAACTAGAAGTGGGCTCATCTGCAATTACAATTTTAGGATGATTAACCACTGCACGGGCAATCGCAACCCGTTGCATTTGTCCCTGACTTAGTTCTGCTGGCAGTGCTTTACCTTTATCTCCCAGCCCCAATGATTTCAATACTTCCAGTGCACGTTGTTTATCCTGTTTTAAACCTGCAAAGTATTGGGCAACCATAATATTGTTTAGTACGGATAGATTTTTGATTAAATGAGGTTGTTGAAAGATGATTCCAATATTTCTTCCTCTAAAATGATCGAGGGCAGCCCCCTTTAAGTTGTAGAGGTTGGTTCCTTCAATATTCACAGTCCCTTCAGTTGGCTGTAACAGCCCGCTTATAATGTGTAATAAGGTGGTTTTTCCTGTTCCTGATCCGCCAAGCATCAGCCAGTGTTCGCCCTGGTTAATAGTCCAGTTCTTAAATTGAAGAGCTGCTGAACCGTTATATTGATGCTTTACAGCTTGTATATTAATCATTCTTTGGGGTTTAGACTTCGAAAATAAGGATCAAAAATCAGAAATTTAAGCAAATCACTGTAAAGAGCTTGTTAGGCATCGTAAGAATAGCCTGTTCGCCGATTTGAATTTGTCAAAAGCCATTACTTTTGAAGTCTTGAACTGGAAATACTATGATTACATTAATAGAAGCTCGAAACATTTCTTTGTCATTGCAACGCGACCCGGTGTTAAAAAACTGCTCATTTACTGTAAGTAGGGGCGAATGTATTGTTATTACTGGCAAATCTGGAAGCGGCAAAACCAGCCTAGGGAAGGTAATTGCCGGTCACTATCCTATAAATGAGGGTGCCTTTCAGATAAATGAGAACAGCATGCCAAGGGTATTTGTGCATCAGCAACACGATTTTCGATTTTCCTTTCACTCCAGAACCTATTTTGGGCAGCGATACGATCGTAATTATAGCTACGAATTTCCAACTGTTCAAAAAATACTGGACTTGCAGGGTGCAACAGAGGATACAGCTGCGACTATCATAAAATTGCTAAAGCTTGAGGAGAAATTAGAGCAACCGGTTATTGAGCTTTCAAATGGAGAAGGGAAACGGGTTCAGTTGGCACAAGCATTATTGTTAAAGCCAAGCTTGTTAGTTCTTGATCAGCCATTTGTGGGTTTAGATACTGAGACCCGCAAGGTGTTGCATCAGGTAATTTTTACTCTTAAAAATCAAGGTGTTACTCTGGTTATTATTAGCTCTGTTGAAGAAATTCCTGAATGTATCGACCATATTTGGATATTAGAAGATGGCGGAATTGTTCAAACGTTTAATCCCGGGAATTTTCCATTTGATATGTATCAACCGGATTTAAACAATCTGAAAGCAATTGAATGGAACGGTATTGAACAGTACACACCTATTTGTAATAATTCATTTGAATGCGCCATTCATATGGAAAACGTGTCAATTGAGTTTGACGGAAAGATGATTTTGGATGACATTTCATGGACGGTGAACCGAGGAGAACATTGGGCTTTAACAGGTCATAATGGTTCTGGAAAATCAACTTTACTTAGTCTTATAACAGGGGATAATCCTCAAGCTTATTTAAATACCATTTATTTGTTTGATAATAAGCGTGGTACAGGAGAAAGCGTTTGGGATATTAAGCGGAAAATTGGCTACGTTTCTCCTGAAATGCATAATTTTTTTCAACGTACAAGTTCCTATGTGGAAGCAATTACCAGCAGTGTAAATGATTATACCCTGAGTGGCTTCTCGCAAGAGAGCACTACTTGTTATGAAACGGTTTGCTCAGGTTTTAATGATCAGATGGGCTCTTCTGTTGAAGTAAGCTACCGACAGCAGCAACTTGCGTATAATTGGATAGAGGCAATGGAGTTGAAACATTTAATACATAAACCGTTTTACAAGGCTTCATTGGGTGAGCAAAGATTGTTGTTATTAATCCGCTCATTAGTGAAAAATCCGCCATTGTTGATTCTGGACGAACCATGTCAGGGTCTCGACAAATATCAAACTCACAGATTTGTTTCTATCGTGGATGATATTTGTAAAAACCTAGGAAAGACATTGATTTATGTTTCGCATTATGAAACTGACTTGCCAAAATGCATTGATAAGCAGTTAGTTTTAGCAAAAGGTAGAGTGTATAGTAATATGTATTGCGATGTTGTGTGATTTTAATGGGTTATCATTTAACGATTCCTATGTTTCAGATTTTTTCTAGATTGCATATGAAATAACATTATCCCAAATTATGCGCACATATACCTCAGATCGATTGGTAATTAAAGAGCTTAGTTTAACAGATGATGCTTTTACTTTTGAATTGGTCAATACACCCGGCTGGATCCGATTTATTGGAGATAAAAACATCAAAAGCTTGAAGGATGCCATAAATTATATTCAGAAAATAATTAATAGTCCGAATATTAATTATTGGGTTGTTAGTCTAAAGGAGACTTGTTTGCCAATTGGGGTTGTAACATTAATAAAACGGGATTACCTTGATCATTCCGATATTGGATTTGCTTTTCTGCCTCAATATGCCAAGAATGGTTATGCATTTGAAGCTGCTACATTAGTTTTAAGGGATGTGATTTCTAATCCATTACATACTCGAATTCTTGCTACCACATTAAAAGGTAATCTTAATTCGATTAAGCTTATAGAGCGATTAGGACTTAAATTTGAAAAAGTTATTTCTGTCGAAAATGAGTCTTTACAGTTGTATTCTGCTGAGATAAAAGATTTGGCCTTATCAAAATAACTATGTTAACTCTTTTGCATCATTTATGTAAAAACAATGTTCATACTTTGTCATCCCAATTTTGGGATAGTAATGTATAGCAGTCGGAGCGGCCAATAAAATCAGTTTGGCTAAAGGAGCCGCTAATTTGGTTTGTCTTATTAACTCTTTACCAATGCCTTGTTTTTGATATAGAATGTCTACCGCTAAATCAGATAGATAGGTACAATAGGCAAAGTCGGTTAATGAACGCGAAATGCCAATCAACTTTCCTTCGTCCCGTGCAGTAATAATTAAATTGCCAAACTCTAGCATCTTTTTCAAGCGATCGGGCTGGTCAATGGGTCTTCGTTCACCCAATGTAGAGTTAACAAGCACTGTGCTAAACTCCTCAGTCGTTAGATTGGTCTCTTGTTGATAGGTTATCATTTATAAATCGTTAAACATCAATTTCCATTTTAATATCTGAACGGGCATATCCACTATCTTCCAACGGAACTTCGATAAAACCCAGTTTATGGTACATAGTGATTGCGGGGACGAGTATTCTGTTGGAATAAAGAATCACTTTGGTAGCACCCATCTCTTTTGCTTTAGCAAGAATGGCTTTACCAAGTTTCCAGCCAATTTTTAAACCTTGATAATTTTCATCAACAGCCATTTTGGTCATCTCAAAACACTGTTGGTTTACACGTTTTAATGCTACTGTTCCAACTGGTATTCCATCAACCTCAGCCATGATTATTGTGCCGCCATGAGCAAAAATATATTGATCAGGTTTGGTTAAAACTTCTTTATCAATAGGTTCTAGGTAGAAATATTTTTCAATCCAAGCACTGTTCAATGCTTCAAATGCCTTGTAGTGAGTTGAGTTAAAATCAACAATGTTTACTGTGAGCGTTTCCATAAAGTCAAATTATTAGTAGGTAATAATTATTGCTAATATCTTTTATTCTACCGCCAATGCAGCCTGATCTGTTTTTTGTGCTTTAAATCCTTGGTTTACAAGGTAGAGTCCTGCTAAAATAATGACAGCAGAGATGCCAATAATGTTGTTTAACTTTTCATTTAAAATCAGCCAACCCATTATTACAGCAATTATCGGATTTATGTAAGCATACATTGCCACAATTGAAGTTGGTAGTTTTGAAAGTGCATAACTATAGCATGTATAGGATATTATTGAGCCCAATATCACCAAGTAAGCTAGTGCCCAAAGTCCATTTTGATCGAATTTTAAATAGGTGTAATCGTCAACAAAGGGGCTAAAAACAAATAGCATCAACCCGCCGGAAAGTGTTTGAATGCCGGAGGCAAGAAACGGACTAACTTCTTCGGAGTAGTTCCTCTTCGCAATCATAGTTCCTAATGTCCAGGAAATACTGGCAAAAACAATTACAATTATTCCAAACAAGTATTCCCTGTTTTGAAAATCGGCAAGATTATCGCTAAAAATAAGGGCCAACCCAGTAAACCCCATTAAAGTACCAATACCAATCTTCCAATTCAGTTTTTCACCGCTGTTACCAATCAGATTAATCAATATTACCCAAATAGGCATCATGGAGCAAATAATGGTGGCTAAACCACTACTAACATGTTTTACACCCCAGGCTACTACTCCGTTGCCAAATGTTATCATTAGTAAACCTGCTAATACTTGCATTCGTAATTCACTCCATTTAGGCAAGTTTCCTTTGCGGATAAAAAACACTGAGAAGAAAAATGTTGCTGCCAATAATTGTCTTACAGCCGCAAATAGAATAGGAGGGATTGACTGTATCCCAACTCTGGTTGCCAAAAATGTGGTTCCCCAAGTAACACAAATAATAGCTAGTGCTATATATGCTTTGGTCTGCGTGTTAGCCATTTCTAATTTTTTAACTTGTTCTACACAAAATTCAATAAAAAACCCACATAAAAACAGATTCAGTTTTGTTAAATTTGACCATATCAGTTTTGTTTATGGAACAAGAGATATTTATTGAAAAAGTAAGTTTGTATGAACAAATTGCTTTTAATATACAACGACTTATCGAGCAGGAAGTACTCAAGGCTGGTGATAAGATGCCTTCGGTACGAATGCTTAGCGCTGAACAGAAGGTCAGTATGTCCACAGTTTTTCAAGCTTATTATTTATTAGAGAAAAAGGGGATGATAGAAGCGAGACCTCGCTCAGGTTATTATGTAAAGAAATCACCTAAGCGTAATGCCGAACCTTCTGCTACTTCTACCTGGAAGCTGCCAATAAATGTTAGGGTAGATAGCCTTGTTTCAGACTTTATTAAGCCTTTTGAAAAAGATTCAATTGTTGATTTGTCTATAGCTGGTCCTTCTGTTGATTTATTGCCGGTAGCCAAACTAAACAAATCCATACAAGCAGTTTTAAGGCAAAATAAGGGTAATTCTTTTCAGTATTCATTTCCTCCCGGAGATGAAAACCTGCTGCGGCAAATTGCACGTTTATCCATGCATTGGGGAGGTAGCCTTTCATCCAATGAAATAATTGTGACCAATGGATGTATGGAAGCCATTAACATTTGTTTGCGTGCAGTTGCTAAACAGGGTGACACCATTGCTATTGAATCTCCTACGTATTATGGCGTTTTACAAACAATAGAAAGCTTGGGGATGAAAGTGCTTGAAATTGCGACTTATCCTGATAAAGGAATTGATGTAGATGAACTGGAAAAGGCACTTGATAAAACGGAAGTGGCAGCTTGTTTATTTACACTCAATTTCAACAATCCATTAGGTAGTTGTATGCCCGATGCTGAGAAAAAACGTTTGGTTGATTTGTTGGCGGAACGGGAAATTCCATTAATTGAAGACGATATTTTGGGGGATATTTATTTTGGCAAGAGCCGACCTAAAACTGCTAAAACATTTGATAAAAAGGGCTTGGTGCTGTTATGCTCTTCATTTTCTAAAACCATTGCACCCGGTTTAAGGGTAGGGTGGACAGCTCCTGGACTTTATAAAGAAAAAGTGGAACGCTTAAAATTTATGACGAGCATTTCTGCTCCTACATTGATGCAGCAGGCTGTAGCTCACTTTTTGGAAAATGGCCGCTATGATAATCATTTGAAAACCTTGAGATTGTCCTACCATATTCAAATGCGAAAATACAGGGAAGCTATATTTAGATATTTTCCAGAGGGGACAAAAGTAACGGATCCGCAAGGAGGCCACGTAATGTGGATTGAGTTGCCTTCTGAAATAGATACCACAATCCTGCAAGGCAAAGCTTTAGCTCATGGAATTGCGATTCTCCCGGGTTCAATTTTTTCTGCGCAAAAGCGGCATCAGCACTTTATTCGGATTGGCTACTGTAATCAGTTTACTCCTGAAATTGAAAATGCATTGGGAGTACTAGGTAGACTTGTAGGAGAAATGCAGACTGAATGTAATTGATAGCCGGAATGAAACATTGCTAAATTGCTGACTATTTAAGATTGAAAAGTGTGGTGGTTATCAGTAATTTAGTCAAACCTCCACAGTCTTTACTTCTTCAAGGTATTTTAAAATTAAGCGCATTGCATTGTGATTATGTTCCAAATAGTTGTCAGTATTATTTATTATTTGGGCTGCAGATTGAATAAATGCGTTTGAAATCAGTTCGTCTCCACAGTTTTCAATCATTGCATAAAGTGACTCACTGGTTGTCTCTAAATGGAACTGAAGACCAACAACATTTTTCTTAAAACGAAAAGCCTGATTAATACAAGCACGTGAACTTGCAGCTAATGTTGCTCCTTCCGGCATATCAAAGGTGTCACCATGCCAATGAAAAACAGTGATTCTATTTTGGGGGAAATTGAATTTATGTGTGGCTTCAAACACCTCAACCGGAAACCATCCAATTTCCTTAAACTTATTCGGGTAAACTTTAGCGCCCAGAGATTCAGCAATTAATTGCGCACCGAGGCATATACCTAGAACAATTTTATCGGCTTTAATTGCTTGTAGGATAAATTCTTTTTCAGCTTTTAACCATGGATATTGTTCCTCGTCATAAACCCCCATTGGGCCACCCATTACAATTAGCCAATCAATTTCGTTCAGATCAGGCATTAATTCGTTCTCAAAAAACTTGGTATGTGAAAGCTGAAATCCTTTTTCATTAATCCAGGTTTCAATAAAACCAAGTCCTTCAAATGGTACGTGCTGAAAATAGTGAATCCTCATAGTGATAAAGCATTAATTAGTGATATGTTTTAATTTGCGGCCAGTGTGAATTGATAATTCTAAAATTAACCGTATTTCTAACCCTTCCTGACCAGGAACATCTCTTGACGAAATGTTCATCATAAACCGCGCCAATACTTTTAATAGCTTTCTGTGAATGAATATTTAGTTTTTCAGTTTTGATTTTAAGCAGGTTGCTATCAAAGATAACTTTTCGTACGTTTTTTAGATGGGTTAGCAAAAAGCTAACAAAAAAATAACGAAGAACTCTTAAATTTATAATAGAGGCTTAACAAATATGGAGAAAAATATCGCCAAAGCGTTAAAAACGGTTACGGCTATTATTGGTAACGATAATTATAAAACCATGCTTCAAATTAATAATCATTTATTAGTTGCTGATGAGCCTGAGCAAGTTGGAGGCAAAGACCAGGGTCCTGCCCCTGCAGAATTTTTAATGAGCAGTTTGGCAACATGTACAGCAATTACCCTGAGAATGTATGTGCAGCATAAAAGCTGGGATGTTGGTGAAATAAACGTTCAGGTTTGTTTGGAGCACAATAACGATCATGGTAACTTAACCACTAATATTGTACGGTTTGTTTCGGTAAGCAAGCAAGTGGATTATGACAAGCTTCAGCATTTGATAGCAATTGCCAATTCATGCCCGATTCATAATTTGTTAACACACCCAATCAATATTAATACCTCAATAAAATATTAATATGGAGAAGCAGAATTTAAAAAAAGAATATACCAATGGAGAAGTAACCGTAGTATGGCAAAATGCAAAATGCATTCATTCAGGTATTTGCTTTAAGGGATTGCCTCAGGTATTTGATCCTAGACGCCGTCCATGGATTTCTATTTTAGGAGCTGATACACAGAAGATTATTGATCAGGTTAAGCGATGTCCTTCAGGGGCATTGAGTTATTATATGAATGGAAAAAAGAACAAGGATGGTACTACTTAAAGCAAGAACCTTCTTGAAGCTTAAAAAGATTTTTGCTTTGGATGAATAGCTATGATGTTTTTCTATAGTTCCAAATAGCCCAACTATTAAAAAACAAAGCAAATAGAATCATTATGCCAAAATGATAACTGATATCTCTAATACTACTTCCTTTTAAAACGACCATTCGCATTACGTCGATAAAATAAGCTACAGGATTGAATTTTGTTATCACTTGAGCCCAATGAGGCATAGAGTCAATTGAAGTGTACAAACCTCCTAAAAGGATAAAAACCATCATCAGGAAGAAAGAAATAAGCATGGCTTGTTGTTGTGTACCAGCATAAGTAGATATCAGTAATCCTAAGCCTAAAACGCACAAAAGGTAAACTGCAGCAAAAATGTAGATGGTAAAATAGCTGCCCAAAGGAATGATTCCGTAAACCAACCAGGAGATGCCCAGCCCTAATGTGAGAACAAGCATGCCTAAAAGCCAAAATGGAATCAATTTCCCTAATAAGAAATGATGTTTTTTAATTGGCGTAACGTTGATTTGCTCAATAGTGCCTATTTCTTTTTCACGCACAATATTAATAGCAGTTAAATTAGAGCCAATCATGGTGAGGAGTATAACCAATATACCCGGAACCATGAAGTACTTGTAATTCAACAACGGGTTAAACCAGTTGGAGGATGTTATCTCTATAGTAGGCTGTTCGTTGAGTCGTTTGGGTTGTACCCATTCCAGTCTTATTTCGTTATTGAAATCCCTTATAATACTGTTAAGGTAAGAGCCTCCCAGATTAGCTTTTACTCCGTTAATGGCATTTAAGGCCATGAAAACCTTGGATTCGTTCTCTTTGACTAGATTTTTTTCAAATGACTCCGGTATCTCCAAAAGCAAATCGGCTTGATCATTTTCAACCTGGTTTAGCGCCGATTGATAAGATTTAGAATAATCCATCAATTTAAAATAGCCGGAGGAAGTGATTTTATTGACCAACTTTTGTGAATAAGGAGAATGATCGAAGTCAATAACACTTAGTTTGATATCTTTTATTTCATAATCAGCAGCCCACGGCAATATCATCAACTGAATTACAGGCATGATAAAAATAATGCGGATAATGGACGGATCTCGGAATATCTGCCTAAATTCTTTTTCAAGTAAAAACTTCAGTGTTCTCATGCCAGTCGTACTTTAAATTTTTTGATGGCTAAGGTTATCAAAAAGAACATCATACCCAGAAGAATTAGCGTTTCTTTCCAAATTGCAGTAATCCCTAAGCCCTTAATCATAACCGATTTTACTATGCTGTAGTACCATTTTGCAGGAACTATGTTTGACACTATACGAAGTGGAACCGGCATGTTTTCAACCGGAAACATAAAGCCACTTAGCATTACCGTTGGTAAGAACAATGCTACTAAAGAAATGAACATCGCGGTTTGCTGCGAATCGGCTGCGCTTGAAATTAATAATCCTAATGATAAACAAACCAGTATAAATAGAATGCTTTCAGCAACAAGTAAAACAATGCTTCCGTTAATGGGTACCTCCAATACAAATACACTTAAGCATAAAATGCTGATAATATTTATGATGGACAGCAAGAGATAGGGGATGGCTTTTGCCACAATTACCATAAGTGGCTTCATTGGCGAAACAAGCATAATTTCCATGGTTCCCGTTTCCTTTTCTTTTACAATGGTTATAGCTGTCATCATAGTACAAACCAATAAAAGTACCATTGCCATTACTCCGGGAACAAAATTGTAGGCACCCTTTAGCTGAGGGTTGTAAAGCATGCGCATTTCAGTGGTAATGGTAAACGGGGTATGAATGTTAGGATTTAATTTTTTTTGATAATCGCGGATGATAGAAGATGCATAATTCGTAAGAATATTTGCCAAGTTAGGGTCGGACGCATCAGCTATCAATTGAATTTGAGCATGATTTAAATGATGAAGATCTTCGCTGAACCTATCAGGGAATACAACTGCCATTTTAATTGTGCCTGATTGAAATGCTTTTTCAATATCATGGTATGAATGAAGGTTTTTAGCTACTTCAAAATACTTGCTCGCATTAATTTCGTCAATTAAACTAATGCTGGTTTCATCTTTAGCATTGTCTAATACAGCAATTTTTGAGTTTTTGACTTCATTTGTTAAAGCAAAACCAAAGATGACGATTTGGACAATCGGCATTCCCAATAGGATAAACATTGTCCGTCTATCTCGCCAAATATGGTAAAATTCTTTTTTTACAAAGCTGAAGAACTGTTTCATACCTTTAATGTTAGAAGAATTGCCTGTTTTATTCATTTCGTTTCGCACCTCTGGCCAATTCGTAAAACACTTCGTCCATTGATTGTGCTGAAAAACTTTCCTTTAAACCAATCGGTGTATCTAAAGCTTCGATTCGGCCATCCACCATTATTGAAACGCGGTTGCAGTATTCGGCTTCGTCCATATAATGTGTGGTTACGAAAACGGTTATGCCCTGATCGGCTACTTCATAAATCAAATCCCAAAACTGACGGCGAGTTACTGGATCAACTCCACCTGTTGGTTCGTCAAGAAAGACTATTTTAGGTTGATGAAGCACTGCAACTGAAAATGAGAGCTTTTGTTTCCAGCCCAATGGTAATGATCCCACTAGTTTTTGAGTTTCATTTTGTAAGCCCAACCGATTAATCAACGATTCGCTTTTGTCTTTCAAGTTTTGGTCGGATAAACCATAAATACCACCATAGAAACGAATATTTTCCATTACGGTAAGATCTTCATATAATGAGAACTTCTGACTCATATATCCGATGCTTTGTTTAATTTTTTCAGTTTGCTTGTAAACGTCAAAGCCCGCAACATTGGCCTCTCCCGAAGTTGGTATTGATAGCCCGCAAAGCATACGCATAGCAGTGGTTTTTCCGGCACCATTAGCTCCTAAGAATCCGAAAATTTCTCCTGGTGTTACTTCAAACGAAATCTCATTCACCGCAGTGAAATCTCCGAAACGTTTACTCAACTTATTGGCCTTGATAACGGGTTGCATATTGGGAGTTTATTGGAGTTAAGATTATTCCTTTGTCATAGCGACGGAGCCGGTCATTAGTTTTATAAAACAGTCTTCAATAGTCGGTTTTATAAGTTTTATATCAATTTCCGTATGACCATAATTTCTTAAATAATCAAGAACTGCAGGTTTAGGATCAATTATTCCATCTTTAAATGAAATATGAATATACTCTCCAAAAGCGAAGCAGGCTTCTGTATGGTCATAGTTTCTCAGGTGAGTTAATAAATGAAACATAGAATCAGATTTTATTGCAAACAGGTTTCCTTTATACGCTTTTACAATATTTTGGGGAGTGTCTATTGAAAGAATTTTTCCGGATTGGATCAAGGCAATTCTATCGCACAGATTAGCTTCATCCATATACGGCGTTGAAACCAATATGGTAATGCCTTGCGTTTTTAAACGTTTTAACATTTCCCAAAACTCCTTGCGAGAAACAGCATCAACACCTGTTGTGGGTTCATCTAAGAAAAGCAAAGTAGGTTTATGTATCAAAGCACAGCATAAAGCTAATTTTTGCTTCATCCCGCCGGATAATTTGCCTGCTCTTCGGGTTTTAAATGGTTCAAGCTGAATGTAGATATCCTTAATTAGTTCATAGTTTTCTTCAATGGTCGTTCCAAAAATAGTAGCAAAGAAGTTTAGGTTTTCCTCTACACTCAAATCTTGGTAAAGTGAAAACCGTCCAGGCATATAACCAACTCTATTCCGGATGGATTTGTAGTCTTTGACAATCTCAAAGCCATCCACCGTGGCTGAGCCACTATCGGGTAAAAGCAGAGTGGTAAGCATTCTGAAAATGCTGGTTTTCCCGGCCCCATCCGGCCCAATTAACCCGAAAAGTTCACCTGGGTTAACGGTAAAAGAAACCCCGTCAACGGCTAACACGCTGCCTTTGTTATAAGTTTTGGTTAAACATTGAAGGGTTACCATAGTTTAATTGAATTATTGAAATTTTACCTCTCCGTACATTCCAATCTTTAAGGCTCCATCATTTTTTACATGGATTTTTATTGCATACACCAAGTTGGCGCGCTCTTCTTTGGTTTGGATAGTTTTTGGGGTGAACTCAGCTTTGTCATTTACCCAAATAATTACCCCTTCGTGTTCTTTGTATTTATCCGGACCATCATCAGTTAATACTTTAACTTTCTGGTTTAACTTAACTTTAGAAAGTTGATCCCCAGTAATATAAGCCCTTAAATTAAGGTAGGTTAAGTCTGCAATTTTATAAAGAGCCTTGCCGGGCGAAGCCATTTCGTTTACTTCGGCATATTTTACCAAAACGGTACCTGTTAAGGGGTTTATAATCTTGCTTTTTGCCAATTGATCATTTACTTGCTCAATTTGAATTAAAATGGGATTTACATCTCCCTTTAATCCCTTGGTTTGTGTAGAAAGCATTGAATGTTGTGCGGCGTCTTGCTCACGTATTACTTTCAGTTGTTTTTCCAATACATCAATTTGGGCATTGACGTCATCAAGCTGCTTGGTAGGAACCGCCTCGGCGTTTACCAAATTTTGAATGCGCTGGCGCTCCCGATACTGCGTTTTTAACTGACTTTCGGTTACAGCCAATTGCTGTTTGTAGGCGGCGGTTTGTGTAACTATATCCGGCAATTTGGCATTAACAGCCCTGGCCTGACTTTCTAATTGCCTTTTCTTTAAATAAAGCTGAGTGCTGTCAATATATCCAATGGTTTGACCGGCTTGCAGCTGACTTCCTTCCTCAAGGTTTAATTGTTTGATGGTTCCGCTTGCTTCAGCAGAAATAATGGTTTCAACTGCTTCAAAAGATCCGGACGCATCAAAATCGTTTGAACCCCTGTTGCATGATGTCAGTATTATTAAACTAAATCCAAGTATTGATGAGATTTTCATGTATGTTGATGAATTACTTCCGGTTATTGTTGAGTTTGCGGTTTTAAAATGGCTTCTATCCACAGTGGGATAAGTTTCTTTCTTTCAAGCATAAAAGCATTAAACTCTTGCTGATCAATATCGTTTATGTCTTTTATAATTGGATTCACTATAAAAGGAAAGATAGTTAATCCAAGCATATTAGATAAAAGGTGTAAGTGATGAATGTTGGCAATTTCACCATTCTGTTTAGCTTGGTTAAATTGTTTCAGAAATAATGATTCTTTGATATGTGTTTTTATACCCATTTTCAGGATCAAATTTTCCGGGCCGTTTCTCAATTCACTTAATACAAATAATGGCATATCAGGCTGCCGAATCAGCATGTCGATGTAATAATTAATCAGGCGTTCAATTTTCTCTTTAAATGACGTTTGTTCTTGATTTAGAACAGCAACAGCACCCTGAATAAATTGTTGAAAATGATCGGCCATGATGAGCTCAAATAATGCTGCCTTACTACGGAAGTAATAATTAAGCAGAGCCAGGTTGATGTCCGCTTCTGTAGCAATATCGCGGGTTTTGGTGGCAGCATAACCTTTTTGGGTAAACAGCTTTTGAGCTGCGGCTTTAATTTTTTCTTCCGTTGAATGGTCTGGTTTCTGTATTTGTTTGCCCATTACATTTAAGAGCTGGATGATACAAATGTTCACAGATTTTTTGAATTAATCAAAAGATTTAAACAAATGATTAATTCATAAATAAATGAAAGGCTGTCCAATGGAACAGCCTTTCATTTATAAAAACTTTTATTTCAATGTTTCTTCAATACGGCCGCATTTCATCATCTGCTCACCGTAGTAAGGATTTTGAATTTCCTTGCTGTTTGATAACCAAAAACCTCCTTTGTCATTATTCGCCATAGGACAAAACTCCACGTAAACCTCTCCATTTTTTAAACCTTCCCTTTTAATGACACGCTCAAGCTGCTTGCTCAAATCATTAAGCGATGCTCGGATTCCTTCTAAATCATTAGCTGATGCAGTAACTGATGCTGCTTTTACCAGATCGGCATCTTTTAAGGCATCAGTAGCAGTTTTAAGTGCTGTAGCTGCTGTTTTGGATTCTGCCTCGTTTGAAGCCACTAAATTATTTTTCAGGTGGGTATAGTGTGCATAAACATTGGTTAGTTCGTCACTGTTAAAACTTGGTCCGGCAGGCGAAGTATTTTGCGCGGTTGTATCATGGTCGTGTCCTTCATGATTAGCGTGTTGGTGACCTTCATGACTTTCTTCTTTTTTGGTTTGTTGATTACAAGCGGCCAATACTCCTGCTACAAGAGTCATGGCGATATAGATTTTGATTTTCATATTTATCGTTTACTTATTTCAAGTTGTTAAAATTACATTTTATTCATATCATGGCCTTCCATCGGGTTGATTCCTTTTTTGAAAATATATTCGCTGTGCAGTAGATATGCGCCAGTTATCACTATCACATCTCCGGCTTTCAACCCCGATTTAATCTCTATCCTGTCTCCCGTTTCTAAACCTGTTTCTACCATTTTACTTTTAAAGGTATTATTACCGGTTTTTACCCATACAGTAGCACCTTTACCATCTCTAATTACCGCATCAATAGGCAATGTTAATGATTTTCGTAGCTGGCTTTTTAGTAAAACGTAGGCCGGCATTCCTGGTTTTAACTGGTTTTCGGTATTGGGAATGGAAACTCTAATAAGATTAATTCTCGTATCCGGATTGATTTCAGGATTTATAAATTCTATTCTGCCACGAATTTCTTTGTTATTTAAATCCGGTATTTGCACAATGGCTTCACTGGCCCTAGCAATCTCCGATAATTGATAGGTGTACACCTGAGCTTCTGCCCAAAGGGTTGAAATATCTGCCAGTTTAAATACGGTCCCTCCTTCATTGATATAATCTCCTTCCTTTACCGCAAACTCGGTAATAATGCCGCTAGCTTTGCTGTAGAAAGTTGTGACAGGGGGGGCTTTTTTACTTTTGACTAATTCATTTATCTGTGCTTCGTTCATACCCCATAATTGTAATTTGTGCTTAGCGCTTTGTATGAGCTGATTAAAGTCAATAACGGTATTGTCCAAAATTTTCTTTCGTTCTATTGCCAGGATGTATTCCTGCTGTGCATTGCTAAGTTCTTCACTGTACAGGTCAAAAAGCGGACTCCCTTTCTTTACATAATCACCGAGATTTTTAAAATATAGTCTCTCGATTCTACCCATTACTCTCGAGCTAACCGAAGTTGTATTGACCTGATCAAAGTTGAGCGTTGCGGTAAGCACCAGCTTGTCATCGATGGTACCCTTAAAAAGGGTATCGTATTTAATATTGCCCAACTGAATTTGCTGTTCGCTCAATTTTATCTCATCCGATTTTTCACCTTCACTTTTCTTAACAGGTGTTAAATCCATTTTACAGATAGGGCATTTTCCAGGCTTGTGCTCAATGACCTGTGGGTCCATTGAACAAGTGTAATACATATCCTGTTCTTTTGCTTTTTCATCCTTCTTACTATTACATGATACCAATAATAGTGCAATAATTATTTTTAAAATATGCCTCATAACTACTCATTTACTTTTATAAAACTTTCACTATCCATAAGATATTGGGCATTTATTGCCACCGAATCCTGAGGGGATAAACCGCTAATTACCTGAATGTGGTTGTCATGCGTAATACCCGTAATGATTTTATGTGCGCGAAAACCACCGTTTTCCTTTAAAAAAGCAACTTTGTCTAAGCCGAGTGAAACTACAGCATTTTTGGGAAGCCAGTATGCCTCTTTAGTATTGCCGAAAATGACTGCTTTTACCTGACTGCCAACGGGAATTTGCAGTGATTCGTTGTTGAAATTTACCCTTGCAGTTAATGTTTTGCTGTCTTTTCGATAAAAAGGTTCAATGAAATCAATGGTTGCTCGGAAACTTTTATCAGGAGCGGTTTCAGGAATTACTCGAACGGGATTATCTACTTGAACGAGCCCCTGCTGCTCGGCATAAATGGATAACAGGGCCCATGCCTTTGCAGGATTGAATACAGTAAAAATGTTTTGCCCTTTGGTTACATACATGCCTTCTTTAAGCGGTAATTCACTCGTGATTAATGACACATCTTTCATGCCTTCAGGAGCGGTTGGGTTCATGCCGATACTTCTTGTTGCAGCAGCTTCGTGGATATGACCACTGTAATTGCTATATACACTAATTACAAATGAAGATTTTTGAGTTTGCATAAGCTGTTGCAATTGCTGGCGGCTCATGCCTAACAAGAAGAGTTTTTCTTTGGCTGCATTGATGAGCGAAATGTTGTTTGCATCGTTTTTTAACAGGAAAAGCAGATTTTGCTGAGCAGTAAGCAATTCAGGGCTATAGATGTCGAAAATTTTCTGTCCTTTATACACTTTTTGATAGCGATAGTGAACATACATTTTTTCTATTCGCCCGCTAATTTTTGCTGATATAGTGCCTACTTCATTGGTGTTGTAATCAATTTTGCCAATGGATTCGATTTCAATTTCCCGCTCCCTTTTCTCTATAGTGATTTTAGGGATGGTAGAAACCACAAACTCATTGGTTGGTTTAAGTAATGATTCAAGTTTGACATCGTTTACCGTTTGTCTGCCTGTAGTTTCTTTCTTTATCAATTGCATGCCACAAACAGGGCAGTCACCAGGTTCATTCCGTAAGATTTCGGGGTGCATTGAACAGGTATAGATTGCTTCTTCCTTACTTGCTTGATGTTCAGAATGTTCTCGGGTTGTATTGTTCTTACACGAAGAAATGAAAACAATAAATGCCGCAAAGAGGATTGTATATTGAATTATAGTTTTCATAATTGTTACCTCGTTTCCATAATACGTTCTAGTTGAACCTGCATCTGCAGTAGTTGATTCAGTTGCTCCAGATATTCCAGTTGTGTCATATTCAGTGTTTCCCAGGCATCATAAAGCATGAACAATTCTTCTGTATTTTGTTCATAGCCTAATTGCATGGTTTTATAGTTATTGCGCAATGCAGGAATTATATTGTCCTCATACAACTTGAGCTGCTTTTTCTTCAGTTCGATTTCGTTTCGCATGCCATAGGCCATCCCGCTATATTCATTCAACATCATCAGTTTTTGTGATTGCAGGGCATTCGCTTTCCACTTCAGACTTTCAATATTAGCTTTGTTCATTTTAGCTGACCAGGCCATTGGAATTTTCATCATGCCCATTAGTGTGAATTGCATAGGCGAACCACCAAAACCAAACATATGATCGTAGCGAATACCAAATTGAGGTTTCAAGCTTAGCTTTTCAGTGTTTTGTTTCAGGTAAGTAAGCTGAATATCCCTGTCAATTGCTTTTAAATCACTGCGATTACGATAGAAAAAGCTGCTGTCGAATACTATTGTTGTATAATCTTTCAATTGATAGGTGGTATCAATATCAAAATCATCCATTGCTTTACGGCTCATCAAAGAATTCAGCATAATTCGTTTTTGTCTGATGTCATTCTCATTCATCAGACGCATATTTTTCAGGTTACCTAAAGCGGCCTTCGCTTTATAATAAGCACTGATTTTTTCTAATCCATACTTATAGCGCAGCTCCGCATTCTTGATCATAAAATCGAGCAATGCTTCATTTTGATCAATCACTTTCTGTTTTTTCTTCAGCACTATCCATTCGTAATAATTCTTTCTTGCCTGGGCAAACAACTCGTTTAGTGTAGCATTTTTCTTTTCTTTTTCTACACTCGACATTGTTTCCATATAGGCGGCATCTGCATTTTGTTTACTTTTATTAGGAAACATCTGTTGAGCGCCAATCATGTATTGCCCCATGCCCGATTCGCCCATGTCGTTTTTTTTCCACATTTCCGGGTTGTATGGAGCCATAAAAAAGCCTGTATTCACCTCTGGAGGCATCCAACTTCTCGCCCCCTTCGCTGCCTCATCCATTGAACGAATTTCATAATCGTACATTTTTACAGAGGGATGCGATTGCCGGATACTGTCGAGTATAGATTCCAGCTTTAAAGTCTGGGCCTTGCTGCTACCAACAGCAACAACTGCCAATATTATTGTTATGATTTTATTCTTTAACATCTACCAAATCAATTTTACCTTTTCTTTTGAGTTCAAACTCTTTCATCATTTCAAACACAATGGGAGTTACAAATAGCACGTAGATTACAGAAGATATGGTTCCGCCAATAAGGGGAATGGTAATGGGTCTCATTACGTCGCTACCCACGCCTGTAGACCATAATATTGGAAACAAACCAAACATTGATACCGATACCGTCATCAACTTGGGGCGCAAACGTTTAGCTGCACCCTCAATCACGTATTTCCGTAAAAGGGAAGGGTTAATGGTTGCTCTGGAATTACCGTGGTCAGTAACCATTTTATTCATGGCTTCATTTAGATAAATTGTCATTAACATGGCTGTTTCGATGGCCATTCCAAAGAGTGCAATAAATCCAACGGCTACTGCCACTGATAAATTTACCTCATAAAAATACACCATAAATACGCCACCAATCAATGCAAAGGGAACAGTGATCATGGTAATAATCGATTCTTTAAATGAGTGATAGGTGAAGTAAAGCACCATGAAAATGATAACAAGTACGACTGGCATAATTAGCTTCAATGTTTTGTTGGCTCTTATTTGATTTTCCCATTGTCCACTCCATTCCAGGAAATATCCTTTGGGTAACTTGGTAATCATTTGGTTCAATTTACGTTGAGCTTCTGTGACGGTACTGCCCAAATCGCGTTCACGTACGTTGAATAGAACCGTGCCCCGAAGCATTGCATTTTCGGAGCTGATCATTGGTGGGCCTTCAGAGATTTTTACATCCGCAACAGCTTCAAGGGGAATAGGGCCGAAGTTCATCGTTTGTACCTGAAGGCGCTTCAAGGCTTGGATGTTGTTTCTAAAGTCTTGTCCATACCGCGCATTTACCGAAAACCGTTGACGACCTTCAATGGTAGTGGTGAGCTTCATGCCTCCTAATGCGCTTTCTACTACGGCATTCACATCGTCAACACTTAAACCATAACGACCAATTTCTTCCCGTTTTATTACTATATCAATGTATTTTCCACCGGTAATGGGTTCCACATACAGGTCTTTTATGCCATCTATATCTTCCATTTCCTTCTTTATCCTTTGGGTGAAAGAATTGATCGTGTCGAGGTTTTGGCCATAAACTTTCAAGCCAACATCAGTGCGCACACCGGTGGAAAGCATGTTAATGCGATTGATAATGGGTTGAGTCCAGCCGTTGGTAACCCCCGGAATCTGTAATTTAGAGTTAAGCTCATTGATTATGTCGTTCTTGGTAAGTCCTTCTCGCCACTCAGATTTAGGTTTGAGCAAAATAATTGTCTCAATCATGCTGATAGGGGAGTTGTCGGTAGCAGTATTAGCTCTACCGGCTTTGCCCAGTACGTGTGATACTTCAGGCACCGACTTAATTAATTTATCTTGTAACTGCAAGAGGCGTTTAGCTTCCGAGTTTGAGACGTCAGGCAATGTTACCGGCATAAATAGCAGTGAGCCTTCATCCAAAGGGGGCATGAATTCTGAACCCAATCGCAAGAGCATTACCACGCCAACGGCTAAAGCCACTAGATTAATGCCAATAACAGTTTTTCTCCATTCAAGGCACCATTTCAAAATGGGAGTATATATTTTTTCCAGGCCTTTAGTTATGGGATTTTTATCTTCGGGTTGTAATCTTCCTTTTAACAAAAAGGAAATCAGAACAGGGGTTAGCGTTATGGCTAAAAATGCATCTACTAATAAGATGTAGGTTTTGGTCCAGGCCAAAGGATGAAACAGCTTTCCTTCCATTCCTGTAAGTAAAAAAACAGGAAGGAAAGAAGTTATCACAATAATGGTTGAATAAAACACACCTGGTCCAACCTGTTTAGAGGACTTTATTATGATATCAAGTCTTTCCTCCATTGTTAATGGATCTTTATCTCGTTTAAACAAATTCATGAAAAGTATTTTGAGATTATCAGGCTTTATTTTTTAACTGCGCTTCGGAAATATGCCGGTACGAATTTTCTACCATCACAATACCATCATCTACCACCACACCGATGGCCAAGGCAATTCCTGTGAGTGACATGATATTGGAGGAAATGTCAAATGCTTGCAGCAAAATGAAACCAACGGCAACAGAGATTGGTAATTGTATAAGGATGACAACTGCGCTTCGCCAATTAAATAGGAAAATAATGACCACAATGGAAACTGCTATCATTTCTTCAATCAGCGTACCTTTAACCGATTCAATCGCTTCTTCGATCAGGGTACTTCTGTCATATGAAATTTTAAATTTCACGCCTTCCGGTAATCCCTTTTCCACTTCTTTCATTTTCTCTTTTACGGCAGTAATTACTTTCTCTGCGTTTTCATTATAACGCATTACTACAATACCCCCAACCACTTCTCCTTCACCGTTTTGGTCGAAAATGCCGAGGCGAAGGTCTCCTCCCATTTGAATACTCCCCACATCTTTTACACGCACCGGAATGCCATTGTAATTACCTACAGCAATATTTTCTACATCCTCCTTGCTTTTAATGTAACCTAAACTGCGAATGATGTATGCCATATTGCTCATCTCAAATTTCCTTCCCCCCACATCATTATTATTCGCTTTTACCTTGTTCATCACGTCCATCAAAGAAACATTGTAGAACTGCAATTTTACAGGATCAATAACCAGTTGATACTGCTTTTCAAAACCACCAAAAGAGGCAATTTCAGCCACTCCTGACACAGTTTGCAAAGCGAATTTTATATACCAATCCTGCAAGGCCCGTTGTTCGCCTAAATCCATTTTTGGTGCATCCAAATGATACCAAAGGATATGGCCCACGCCGGTTCCATCTGGCCCGAGTGTTGGAGTAACTCCTTGCGGCAACAAGCGCTGTGCATAGTTCAATCGTTCCAATACTCTGGTTCTTGCCCAGTAGATATCTACATTATCTTCAAAAATCACGTACACAAAACTCATCCCAAACATGGAAGAACCACGGATGTTCTTAATTTTGGGGACACCTTGCAGATTACTAACTAAAGGATATGTTATTTGGTCTTCAATAACCTGAGGACTTCTGCCCATCCATTCAGTAAAAACAATTACCTGGTTTTCACTTAAGTCAGGGATGGCATCTATGGGGTTTTGTTCTAATGAGAAAATGCCCCAGGCAAATAGGCAGCCTGCAATAAGCAGTACCACCAACCTGTTTTGCAAAGCAATTTGAATTAATTTACGAACCATCAGTTTGGGTTTTGAGATTATTTAATCACTTCAACTAATTTGCCGCAGCTGAGCATTCATTGGTTATTTTCGACATGTCATGACCTTTGTGCGATTGGTTTGTACCGTTGTTACAGGCTCCAAGACTGAAAGTTCCAATGTTAAATAGGCTGAATATTAATTTTTTCATTTTTTAGTGCTCTTTTTACCGTATTGAAGGTAAATGCAAAGCATTTACGTACGGATTTTAATTTCATACTTCTAAAAATAAATTGATAAGGTATTAATTATCAATTGTTAAATCAATGGGCGTTCAATTAAGAACTTGGATTTAGCTTGAGATAGCAATAGATATACCGATTACCAGACATGAATGCCTGACATTACATAGAAACTGCTGAAAGATTAAATCCTGAAATTTTGATGTAAGATAAACCGCTCTACGGGAAGTTCAGGCGGAGAAGAGTTGAAATAAACCGATTGCTGATCAACATCAGCTAAAGCAGTTAAAGAGGTAACTACATAACAAAGTGCAAATTGTACACTTAATGCAGGAGCTTTATACTTATGCTGACTTTTAAGGAAATCGTTTTCAACCTTAATCAGCTTTGCTTCGTCTTTGCAGCAACCTTTCATAGGTTTTTCTGAATTGCCGCAGCAGCATTTTTTTGATTGGAAATCAGTAGAAGTTAGCATTTTGCCACAATAATGCGCATAAACCGGTATCCCTGCATACATCAACAAGAAGAAAAAGGTAAAACACAATAGAAGCAAACGTTTAGCCATTGATACAAATGTATAATTTTCTTTTAAGAAAGAATTGTAAAATACTTGTCATGTTTTATCACGACAAGTACTTTTATTTAAGTGATATTAAATTGCTTCAGCTTTATATCCAACTGCTTTTAGGGCACCCTCAACTAATTCTGAATTAAGGTTTTCACCTTCAATAGTAAGCACTTTATCCGGACTGTTTAAGTCAACTTTCCAATGTTTTACTTCTTTTAGTCCGTTCAACTCTGGAGTTACCGTTGAGATACAACCTGTACACTTGATATTTGTTTTAAATTTTAATGTTTCCATGTTATTTATGTTTTAGAGTTATTTGTTTTTAAATTTTCTTGCTGCGCAGGCGCAAACTATTTGTTACTACTGAAACCGAACTCAAAGCCATAGCCGCACCTGCAAACATTGGATCCAGTTGCCAACCAAAGACTGGATAAAACAATCCAGCAGCCAATGGAATACCAATGAGATTGTAAATAAATGCCCAGAAAAGATTTTGACGTATCGTTCTCACGGTAAAGTCAGAAAGATGAAGTGCCTTCACAATTTGTCTTAAGTCTGAAGAAATTAATGTCATTTTAGCTACATCCATGGCAATATCAGCTCCTTTACCCATGGCAATACTTAAATCTGCTTGAGCTAAGGCTGGTGAATCATTAATTCCATCACCCACCATTGCTACAATTTTTCCTTTAGCTTGTAACTGTTTTATGAACAAGGCTTTATCAGCAGGTAGTAGTCCAGAATGAACATGTTTGACTCCTGTTTCCCTTGCAACAGCTTGTGCTGTTTCAGCATTGTCGCCGGTAAGTATGTATACTTCAATGCCTGATTTTTGTAATTCAGTGATAGCCTCCTTAGAGCCCTCTTTTATGCTGTCGGCAATTGCAATTATTGCCACAACCAGGTTATCTATTCCGACGTAAATTACTGTTTTGGCTTGTCGTTGCCATTGATGCGCTAGTTGTTTAATTTCTTCAGAAAATGAAAAGCTGTTTTCCTCCATTAAAGGTTTATTTCCAATCAAAACTTTAGTAGAATTAAAAATGGCTTTCACTCCTCTGCCTGTAATATTGATAAACTCGTCGGGTTCAATAGTATTGGTGCTTGATTCCTTTAAATAATTGACAACTGCCAGAGCTAACGGGTGTTCTGACCGTTGTTCAATACCTAAAACATAAGGTGCATACTGATTTTCTGCATTTTTGTTAAGCCAAACCATATCGGTTACCTGTGGAGTACCACGAGTAATAGTGCCAGTCTTATCGAGAACTATAGTATTGACTTTTCGGGCGACTTCTAAGCTTTCAGCATCTTTAACTAAAATACCGCTTTCGGCTCCTTTGCCTACGCCTACCATTAAAGCGGTGGGAGTGGCTAATCCTAATGCACAAGGGCATGCAATCGCCAATACTGCAACAAATGCGGTTATAGCATGATACCAAGGATCATGAACACCCAAAACCATCCAGGCTGTAAATGAAGCCAGGGCAATTAATATCACAATGGGAACAAAAATGCCGGCAATTTTATCAACCAGTTTTTGTACAGGCGCTTTACTGCCCATAGTTTCCTCAACATGCCTGATTATTTGTCCCAATAAGGTTTCACGTCCTATTTTTTCTGATCTGAACTTAAATGCTCCTTGTTGATTTATTGTTCCGGCAAATACCTTACTGCCTTTGGTTTTTTCAACAGGAACCGACTCTCCGGTTATCATGCTTTCATTTACATATGATGAACCTGAAATTACAGTTCCGTCAACAGCAATTTTTTGTCCGGGTTTAACAATAATGATCTGATTGGGATGGACTTCTTCAATTGTTAATTCACGCTCAATGCCGTTTTCTTCAATAGTTACGGTTTTTGCTTGAAGGCCCATTAGTTTTTTTATAGCCGAAGAAGTTTTTGATTTTGAGCGCTCTTCCAGTAATCTGCCTAATAGAATAAAGGTTACCACTACCGCCGCCGATTCAAAATATATCAGGGTATGCATTCCTGCTTTGTGCAATAGATGCGGAAAAATGGTGTTAATGGAACTAAATAAGAAAGCAATACCACTGCTTAATGCCACTAATGTATCCATGTTGGCAGACCTGTTTTTTGCTTGTTTAATGGCATTTACAAAGAACTGCTTACCAAAAACAAACAATACAATGCCCGTTAATACCATCATAATCCAGTTGCCCGGTTGCCAGTGCATAAAGAACATGCCTATAATAACTACGGGAAGCGTTAAAATGCCAGCCCAAAGTGAGTTTGTTTTTAGCTGTCTGTATTTTACTTCTTGCAGCCCAGCTTGTGCTTCCTTAGCGTTTTCAGTAATAAGCAGATCGTAGCCAATGGACTGAACTGTCTTTTTAAGCTGTTCCGGAGAAGTTTGTTTAGAATCAAACTCAATCGCTACTGAATTGGTGGCCAAGTTTACGCTTGCGCTTACTACTCCGGCTTCATGTGAAAGCATACTTTCTATGCTTACAGCACATGACGCGCAACTCATTCCCTCAACTGGAAATGTTTGTTTTATCAAATTCCCTTTTCTCAAAGGTGCTATGGTTTCTATAGTCTGCATAAGTCGATTTGTTTGTTATACAAATGTACCTTGTATAGAAGCCTGAAACTTTACAGAATTATGGAAGAATGTTATATGATTTTATAAAAGAACCTAAAACTAACCCACATTATCCAGCGTTTTGCGCATCGGATTCTTAAGTTTTTTAAATTCTGAAGGGGTTAAGCCAATAGTTTTTTTGAATTGCGCCGATAGGTGAGCCACACTGCTATAACCTAATAAATTGGCTATTTCGCTTAAGGTGAACTCATCATAAAATAATAATTCTTTCACACGTTCAATTCGTTGTAAAATGAGATACTTCTCAATGGTAATTCCTTCGTAAGAGGAAAACAGGTTACTCAGGTAGCTGTAATCTGTGTTTAAGGTAGAAGAAAGATAATCTGAAATATTGATATTGAGGTTTATTCCATTTTTATCATGCACCAACTCAATAATCAGGTTTTTAATTAACTCAATCAGCTTACTTTGTTTATCTTCCAGCAACTCGAATCCATTATTTTGCAAGGTAGACTTAATTCTGTCTATTTCATGGATTGAGGGAGTGCCATCAAGTTCAACTTCACCCAGTTTAATAGAATGGATCGTTTGTCCTATTTTCATCGATCCTAAGGATGAACATGATGGTGTGGTGATTGAAAAAATGATAATTGGTAATGAACAGATTGCTGATTTTAATGACCCGAAGAAAGTTGTGCGAAGCAATACCAATCTTATAGTTTTTCCAGCAAAGGCAATTCTGTCTAAAGCAGAGCAAACAATTGTTATAAAATGGAATTATCCCATAAATATCGGATCTCAAATCCGTACGGGAGCAGTTGATGAAAGTTCTTTTTTTATTGCTTATTCATTTCCGAGAATTGCGGTTTATGACGATATAAATGGATGGGATACATGGAGTTATAAAGGAACGCAGGAGTTTTATAACGATTTCGGTGATTTTGAAGTGGAGATTAATGTGCCCCAAAATAATGTGGTATGGGCCACTGGAGAACTTCAAAATGCTGCCGAGAATTTGAGTGGTGTTGTTCTGGATAAATTAAAACAAGCAAAATCTACACACAATAACATTCATATCATTGATTCAACTGACTACAGAAAGAATAATGTGTTTGCAGCCAATCCTACAGGTAACTGGAGATTTAAAGCCTTAAACGTAACCGATTTTGCCTTTGCTTTAAGTGATCATTATTTATGGGATGCAAGCAGTGTATTGGTTGATTCCGTTACCGGTCGAAGAAGTATGGTTCATACAGCCTATAATAAAACTCATCGTGATTATTTTGAGGTGCAGGAGATAGCCAATAAATCAGTTGAGCTGATGAGTCATGTGTATCCTAAAGTTCCGTTTCCATACCCGCAAATCACCATAATAGATGGAACCGATCAAATGGAATACCCTATGATGGTAAACGACAACCCTACGCATAGTAGAAAAGATGCAGTTCAATTAACCACCCATGAGATTTTTCATACTTATTTTCCATTTTATATGGGAATAAACGAAACACAATATGCATGGATGGACGAAGGTTGGGCTACTATTGGCGAGTCAGTATTGTCTCCAATAATGGGAGAACCAGAAGATGACGGGATTTACAGTCGTGTTCGTTACGAAAGGATTTCTGGAACCGATGAAGATATGCCGCTTATAGTAAATACCAAGAGCTATGATGGATTTGCTTATGTTACAAATTCCTATGGGAAATCAGCCTTGTGTTATCATATCTTACAGGATATGTTGGGTGATAAACTGTTTTTTAAAGCTTTGCATCAATATATGAATGATTGGAATGGAAAACATCCGATTCCCTATGATTTTTTCTACAGTTTTAACGCAGCTGCAGGTAAAAACTTGAACTGGTTTTGGAAAGCATGGTTTTTTGATTGGGTTTATCCGGATTTAGCGATTAAGAAAGTAGCAGATATAAAAGGTGAATCTGTTATAACCATTGAAAATAAAGGAGGTTTGCCAGTTCCAATTTATCTGACAATTACTCTTGAAAACGGTAAAGAAGTACAAAAATATTATAGCGCCGAAGTTTGGGCAAATAACGACAAAGAGTTTCTGGTAAAAGATAAATTTGGTTCCAAAATTACGAAGGTAGTTTTGGTAGATATTTATACGCCTGATAAATTCAGGCAAAACAATCAGTGGGTAGTGGAACTTGATAAGTAAAGGATCTAAAACATAAGAAAAGGCGCTGAATTCTATTAATCAGCGCCTTCTCTTTTTTTTATACTTGTTTATCAACTAAAACCAATGTCTTTTCTAAGGGCTTAGGTTGTTCATTTAACGAACTTTTGGGAGGAGTTAAAGCCGCGGCTTTTGCCTTTTTGCTATTCCCCTTGTTTACCAGCATTACCCCAATTAAAATAACGCCTAATGAAAGCGCCTGTTGCAATGAAATGGGTTCGTTTAGCATTAACCATCCCAATAAAACAGCTACTGAAGGGTTCACATAGGCATAGGTGCCAACTTGTGCAGGTGAGCGAACTGATAGTAGCCATACATATGACAAGTAGCCTATCAAAGAGCCAAAGGTGATAAGATAACCTAGGGCCAGCCATGATTTTGTAGTGGTTTGTTGCCAGTGGTAGGTTTGATATTCACCACGAATTGCAGCAACCAAGAAGAAGGCAACACATGCAACAAGCATTTGTATACTCACTTTCATTAGGGTAGAGCCTTCCGTTGGCGAGTATTTTGTGAATAATGAACCGCCGACCCAAGCAATAGAACCGCTAAGTAATACTAATAATCCAAGAAATTGTTTGGAGTCTGAAAGCGAGAAATGTGTTGTTTCTTTACCCGCGGTTACCAAAATCACCACTCCTGAGAAACCGATCAATAAGCCCGAAATAATAGCAAGGCTAGAAAAAGAATGTTTCCATTCCCGTTTATCAAGTAGGGCCATCCAAAGTGGTGCACCGGCTACAATAATTGCTGTAATGCTGCTGGCTATGTATTGTTCGGCCCAAATTACAGCACCATTACCCCATAATAAGAGTAATAAACCAGATATACTGCTTTTAATTATAGTGCTTTTGGAAGGTAGCTTTTCTTTATTGTACAAACACCAGCCTAGTAACAAAACACCTGCAATTAAGAAGCGAAGGCCTCCCAATATCATTGGAGGAATACTTTGTATGGCTACCATTATACCTAAATAGGTTGAGCCCCAAATGAGGTAAATGGAAGTAAATGCTAAAATAATAGCAATTTTAGAAGGTTCACGTAGTGTGTTGTTGAGCGTTTTCATTGTTCGAAAGTGGTATTGTTAGTTGTGTAGTTTCCTTTAGTGTTTCAAGTACAATGGTGGTACGAGTTGATAAAATGCCTTGTACTTGCCCCAGTTCCTCACGCATCCATTTTACCAAAGCTTGAGAGTCTTCTGTTCGTATTTTTATCAAATAACAATCATCACCGGCAATGTGATGTACCTCTTGAATACCCGGCAACATACTAAGCTTAGCGTCCTGATGGCAATTATTTGGTGCAGAACTGGTCTTTATGAAAATAAAAGCTAGCAATCGTTGATTTAATGCTATCGGATTAATCTTAGTGGTGTAAGAAACAATGATTCCTCGCTTTTCAAGTTTGCGAACACGTTCAAGCATTGCAGAGGGAGCCATGCCCAACTGTTTTGCTAAGTCAGCGTTTGAAGTGCAGGCATTCTCTTGCTTAATAGATAAGATTTTGAGGTCAATGTCATCCAGGTCAAACATGGTTATTTCGAATATTATTCAGTAAATTTAATTGTTTGTAGAATAATATTCAGTAACAATATTGATGTATAGAATATGTTAGGTTCTTGGTTTAGTTTTGAAAAAGAATTGTGTTGATGGAAGTTAATGTTGCACCACTTAGAAGGGAACAGATTTATGTTAAATTTGCCTATTCATTTAATAATTAAATTTAATTGATAACTATTTTTATGAAAAATGCATTTTACCTGGCCCTTGTAATAGCATTGATGACAAGTTGTAAGCCAAAAGAGGATTATAAAGTCCTGCTAAAAGATGTGTTGAAAGTGCATGATGAGGTAATGGCTGATAATGAAAAAATTTTAAGGAATAAAAGACTGCTGAATGATCTTGGTAATAAACTGGATAGTTTAAAAAAGGCAAATCCGGCTTTAGATACTTTGAAAGAAAGACAAGATATTTCAGCGATCGTTAAGCAGCTGGAGGTAGCAGACAATAGTATGTCTGACTGGATGCATGGCTTTGATCCGGAAGTTGGCTCAAAATCAAATGAAGAAGCAGTGGCTTATTACAAAGAGGAAAAAAGAAAGATCAATGTAATTGATAGCCTGTTCAAACAATCTATTAAGGAATCCGATACTTATTTACAGAAGTTTTCTGTTAAGTGAAATTAAACTCCTAATACACAACACAGGCCCATAGTTTTGATAAAATCTATAGGCCTGTTTTATTTAAAGAAGCTCTTATTGTAGTTTTTCTTAAACAAATTGCATTAACCAATCTTTAGCTTCCTGATCGTTGGTAAAACTTTTCATTGGAATCGGAGGTGGTTTCAGGCTGAATAATAAATTCATAATCAACCGGGCCAAGCCCGGTTTAGATACCATAGCCATTGCAGAATATACTGTTGGCAATTGTTCAGTGGAAAACTTGCGAGTTTGTTTATCTGGCACCGGCGAGTCGCACAAGTAAATCAATAGTGGAGCTCTTTTATTGCCAGTAATTTGTTTTACCAGCGCCACATTGTTTGAAATATTCTCTATAGTTCGTTTAGGACTTTTTGATAAGGAAACTAGAATATTACCATCAAACCAATAGGTTGCGATCTCACCTTCCCAAATTTGCCTGTCTGTTGGTATTGTTATATTATTAATCATACAAATCAGTTATCAGAAGGCTAAAATAAACATACTCTTCAATTCAAATACTGTAATACCTTTCATTTGTCTATTTTCGCAGTTTATGTTCGATTCAGATAATACCATTTTTAAGCTTGCCGTTCAGTTTGTTAATCAGACTAACCGGCATTTGTTTATAACCGGAAAAGCCGGTACCGGAAAAACCACTTTCCTAAGGTACATTCATCAGCATACACCCAAGAAAATGGTAGTGGTGGCTCCAACAGGTGTTGCTGCTATTAATGCCGGAGGGGTTACTATTCACTCATTTTTTCAGCTGCCATTCGAACCATTTTTACCCATTAATCAACCTTATTGGAACAAAGATTTAGGTCGATTCAATACTATTTATTCATACCTGAAAGGCTTAAAGATGAGTAAGGATCGTAAGGAGCTGATTCAGGAAATGGATTTACTGGTGATCGACGAAGTGAGTATGGTTCGGGCGGATTTACTGGATACTGTTGATAGCTTGTTGAGGTATGTTCGTCAAAATCCGGTTCCTTTTGGAGGGGTACAGGTGGTTTTTATTGGTGATCTGTTTCAGCTTCCGCCTGTTGTAAAGAGCGATGATTGGAGTGTATTACGTAATTATTACAAGAGCCCGTTCTTTTTCGACGCAAATGTAATACAAGAATCAGAGCCACTTTATTTAGAATTGACTAAAATTTATCGCCAGCAGGATGATGTTTTTATTAATCTGCTTAATAATATAAGGAGTAACACGGTTACAACTGCTGATTTGGAATGCTTGCATCAATATTATAAGCCTGAATTTAAAAAGCCACAACATGAAGATTATATTACCTTAACCACTCATACTGTCAAAGCTGATCAAATAAACAAGGCTGAACTGGAAGCCTTACCAAGTAAAGGACATTTGTTTAAAGCGGATGTTACAGGAGATTTTAATGAATCGGCTTATCCTGTCGATGAAGTGTTGGAGTTAAAGGAAAAAGCCCAAATCATGTTTATTAAAAATGATTCGGGTGAACACCGGCGCTATTACAATGGTAGGCTTGCGACCGTTAAGGGAATTTCTGCTAAGACAATTACTGTGGTTTTTAGTGATGGAAATGAACTTGAGCTTGAAAAAGAATCCTGGCATAATGTGAAGTATCAGTTCAATAAAGATACTGAAGCCATTGACGAGATTGTTCTAGGTGAGTTTAAACAGTATCCGGTTCGATTGGCTTGGGCCGTAACCATTCATAAAAGTCAGGGTTTAACATTTGAGAAAGCCATAGTTGATGCTGGGGCTTCTTTTGCTGCAGGTCAGGTATACGTGGCATTAAGTAGGTTGACCAATTTGCAAGGATTGGTGCTGTTATCAAAAATTACCCAGCAGGCCATTTCTACGGATGATCGTGTGATTGAATTCTGTAGCAAAGCCTTAAATGATCATTTGCTGGAGCAGGAATTGAAGGCTAACCGCAAACAATATGTAAATACCTTGTTATTGCAAACCTTTAATTGGAATAAACTGGTTTTCTATATTGAGCAGCACTATTATAGTTTGAATGGCGGCTTGGTGTCAGATAAAACCGAAGCGGCAGATTTAGCAGAGAAGTGGTATAAAATAGTCTTAAGTCAGCAGAAGGTTGCCAATACCTTTATCTTACAACTCGATAAACTGTTGCCTTTGGCACAAACAGACGGTTATGCAACTTTGATTGATCGTATTGACAAGGCAGTAGGGTATTTCAGTAAATCTTTGGATGAAGTGCTTGATGAGTTGGATGAGCATATCAATCAAACCCGAAAGAAAAAACGCGTAACCAAGTACTTAGCAACATTGAAACAATTACGTAAATTTTTGTTTCGAAAAGTGGAGTTGGTAAAAGCGGCGCAACTAATTGCACAAGGTCTGGCGCAAGGGGTTGATTCGGAGCAATTATTAAACGAACTCAAATTGTCTACATCAACTGCTTCAGCTGAGGGTAATTCTGATGAAGTTGGAAAGTCTCTCAAAGGTGAAACTAGAAGAATAACTCTTGAAATGTTCAAGTCGGGTAAGGCAATTGCTGAAATTGCTGTCGAAAGAAATTTGACAACAGGAACGGTAGAAGGGCATTTAACATCATTTATTTCAAGCGGAGAAATTAAAATTGAAGAGTTGATCACTGAAGCGAAACTTGAAATAATTCTTCAATGCATCCTAAAGATAGGGGATAAATCATTAGGGGCTTTAAAAGAGGATTTGGGTGATGACTTCTCCTACGGAGAAATTAAGGCTGCCTTGGAATATCGTAAAACAGTCAAAAACGAATTAAGAGAGTAATAGAATTGCACGAATAATTGGCCATATAAAAAATCGGATACGTCAGGCTCAGGTTAAAGCTGCCGTAGCTGTGAATGCCGAGTTGGTATTAACCTGAATTATGCATTAGAATAGGAGAACTTACCATCCAGCAGGTCAATTTTAGCAAATAATCCATCCATCCATTGCCGCTTTTTGAGGGGCAATGAGATTTTTAGCACTTTTCTGTTGGCATGAGTTGCAGTCCAGGCTCCTAATGCAAAGCAATAGGATTTTAGTGTTTGGTGGGTAGCTTTATTGTGTTCATTTAAAGCAAAGTGTCTAAAAAGACTAATCAGGTTATAGGCTACCATGATGAACCGGAAGGAGGCTTCTGTTGCCCAAAAGTTTTGCATGCAGAAGTTTTCCAGACCAAAATCTTGTTTGAGCTCTTTAATCCGATTCTCGCAATCGGCCCTTGAATTATAAATGTTCCATACCTGGTCAAGAGGTAAATCCAAATTGGTCACATAGCAACTAAACCGATACCCTGGCATATCCTCAAAAAGAAGTTTACCTGTGCAATTAGGCCGATCCTCTACCCGTTTTTTGACAATAATATACCGCCTTGGCTTACCTTGTGAATGGCTGAAAGTCATTTCACTCAACTCTATTCCTTTGCTAAGGGTAATCCATGCGCTCCGGCAGAGTACTTCGCTTTTTATATTGGGATACATTCTGACGGCTACCACGTAGTTTAGCCGCTTTTGCTCAAGGTAATCAAGGATTTCTTCGGTATAGAAGCCACTATCTCCACGAACCAAACCCACTTTCTTCCCCTGCAGACAACAATCAAAGGTTTCCTGCATAAATGCTACGCAATTAGAACTGGCCGCGGTATTTCCGGGTCGCAACCAGGCATTGGCCACCATTCTGGTTTGGCTGATAAAAGCCATCAGAGGATGATGGGAGTTCCTGCCCTTTTTATTGGGATTATAACCTACGGCACTGCCTTCCTGTTCTCCATACCGGGTAATAACGGTACTGTCAAAATCAACCGTAATTGTGTTGATTTCCAGCTGCTCCATGAACCACTGCTGCAGGGCAGGGAATACTTCTGTATTTTTGGCTTGATTGAATTTATTGAAAAATCGACTATAGGTGCTCTGAGAAGGCATCTGCTTCAGACCGAAAATGTCTTGAAGAACCGTATCGTATCTTACCCAGTCGCAATGAATGTAACGACTGGCCCCCGTCCAAATACCTAACCAAAAGGACCGAACAATATCCGATGGTAAATATCCCCGATTGGAGCCTGCAACAGGCAGTGCCAGTTTATTAAGCTGTTCATAAATCTGGGTCTTATCAAGCATGCGCTTTAGTAAACTCATCCCGCCAAATGGGGTTACGGGTTTGTCTGAATACTCTATGGGCAAATTAACCATCAGGGTGAAGTTGTAAATCGCTTTGGGTGACTAATATAAAGACACTTATCGATTACTTTAATAATCTATTGCATAATTCAGGATTAATGTATCATGATATAGGGAAGATGATCCTTTCACGACAGCAGACAGAAGGCTGGGGCAATGCTGTAATTCCCCGAATTGCTCGTGATATTCGGAATGATCTGTCGGAAATGAAGGGCTTTTCTGAAAGAAACCTTGGATATATGGTACAATTTGCCAAAGCTTATCCTGAGTATTCAATTTTGCAACAGCCTGTTGCAAAATTGCCATGGAGCCATAATATTGTACTGCTTCAATCCGTAAAGGAAGCGGACGTACGAAACTGGTACGCTGAGGAATGTCTTAAAAATGGCTGGGGAAGAGTGGCTTTAACCAAGCAGATAAAACAAAATTTGTGGGGCAGGCAAGGAAAGGCGACGCATAATTTTCAGCAAACCTTGCCATCGCTGCAGTCTGATTTAGCCCAAGAAACATTAAAAGACCCATATAATTTCGATTTCCTTACACTTACCGAAACGTTTAATGAACGGGAACTGGAAGCCGGGTTGGTAGGACATATAGAGAAGTTTTTACTGGAATTAGGCAGCGGCTTTGCTTTTGTGGGACGTCAGTACCCTTTAACCGTTTCTGACCGGGAATTTTTTATCGATCTTCTTTTTAGGAATTTCCGAGTATGAGCTAACCCGCTATTTACCTAATGAGTTAGCCGGCAGCCTACCAAGTATTGATGAATTGGAAAAGGAATTAGAGAATGAGCAATAAAGTATTGAAGAGACGGAGGTAGGGCGTTCCGGAGGAATGGGAGGTGAAGCATGCGATTTGGCTATTAAGCCTAACTCCGCTTCATTTCGTATGTATTATGTTTTAAGTTTAAGCAGCAGGTTTTTGGGTTTTTCGTGTCACTTCCGCATCTTGCCATTGATTGCTACCTGAGGTTCAAGGAGGTTGGAAATAGGTCAGACGGAGTCTGACTTTTCTTCAATCTCAATTGGGCAGACACTGTCTGCCCAATTGAGTTCAAATTCTGCTAAACACTTTCAGTTTCGACAGGATAATCGCCGCTATGTTTCGGTCTCGACCCAGGAGCTGGGTGATGGCTCAAGCTTAAGCCGACACGCGTACTTTGGCTTGTACCGGTTTGTCTTTTAGGTGGCTACAAGAGTTTTCAAGGATATTACTGCCCGGATTTCTTTAAGGAGAACAAATTCCTATTAATATCAAAAGAGTAAAGAGGGATTTGTAATTAGCCTGCAATTGTTTGGCTGAAAAGGTAAGATGGGTAAGGATAGTCACTAGTTCTATCATTGTCCTTCGAAAGTTCACAATGAGTCATTACAGCTCCTACGTAACTGTTAGGAGTCTCTAGGTACCATAAACTTAAATTTCCAATATTTAAGTTAGCTAAAGGCATATTGTATTCTTGTATATATATCATATCACCAGGACGCAATTTCTTATTTTTTACGAACTCTTGTTCTACTCCGAATATCGAATTACTTAGATATAGGACTGATTGATATATTTTATTATATCGACCTCCAGGAACACAATACTTTCGTGGTGCTGGCCCCATATTTCTTGATGAAGCAGGCTTATCAGTCCTCCCTCTAAAAAAACACAAAGATTTTTCACAACAAGTAATGTCATTATCTCTTAGCTCTTTAATAAACTTTTTTTTAGTTGGATGATTCAATAAAGCTCTCAGTGTTGGATATTTAGACCATTTGCATACTTCATTGAATTCTTCACCACAGGTAAAAAAGCATCCAGTAGAAGCAAATTCGAAACTTATTGTAGCAGAGGCTTTAGACATATGTTTTTCCTTATATAAAAATAAGAAAAACAAGTCCGGACAGATGATAGGTTGGCAACATTCATCACAGCAAGACAGCGCCCTCTCAAGAGTTAAAAAAAACGAACAATAGCCGCAGTATGTCATTTGAGATAAACCTTGAACGATTGCAACTCGTTATAACTGGAGAGCCAATTCAAGAAGCTCGATCAACCCATTATGAATTTTAATTATCATAAGAATCGGATTCCGACCTGTTTTGAAACGGAATCAATCTCTCAAAACGATGAAAAGAAAAATAGCTATGGTTGTAAGCCAAGTAAGAATGGAAGATGAAGATGAATTAGATATTATTTTTTGGCAAAAAAAACTGTTTCAGATCGTTTACAGGAGGTTACTCGTTTGCGAAGAAACTATTTTACATGGTTAAACGGTTCTTTTCCCAAAAAATAGAAAAGGTAATTAATAGAAAACATCTATGATATTTGAAGACGATTTTAAAGATTTTATTGCACTCTTAAATAAGCATCAGGTTGAATATATGGTGGTTGGCGCGCATGCTTTAGCTTTTCATGGTAGGCCAAGACATACTGGTGATTTAGATGTTTGGATAAAACCAAGCGGAAAATGCAGATAAAATGATAAATGTAATGACCGATTTTGGTTTTGGCTCTTTAGGTCTTAGTAGAGAAGATTTTTTGAAAGAAAATTATGTTACCCAACTGGGGTATCCCCCATTGAGAATTGATATTCTAAACGCTATTTCAGGGGTACACTTTGAGGAGGCTTATAATAGCAAGATAGAAGGTGTGGTTGATGATTTAAAAATAAATTTTATAAGCCTGTCTGATTTTATCCAAAATAAAAAAGTATCAGGTAGAAAAAAAGATTTAGGAGATATAGAATCTCTTAAAAAGGTGGAAAGATGGAGAAAAGGGCCTAAGTTATAAATCTTAAATAATGATAAAATGAAATATAAAATAAAACAAGGTGTAATCCTTTTGGATATTGAAGGTAACCAATTACCAATTATCTCTCCAGTGTTTAAATTCTTTGGGACTTACCCGATAACGGGCGAAGTTACCATCATGTAAAGCTAATAATTCTGTTTCTACAGCTTCAATAAAAGGAGCTTGATCTTCTACAGGAAAGTCAGTAGCCCTAACCCTGATATGTTCAGCTGCCATTTTCGAGTTCAAGGTTCCTGCGATAATGGTGTTGATCGTTTCCCTGATCTGGTTCCTGTACTTTAGACGAAAGGGGTCTGGTTCACCCAATGACTGACGAACGACTGCATACCTTGCTGCTGAGCGCTCATAACCCCACATGAATACGTCCTTAAGCAGGCTTATATCATTAAGTTCGTAAACACCTACCATGCCTTGTGTGTAAATATCGTCTGGCACATCTGTGAATGACAGAGGTGAAAAGTTACTCTTAATGAAGGGGATATTTGCAGACAGGCGCGACACGCGTTTATTGACGTCATCAAATGGTTGCAAATAAGGTAAATGCACCATGATAAAAAACGATTGTTCGAATGGGTTATTGATCTCCGACGCTTTTGCTAAAATCAATTCAAAAAATTCACTAATCAATTGAGGAATGGCCAAAGGTGTAAAAACTGAACCTGTTATTCCTACTGGAATAATGCGGAGCCTACCTGGTGCTTCCGGGTCACTTAACAAGTTGTTGGCAAGCATAGCATGTACATTTCGTACGGTGAAACTATTGAACCCGATCTCTGTTGCTGTTTCTACCATAAACTCAATGGCATCCTTGTGGTTTAAGATCATTTGCGCTTCCAAGGCAGACTTGGTCTCATCAGTCTCACCTTGTTCAATTAAGCGCTCAGTATCCAGGAGACTATAAGTATTTCCTTCCAACCTACTGGAGTTCCAGGAAAGATCTATGAGGAGACGGTTCAGTATTTGTCGTGCGTACGTTCCTGCCGGCTGATCACCTGCGGCCTGTCCAATGGCTGCCAATTTCATTTTCTCTTTTAGGGTTAAATAAGAGTCAATGTTAGGCCGGTAGCTCTCTATGAATTCGCGTCGGTAGCCGACGGGTTTTCTTTTTTGCAGGGGAGCTGTAACCCTTTCTCGCACCTGTTCACCGCTTTCGGAAAGTGGGATTAAACTTTCTGATTTAGCGGTTAAACCCTCCTCTTTAAGTGGTTCTAGCCCAGATCCTGCCAAGTGATATAGTGTAGCTCTAGCTTTGCCAGATGTCGTAATGATAGCGTTATTTGACATATCTTTCAGATAACGCTGCAGCTTTCTTAAGTGCGTTTCTGGTTCCAAATCTTGTCTGATGTCCTCTACACTAGCACCATGCGGGTAATGGGCAATGATACGCAGTATCATTGCGGTTAATATTTCTGCGTTCGTATTCATTGTCGCGATTTAAGTATCACGACAAAGTTAGTAATAAAATGTCGCAATACTCAGTATCGCGACAAGGTTAGCAATAAAATGTCTCAATACTCAGTATCGCGACTGTTGCTGTCGCGGTACTGAGCAATAAAGCTTAGTTACGACGATATTATAACGTAATGGTCGCGATTTTAAATGTTTTTTGGGGGCATACTAACCCTAGGTTTTTAAATCAGGTGTCCGTATTAATATAAGGTTAAATTGTCTTTAATTTAGTTTGAGTACTTATGAAAAAAACGAATACAAGTCTGCAAAGATTGCTACAATATTGTCTAAACTATTCTTGAAGACACTCGTTGCTGTTTTAATTTAATAACGTTGAATTATTGAACTTAAACCATTAAAAAACACATAAAAATTTACCATTTACTCTTTTCCTTAGTTCATTTTTAATTTCTGTTTCTACTGCTAATGCCCAAAGCAAAAATTGGGTCAGAGGCTTATTGTACCCGCGATGGAACGTGTTGTAGGTAGTAGTTTTCTAACGTTTTATTAATCTTATAACTTTGGTCGTAGCCTTTTTTTCTTCACTGCTTTCTCATCCATTTTCTTTTTAATCTCTTTAATATCGGTCAAATCCTGGCTTCGGCCGGCAGACTGTTTGTAATAAAATCATGCAAACCGATGTAATTAATGGTAAGTTTCTCAGCTTTTAACTGCTGCACGTTTTTTATTGCTCGATTATGGCGCTTTTGTTAAGAAAAGTTTCTGCGGGGTAGTAGTTCCTGAACTGCTTTTCGTCATTCTCTCAATAGCCGCGCATGAGTATTGTCGATATTCTGTTTTTTAGTTGGAGTCATTTTGGATCTTGACCGGCAAATGGAAAATAAAACAAAATCTAAAAGAAGTAATGAAGAAAATTTTTTCGCTGTTTATTCTTGTCAGCATGGTAGCCCCGGTATTTGCCCAGCAACCGTACCACTACAAAGTTGACCTCACAAAAGCATCCAAAAATACCGTACAGGTAACATTGCGTACGCCAAAAATGAGCAAAAAGGAAGTAAATTTCCTGATGCCTGCTATCATTCCGGGTACTTATATGCTCAGCAATTTTGGCCGTTTTATCTCCAATCTGAAAGCCTATGATAAAAAGGGGAAGGAATTACCTGTAGCCCATGAAAAGCTTAGCAACAGCTGGAAAATTGGCAAAGCCACCAGGCTTGATAATGTCTCCTACACGGTGGAAGATACCTGGCACCAGCCCTTTGATGCAGGTGTATATCCAATGGGCGGAACGAGCATTCAACCTGGTAAAAACTTTTCAATCAATGCCCCCGGCTTTTTCGGTTATTTCGAAAACATGGAGAAAGCGCCGTGTGAATTGGAGTTTGTAAAACCGCAGGGTTTTTACGGCTCTTCGGCACTGGAGGTTATTAACAGCAGCGACAGTTCCGATTTGTTTAAGGTAAAAAGTGTTTACGATCTCTACGATTCACCTATTATGTATTGCAAGCCCGATACCGCCAGTATAAACCTGGGCCAAACAAAGGTATTAGTTTCGGTGTACAAGCCGGATGGTAAAAAATATGCTGGTATGCTGGCCAGCCAAATGAAGCAATTGCTTACTGCTACGCAAAACTATCTTGGTGGAAAGCTTCCCATAAAAAAATATGCCTTCCTATATAATTTTTCGAACAAAGCTCCAATGCAAGGCGCTTTAGAACATAATAATTCTTCCTTTTATGCAATGGATAATATGACAGAGGCTAAAATGAAGAACACGATTGTGAGCATTTCGGCTCATGAATTCTTTCACATCCTCACACCGCTATCCATCAGTTCAAAAGAAATTAAGGAATTCAACTATCAGCAACCCGTTTTGTCGAAGCATTTGTGGCTGTACGAAGGTACCACAGAGTACGATGCGCATCACTTGCAGGTGTTGTATGGCCTTACTGATTACCAGCAATTCTTTAAAACACTTTCGAAGAAGATAGCAACCTCGCAGAGTCAATATATTGATACGCTGCCTTTTACTATTATGAGTAAAGAAGTAGCTACCACCTACAAAAAGCAGTATGGTAATGTGTATGAAAAGGGCGCTTTAATTGGCGCCTGTCTCGATATTTATTTGCTGCATCTTTCGAGTGGCAAGTATGGATTGGGTCAGTTAAAGCACGACCTCGGCATTAAGTTTGGCCAGGATAAGTACTTTGACGACGATAGGCTGTTTGATGAAATTGCCGCACTTAGTTTTCCTGAAGTAAAGGATTTTTTAAACAAATATGTGGCAGGCAATACTCCTATTCCATACACCGAATTTTTTGCAATGGCTGGTGTTGATTACCATACCCGTTTGCAGAGGTATATATATTCTATCGGGCAGCCCGGTATTGCTACGATGGCAGGAAACAAAGCAAGTGTTGTAGGTGTAAGCAACTTGGATGAAGTAGGCAAAAAACTGGGTTATAAATTGATGGATGAAATTGTAAGCCTGAATGGGCAGCCTGTTACCGGTAAAGATTTCAGTGAAATACTCGACCGCCAGCGTGCACCCTGGAAGGCAGGTGATATGCTGACCATTGTGGTAAAACGGAGGAACGATGCCGGAGAGATGGAGCAAAAAACATTAACAGCCCCTGTTTCAGTAAAAGAACGCATCACGGAAACCTATAAAATGACCCTGATGGATGATAAGGATATTACCCCCTTGCAGCGTGCCGTTCGCAATGCCTGGCTGAAAAATGGTTGCAGTTAAAAAAGATGACCAAGAAGGTAGAGAACTACAATTTTATGCACAAAGTATATCAAAAAGTTACTTAACATCAAAAATGAGATTAGGAATACAATTGTATTTGTTAATGTTTTTAAGGAATACAATTGTATTTGTTAGCCGGTTTTGTTTCAAATGCCCAGGTAACAAAAACTGTTAAATGGAACTATAAAATTAAAGAAGGTAAACGCCCCTACTTATGAACTGCATAATACAGCAACCATCGATAAAGCCGATCTATTCACAGACCATACCGGCTCCCTACCTACCTACAACAATAAATTTGCAAAGAATTCATTGGTGAGTTTAGCAGATGCAACTAAAGAAGTCGGAAAAGCTTGAATAACATTATAAAAAACGTTTGGTGTGGATGTAAAGCAGTTTTCAAATATGGTGAGTTTTGTGGATACCGTAAAGGTAAAGGCGGCTGTAAAAACAGTTGTATCGGGTACGGCTGTTTTTATGGTGAGCGACGATACGCAATGCTTTCGACAACAATGAATAAATTTTCACTGTCCATTCCAATAATAAATGATGAGAAAGATTAGTGCAGTTCTAAGCTGGAACAGGGTGGTCATCATCTCCATAACATACAAACTTAGGTGTTGCACCTCCACTGATATAATTCCCCTTTTCGTTTACATCATCACTCAAAATATCTGATATTACACCAACTATTTATCGAAATTTGTTTTAATATTTGGCATGTTGTTTTTTTTACTTTTTCTGATAACTTTTAATTCCTCTAATAGGTTGTTATTAGTTAGCTTGTGCTTTTTTTGTTGTAAAAATTATTGATCGTTTAATAACTATATCATTTTGCAAAAAACAGAAAAAATTAATCGTGACAAACGGCTTCAACAAATTGCTGCTGGAGATGAACGGGCTTTTCAGTCCTTGTTCGAATCGTACCGTAGTAGGTTGTATCATTACATGTTGGGTATTGTAAAATCAGAAGAAGTAGCGGAGGAGTTAGTGATAGATGTATTTATGAAGATATGGATGGGGCGGGAGCTTCTAACTCAAATCGAAAACATGGACGCTTTCCTGTTTCGCGTTGCCTGTAACAAGTCTATCGATTTTCTTCGGAAGGCATCCAATAATCGTGAACTCACCAATATTATATGGGATAATATCCAACTTGCGAGCAGCACCACGGCGGAATCCCGGTTAATGCAACAGGAATACGAAAAAATACTCCGGGATGCCATTGATTTATTACCACCTAAACGCCGCCAGGTTTATCTTATGAGTAGGGAAGAAGGAATGACTCATGCAGAGATTGCCAAAGAATTAGGTATTGCCCCCAGCACTATCGCCAATCAAATAGTCGATGCTCAGCGCTTTATTAAAAGCCATTTGCTAAAACATCTCAACAGTACAGTCTTGTTTGCAATATTGATGCTTGAATTGAAAAAAGGTTAATATCGGGTAGAGCCATTTATTTATACGTTTACCTCTATGTTTATGCAGATATGATGGGGCGGGAGCTTCTGACTGAAATCGACAACATGAGATGCTTTCCTGTTTCGTCTTGCCATTAACAAGTCTTTCGATTTTCTTCAGAAGGCATCGAATAACCGTGAATTTACCAATATTATATGGGATAATATCCAACCTGCGGGCAGAACACGGCGGCAACCAAGTTAATGCAACAGGAATATCTGCGATACCATTGATTTATTACTACCTAAAAGCCTCCAGGTTTACTGTAAGAGCAGAGAAAAAGGAATGACTCAGAGATTGCCAAATAATTAGGCACTGTTCTCCCTGCACTATATTGATGTATGAATCGAAATAAAGTTAACATCGGTTAGTAGTAGTCATTTATTTATACGTCACTTCTATATAAACCATTACAAAGTAATGGCAATACCACAAAATTCTTGATACACCCGAGTGGAAAAATGGTTTGCAAATGGTTTGCATGGAAATATAGTGAGTAACTCCTTTTGGGTCAATTGAAAGTTCTGACAAGCTAAAACAGTGTGTTCTTATTTTTCAATATGAAAACCTTTCTTAAAAAATACGTTATGAATCTCATGAACCTAGAATCCCTGAAAGGTAGTTTAAATTACCTTGGTTTTGATGCAAAAATCAATTCGCAGCTGGAAGAAAAGATTGCTAACCAAGAGCCTTCATTTAGGCTGCAGGATACAATAATTCATTTTAATAAAAAAGTTGATTTTGAATTGCATTTTAAAAAATCAGAAATATATGATCTGTATTTTTTCAATAAGTATGATGCGATATTAAGACAAGCCAACAAAGTGGACATTGCTAATACTTTTTACCTGAATAAAGGAAAAGGGGTGACAGCAACGGATGCCATTAATCTGCTGATAGGGCGTTCAATTTACAGGGAGTTGATAAACCGGGAACAGGAAAAGTACCATGCATTGTTGCAGCTAGACTTCAAGGAAAATGATTGGAAGCTACTAAATTTAAGAGCCTAAACCAATATACTAAAAAGCACAAGTCTTGACGAAAGGTGCAACTAACTGAATCGAATGGAAGGAAGGGTAGGTGTTTTGGTATAAACTAGCCCTAGCACTTATGAATTGCAGCTCAGGTAACTTCTGACAAATAAAGAACCCTTTAATCGTGTAGTAACAGTAATGGAAACATTTGTAGGAAAAGAAACGCTCATCATGTTTTCTCCGGAAATATTAAGTCAATTGAAACAAGAGGGGTATCAATCCATCCGAGAAGAACAATTGATCGATCTGGAATTAGACAGTTTTGATAGATATGATAAAGAAGTAGCTTTTTTACTTACCCCCTCATTTGAAGAGTACCGGAAACCAATATGCGGGAAACATCATTACTGGTACGGTAACAGTACCAATTCTTATTCAATCGATTCTGCTGAATTGAATATAATGGCTGAAGGTATTTCGCATGTTGTTTACTATATTGGGAATAAAACTCCTAATAGAAACGAAAAAGATGAGTAAGAGCTCTAATTCCAAAAGCCAAAAAGGAATAGATATTTCTTATCGCTAAAGTGAGTGAACCTTTCTTCATAACCTAAATCAAATTGGGGCCAGCAATGGCTCCTTTTTCTAAAATATTATTTGATAGAATGTTTGTTCCACGATCTGTTTCTTTATTTATAGGAAAATCGGGATAAATTAACAAATATCTCATAATGAATCTTTTGACGGAGAAGAAAACTTACCTTTTGATGAAGATTCAGCCCAGTTCGGAATCACTCCGTCTCCTGAAACGGAGCATGTTATTAATACTACTACCACGATGTAAATCGGGTTTTTAAGCAATATGTCGATCAGCTCCCTGATCGACAAAGAAGCATGATTTATCAGAAATTCTACCTGGGTTTATCATATGCTAAGATTGCTAATGGTGTTTGATAAACTAAGACAGCTTATCGGCGGAATCCCGGTTAATGCAACAGGAATACGAAAAAATACTCCGGGATACCATTGAATCATCCAGGTTTACTTTTGATTAGGGAAGAAGGAATGCTCAGAGATTGCTAAATAATTAGGCATTTTTCCCAGTTCTGTATTGATACTTGAATTGAAATAATATTAACATCGGGTAGTAGTAAGCATTCGTTTATTCGTCGATTCATTTATAATACTGGCAACGTCTGTTCAAGAGAAGAGTTGGATTGTAGGTGCTCCTAAATAAATGTTAGAAAATTTAAAAACCAAGTAATTTATGAAGCGATTTATTTATGTTATTCTGTTTAGTTTATCCTTCTGTGCTGTAAAAGCGCAAACAAGAATTTTTCGGATACAGGGTACATTGGTTAACATGCCTGATGTTAAAAAAATAGCTATCAATTATATAAGTGCAGAAGGCAGGGTGAAGGATACCACAGATGTTGTAGATGGAAAATACGGGTTTGCAGGCAGTATCAATGAGCCGCAGGCTGTACAATTGGCGGCAATTTATCCTCTTGAAATACGAAGGCAACATGCTAAAAATTATTTAGCTTTCAGTAATAGAAACAAATATAACGTGTACATTTCTTCAGGTAGGGTTGAAGTGGTTTCTACCGATACATTAAACAATACCAAAGTTTCGGGGGCTGAATGGCATGCAGATTACCTGTATTTACAGCGGGTTGATAGTGATATTAGAGCCGGTTATGCAAAAGGTAATGCAGAGCAGATGCGGATGCAGATGAATAATATAAATGATACTGCAGCACTGGAAAGAATAAAGCGGGAAGTAAATGGTAATACTGCAAATCATGTAAATAATGGTCTTTTAAAATATGCAAAAACACATCACAATTCGCCTTTGTCGCTTGATGCATTAAAAACATGCGCAAACGGGACTAATTGGATTGATGGAGGATTAAAGACAGTGCAGGATGCTTTTAATGCATTAACACCCGAAGTAAAAAATCTGCCTTCCGGCGAAAAAATGAATCATTATTTAACTTTTGTAGCCACTACCGATATAGGTGCAACTGCCCCAGAGTTTACCCTTGCCGATACCTCCGGGAACAAAATTAGTCTGGCATCCTTTAAAGGGAAATATGTGCTGGTCGATTTTTGGGCCAGTTGGTGTCATCCATGTAGGGATGAAACACCTTATGTTATCAAAGCTTACAACCGGTTTAAGGAAAAAGGCTTCACTGTGCTGAGCATTACATCGCCTAAAGAAAGCAGCAGGACCGCATGGCTAAAAGCAATTAAGGATGATAAAATGGTTTGGTACAATGTATGGGATAAAGAGGGTAATGTTTCTAAAATGTATAATGTAGAGAGCATTCCCAGCAATTGGTTACTCGACAAAAATGGAGTGATTGTCGCAAAAGATTTGCGAGGCGATGATTTAGAACAAAAACTGAATGAGCTGATAAAATAAGTTTCTGATTCGCTTAAACTGAATCTTTATGAGTTGTATTTGCCGCAGCTTGCTAAGTTTTTGATTAAATTATTTCGCCCCCCCCGCAGCTTGCTGCGGGGGGGTACTCAAAAACCTTTGGGTTAAAAATCCATAAGTTGAAAATGAAGTGGTTGCATGCAAAAAAACAACACAGCACTCGCTGTAATTATTCGACGAAATGTCAGGCTGATCAAGCAGGTGAAATTCTATTATTTATAAATCAAATAGTTGACATTAAGTGATTTATTTAAAAAAAATAACCTGCAAAGCAACTGAACAGTACATAACCTATTTCAGATATTTATGTAGAATTAAAAAAAGTTAACATTGGGTAGTAGTAGTCTTTTATTTATACGTCACCATATAAAAGGCAAGATTGATATTGTCATAAACTATGCAAGTGAATAACGATTTAAACGGACAAATAAATATCCTGGTTGAAAAATATACCAGCAACACCTGCTCAAGGGAAGAGCTGGATCAATTGCTGTTGCTGGTAAAGAACAGTACCAATAGCCAGTCAGTGGAAAATGCGCTGCATATCTTCTGGGAGAGGGTAAAAAGCGAAAATAAACAAGAGAATGTTGACTGGGATGCCATTATGCAACCGCTGATGGAAGATTTAAAACCCGAAACGCCGGTAGTGTCTATAAAACGGGGCTTTAACTGGAAATGGGTTGGTGTGGCAGCTTCGGTTGTATTTTTAGTAGGTATACTGGGATATTGGTCATTCCGGCAAACAGAACCCCAAGTTTCGCAGCAGGTGGCTACTGCAGATATTATTGCGCCTGTTGCTAACCGGGCAATGATTGTATTGGCCAACGGGCAAAAAGTTTATCTCGATCAAAAAGCAAACGGTGCTATTGCCCGCGACGGCAATGCTACTGTAGAGAAAACGGCTGATGGAAAAATTGTTTATAAAGCAAACAATGGGTCACTCGCCTCTAACCTGTACAATACCCTTTCTAATCCACGAGGGAGTAGTGTTGTGGATATTACACTTTCAGATGGAACAAGAGTTTGGTTAAACGCCGGCTCGTCGCTCAGTTATCCGGTGGCTTTTAGCGGCAGGGAAAGGAAAGTGCAAATATCGGGTGAAGGTTATTTTGAAGTGGCGCACAACGCCAATATGCCTTTTAAAGTTAGCAAGGCCAACATGGAAGTTGCTGTATTGGGTACGCACTTTAATGTAAACGCATATGATGATGAATCGGTAATAAAAGTAACCCTGCTCGAAGGGTCCGTAAAAACCTCTTTGGGTAACAAAGAAGGTGTTGTGTTAAAACCGGGTCAACAGGCACGGGTAGCCAATAATATCGAGGTATTTAAACAGGTAAATCTTGAAAAAGAAATGGCCTGGAAGCAAGGGATGTTCCGCTTTGAGGATACCAATATAAAGGAGGTGATGCGCCAGGTAGCACGATGGTATGATGTGGAAGTAGAGTTTCGGGGCGATGTGTCGAAGGTGAATTTTGGCGGATCGGTTTCAAGACAGGTTAATATATCTGAATTGTTGAAACGGCTGGAAGCAACAAATTTGGTGAAGTTTTCTATTGTAGGTAGGAAAGTAATTGTAATGCCTAATTAAAAATTAAATATGTAAAACAAAAGAAGAAGGGAAGTTCATAAAAAAGTCGGAAGAGCAGTCACTCCACCGGGCTTCCAATTAAAATAAAATCATGGATAAGAATGCTTGTTGTATAATCTAAAACCAATCAAAACTATGCTGTTTATTTCGTGCTGCCGTATTACGCGGCTGTTAGCCAAAACTTGCTTGCCTGGAAGGCAGACGCTTCTTGTTATGAAGTTAACGACTATTTTTATGCTGGTCATATTTCTTTCGGCATCTGCTGAGGTGCAATCGCAGGTAATCAGTATCTCTGCTAAAAAACTTTCTCTTGAGAAAGTATTGGACGAGATCCAAAAGCAAAGTGGGTATGAATTTTTATACAGTTCAGAGATGATAAAAAATGCCCGTCCGGTGGATATGGATGTAAAAAATGTCGGTATTGATGAGGTACTATCCCTTTGTTTTAAAAATCAGCCCTTTCAATACACTGTTATTGGGAAGACGGTTGTTCTAAAGTTAAATACCGATCCTTCAAACGGCAATAAGCTTAAGGCTTCGCCTATTGTTATTACCGGTAAGGTTTGGGATGACGAGGGCCCGCTGCCAGGGGCAACGATAATCATTAAGGGGTCGAGTTTGGGAACTACTACAGATCAGCTCGGGAACTTTTCTTTATCTGTACCTGATACTTCTTCACGTGTTCTGGTCTTTACTTTCTTAGGATATGAAACGAAAGAACTAACAGTAACAAAATCAATAGCAGTTACCATTAAGATGGTTAAAAAAATAGTTGTGGGCAACGAAGTTGTGGTGGTAGGTTATAAGACGGAAAAGAAAAAGAATCTCACAAGTGCAGTGGGTACTATCAGCGCCAAAGACATGGAAAACCAGCCCTATACCAATATTTATGAAGCATTGAATGGACGGATACCCGGTTTCGATATTACTCAGGACTATACGCCTGGTGGAGGGGGGAACAGGATGTTAATCCGGGGCAAAAATACAGGACTTGATTACCTAAGGGCCGCAGGCGATGCCGCTACGGCTATTACCCCATCGACTAATAATTTTGGTTTCGGTAACGACCAGCCCCTTGTTTTGATTGATGGTTTTGAAGGTGATATTAACTTGGTTAATCCTCAGGATATTGAATCAGTAACGGTTCTAAAAGACGCTTCAGCTGCCATTTACGGTATCCGTGCTGCTAATGGAGTTGTACTTGTTACTACAAAGAAGGGTGAACTGAACTCTTTAAAAGTGAATTACGATTATTATGCAGGATTAACGAATTTTACCCGCAGACCCACCTACCTCTCATCATGGCAACAAGCCACCTTGGTAAATGAAACAATAGCCAATGAATCAGCTCCAGGTGGTGGTGGTGGTGTTATCATTGGTGGTGGCGGTGGTAGACTTACTCCATATACCCCTGAGGAGATACAAAAGTTTAAAGATGGATCCGATCTTGTAAATTACCCCAATACCAATTGGGAAGACCAGTATTTAAGAACGGGGAGTATGCAGCAACGCCATAATTTGAGTATTAATGGCGGCGATAAACGATCAAAATACGCATTATCTTTAGAGTATATGCAACAAGATGGTAATATTCCTAATCTCAAAAATCAACGATACAGCTCCAGGTTTAACATGGTCAGTAAGTTAGGCGAAAAATTTGCATTCAATGGAGGGGTGAATTTTGCATATAGCCCTGCGACGGGCCCAATCACCGGTGCAGGGGCTGCAAATGGTACAGCTGACCCTAATATTTTGTTATTGCTTACTCAATTTTCACCAATGCTTCCGCAGAAATGGGCAAACGGTGCTTATAGTAATAATAAAAGATCAGTAAATCCTGAAGCTTGGCTGGAAACACCTTCTTCCTATAAAAATACGAATTCTGCTGTAAATGGTAACCTAGGTGTTAACTGGACACCTTTGAAGGGTTTATCCGTAAAACCCTCTTTAGGATATAATTATTCTACTACTTCTTCAAAGTATTTTTTGAGTGAATTGGTTTCTTATGCCAATGGTGCTGAAGGTTCACCTTTGGTAGAAAATCCCTTTACCTCAAATTATCTGAGCAAATTAGATGAGACCATAGGTAAATCTTATAACCTTACCTCTCAGGTTGTGGTCGATTATACTAAGCTATTTGGCAACCACGAAATAGGAGTAATGGTGGGTGGAATGCGTAGCTATGCGTACGCTAATTTTTTAAATGTGTATAAGGAGAATTTTCTGAATACAGCCATTCAAACACCCAGCATAGCTGCCGGTCAGGGCAATAAGGCACCTGGAGGAAGCGAGTTGGAGGCTGTACAGCAAGCCTTTTTTGGCCGCTTGCAGTACAATTACAACGACTTGTTTATTTTGGAGTCAACCCTTAGGGCTGATGGAACCACCGCTTTTGCACCGGATAACCGCTATAAAATATTTCCCGCTTTTTCGGGTGCCTGGATTATCTCCGGCCACGATTTTTATAAAGATGCGGAACGCCTGAACAAAACGCTTAGTTTCCTGAAACTACGGGCTTCCTGGGGTATTCTGGGTAATAGTTCAGTCGGATATTATACCTACTTGCAACAGTTGGGAGTGGGAAGTTATTCTTTTAATAATCAATTGCAAACTTCAGTATATCCAAATGGAGGTTACAATCCTGATGTGAGATGGGAAGAGACCAGAACGATTAATTTTGGTTTGGATGCCCGCATGTTTCGCGATAAGCTGAGCCTTGCATTTGATGCTTACCATAAACAAACCAATGGGTTAATGCAGCAGGTGGGGGTGCCTGCCAATTATGGATTATCAGCTCCATTTGAAAACTCAGGCAGCATGTACAACAAGGGCTTGGAAATGGATTTAAGGTATAGTGATAAAATTAAAGCTTTTATTTGGAGCGTGAGTGCCAACGCAGCTTACAACATCAATAAGATAACTTCATATCGTGTTAAGGAGCGTTCTACTGATCTTTCCACAGCTTATGACAGAGTAGAAGGAGAGAGTTTGTACACCATTTGGGGATTGGTATCTGACGGTATTTATCAAAACCAGCAGGAAGTAACCGGATCACCTGTTTTAAACAGCACTGTAGGTCCCGGCGATATCCGCTATGTGGATATTAACAAAGATGGGAAAATTGACGGAAACGACCGTGTAAATCTTGGTCAAGCTACAGCACCTGTGAAGTATGGTTTAGCTCTTGAGGGAGGCTGGAAAAACTTTGGCCTACGCCTGTTGTTCCGTGGTGATATTGGCAGAAAAGTATTGATGGGTCAGTCGCTTGGACAAGTGTCCAATGCAGACAATAAAGTGGTGACCGACTACTGGGATAGATGGACAACAGATAACCCTAGTAGCAAATTTCCTCGCTCCTGGAATAACTACACACAGAATAACCCCACTGCCACCGTTTCGGATTTTTGGATGCGTAAGGCAAATTACATAAAATTGGCTAATCTTACGTTTTCATACAATCTGCCGGCTGCGGCCTGCAAACGTGTAGGGTTGGGTAACGTGCGTATGTACTACACTGGAAGCAACCTTTTTGTTATTGCCCCTGGTTTTTGGAATTGGCTTGATCCCGAAACAACAATGTTGCAGGCTTCTTCGAATGGTTATCCTGCTACGTCGTTGCACAGTTTTGGCATCAGCGTTGGTTTCTAAATTTTGTAAAAAGAAGTAGTACTATTCTCATGTTTTAAATTTTACGATCATGACTATTAAACAAGATAAATACGCTATGATAGCTGTAATAGCAATTATTTGCAGCAGCCTGCTGGTAGCATGTACAAAGGATTTTCTTGACAGAACTCCTAAAGATGTTTATACCAATGAAACATTCTGGACCACCAGTAGAGATGTAACGGCAGCCATTAATGGTTGCTACTTAAACTGGGAAAGCGCGGATAATATTTTGTATAACGATTGTTATACGGATAATGCTGCTTATTCAAGTATGTTTAGCGGAGGGCCATTTGCCAATAATTATGAAGCATTTGCCAATGGCATGTTGACTGCTTCCGGCAATAGCAATAGCCCCAACAACTATACTTATCAAACCATTAATACCTGTAACTGGTTTTTGGAGAATGTAGACAGAGCCGGCGACAACATTATTGCTCCCGCATTAAAAAATCGTATGAAGGCGGAGGCACGTTTCCTGCGTGCTTACCGTTATTTTATACTTACCCAGTTTTATCGTGATGTACCTTTTGTAACACACACTATGACAGCGGAGCAAAGCCGGATGCAAAAACAGGTGAAAAGAGAAGTGATTCGCGATTCGATTATCAAAGAGCTGGAATTGATTGCCCCCGTTTTGCCTGTTAATTACTCTGGCAGTGATAAAGGAAGAGCTACCAGGGGGGCAGCGCTGGCCCTGAAAGCCCGTATTGAATTGTTTAGTGGTAAATACAGTGATTGTATTGCTACCTGTCAGCAATTAATGAATCCCCCTTTCAGCTATTCATTGTATCCCGACTATCAAGATCTTTTTCGCCCGCAATTTGAGAACAGCCCTATGAATCAGGAAGTAATTATGGATGTTCAGTATATGCTAGGCACTAATAATTATAAAAGTACCCTTGCAGAAATAGCCATTGCGCCGGCAGGATCATCTGCTGTGGCCATTAGCCAAAGCCTGGTGGATGAGTTTGAAACCCTGAACGGAAAAACAATCCAGAACGACCCCTCTTACAATGCGCTGCAACCGTATATGAATCGCGACAGACGCCTTGACGCTACCATTATTCGCCCTGGATTACTCTACAATGGCATTTATTTTGACCCGATTACCCCTAATGGTGGCGGTGGTTTTGGCGGTGGTCCCATGGGTGGAGGCGGTAGTCCCATTGGTGGAGGCGGCGGTTCCATTGGTGGAGGCGGCGGTTCCATTGGGGGAGGCGGTAGTCCCATTGGTGGAGGCGGCGGTTCCATTGGTGGTGGTACTCCTATTGGCGGTGGCGGTACTCCTACAGGTGGCGGAACGTCTTCAGGCTATACGTTAAACCCCAGTAATGATAAAACTGCGATGGGCAATTCACCTACCGGTTATAACTTAAAAAAATACCTGAGTAATTTAAGCGACTACTGGAACACTGCCTACGGAACAACAGCATTAAGCAGTACCGGAGGTAATGTTATTGTGTTTCGTTATGCCGAAGTATTGCTGATGTATGCCGAAGCCAAAATTGAAGCCGGACAAATAGACTATTCTGTATACGCTGCTATCAATCAGCTTCGTCAAAGAGCCGGTCTTCCCAATGCTGATGCTACTACTCACCCTGATAAGGCTTCCTTAAGGGCGCTTGTAAGGCGTGAACGCAGAGTTGAACTTGCAGGTGAAGGCTTGCGTTGGTTTGATATTGTGCGTTGGCAAATAGGGCCTCAGGTAATTAAAAATGTGTATGATTGTCTCAATGGTTTCGTTGATAGAAGCAATGGAAACCTTTGGCTCACTCCTAATTCAAGCTCGGCAAAATTTTCCCGCCAGTTTACACCAAGGTATTATGTATTCCCCTTTACACCGAAAGAATTGCAGGCGAATACCAATCTTGTACAGAACGCTGAGTGGAAATGATAATTGCTTACTAGGTTTGAATCGTCCTGAAATAAGTTGACGGTTTTTAATACTTATCCCAGTTTCAAAAGAGGCTGGGATTTTTCTTTATAGACACGCTGAGGTGTTTTCATCTGCAAAGATAAATGCGGCCGATAATTATACAGGTCGACCGCTTCCTGCAACAATAATCCCAAAAAAGTCATTAGGGATTTAAGTTTTTGTCAAGTCAAATGTTTTATTACAATTCCATAGGCCGGTAAACCATTCTCTTCGTTTCATGGCCAGCGACAGTTTTAGGATTTTCTGGCTGCCGTTTTTTACCATATACCCGCCAATGGCAAACACCTTGTAGCGTAATGTTTCAGGCGTTGTTCTACTTGGGTATTAAGCACGACCTGCCTGAAAAGGCTGATGAAGTTATAGGCCATCATCACCCAGTTCAGGGCCGCTTCGGTGGCATCAAAGTTTTTAAGATTGAAGCTGTCTGCCCCAAAATCGTATTTCAGTTCTTTGATCTGGTTTTCGCAATTGGCCCTTTGCCGGTACAGATTCCACACCTGAAGTGCCGGCAGGGTTAAATCGGTGACAAAACAACTGTAGCGGTAATTTTTATAAATGCCCTCGTCTTCAAATAGTTTCAGCGTTTTGCCCGTTGCACAGGGGCGTTCACTGATTTGCTGGCGGACCATGACCAGCCTTCTGGGTTGATCCCACAGGGGACTTTGATAAGTGCTTTCGGCCACTTCGATACCAGCAGTAACTTTTACCTACAGGTGTTGTGCGGCGAGTTTTTGTTGGATCGGTTTGTACTGCCGGGCGGCAATGATGTAGTTGCCCACTTGTGGACTTTGCTCCAGATACTCAAATACTTCTTTACCGTAAAATCCACTGTCGGCCCTGAATAAGCCTATTTTTTTACCGTTTAGTTTTTCTATCGTATCGGCTAAAAAGCCCTGAAAATTATTGCTCGTATAGCTGTCGCCGCTTCGCAGCCAAAAGTTGGCGACCATTTTTGTTTCCTCTATAAAGGCGATTAAAGGATGATGACTGTTGCGGCCTGGCTTAAGGGGGTTGTATCCTTTTTTACTACCCTGTTGCCCGCCGTATCGGGTAAGGATGGTGGAGTCGACATCCAGCGTGTAATTATCATACTGCAGATTGCCAAAAAACCATTGGTATAAAGGGGTGAAGATCTGCTGGTTGGTGGCCAGGGTATGTTTATTAAAAAAGCGCTGGATGGCTTTACTGCCTGCCATTTGTTTGAAACCCCAGCATTGTTTCATGACCGCATCATGGCGCGTTACCTCGCAATGTTCAAACTTGTTGGCCCCACACCATATACTGGTCATAAACTGTTGGATGAGTTGATGCGGAGAATACCCCCGGTTTGACCCTGGGGCAGGCAATGGCAACTGATCCAATGCAGCTTCAAAATCCATCCTGTCCAACATTTTTTTCATCAAAATAATACCCGACCAAGGAGTTATTTCTTTGTCTGTAAAGTCAATTTTCAGGTCCAAGTTCAAATAAGGTTTACTTACTGCAATTTCCTCCAATTTACATTGGTATAAAACCAATAGTTATCAACAAGTTAACACTCTTAATTTCTAATGGCGGTCATTAGAAATTGAGGCTAATGACTTTTTTGGGATAATTTTGCATGCAGTCTTGACTTCAACACTTTGCCCAAGCCTAATTCTTCTTTCAACGTTCGGCTCATCCGTTCGGCCAATGCGTTTTCATACGGATCCGACTGTTCGGTCATGCTCAATTGAATGCGATGCTCCTGGGCCAAGCTGACGTATTCGGCACTGCAATAATGTCACTCACCCACACTTGATCAGGGTGCTCCACCGAACGGTTTTTTAACAGATTGGGGTATTTGCGCAGCCAGTGTTTGGAAAAAGTAGTTTGCACATACTGTCGCTTGGGTAAAATAAGCAGGCCGTGCTTTTTCAATATCTTAAAGAACTTATCCAAGATTGAATCGACCTCAAATCGGCATACTTTCGTATGGAACGGCTCCATCGAGAAGAACAAGTAACTGATGCACCACAGTAAACGGCCGGAGGAAGTAGAAGCCGTATTCGGACAACTAAAATCCAACAACCGGACCGATTTACCATGAAAAGGTTTAGCAAAAGTCAATCTTGAGTTTGGCTTTGATGGCCCTTGCCACAACCTGAGAAAACTAGCTAAAAGGCCCTTCTCAGGGGAAACCATGCCCTGTTGACAAGCCTATCAGAAATCGTGTTATAGGTACAACAACGATACATAAGTTATAGGCTCTAAAACTCACCATCACCCTGTCCGCGTGATCAAAATCCAAGCACAGCACGTTTTTGGTCAGCAGCTTAAAAACAAAGGTCACCCTTTTTTTTGGACAGCCTCTTTTTTTTAATCTAATAAATGAAAAAAAGTAAATGTCGGTAGTAGTTAACATTAATTAAATCGTCTTTCTAGTATTAGGTAAGATTACTTTATGGTTAATTAATTCTTGCCTATTTGTAATAATAAAAAAAACTTGAATATGAAACGTAAAACATTAGCATTCCTTCTTACTGTTTTGTTACTCACAGCAGTACAGCAACATGGTAAGGCACAAACCAATCCCGTTGTAAAAGTGGAGGTATTAAAAAATATGGTGGCACTCAATCCTTTTAAACTGAGCCCTGATCAGGCTAAGAGTTTCGATCCTTCTCAAGGAAAAGGTCTTTACCTCGAAGATGGTACTACACTTAGCTTTGAGCAGTTTATGCAATACGCTTCAAGGCCCGAAAAGGATTATGTGGTGATACCTTATGCCAATGCTGCCGATCCTAACAAAGTGGTAGCCATGCTGGTGCGTAAGGCCACAATCGAAGAGCAGATGCAGTTAAAAGGAGTGACAGAAGCCTTACAGAAACGGAAAACTTATTCAAGTGAAGGTTCTATTGATGATCCGGAATCGAGTATGGCCATTAAGTTTGATCCGAATCTTAAAGCAGCCGACTTTTTGAAAGGGTTGAAAAAGGTTAACCAATCGGAAGTGGCTATGACATCTATCAACATAGGCCGTGTTGCCATATTTGATGAGAAAGGCAACCTGATTCCGCTGGAAATTGATGGTAAAATGAATCCGGTGGTACATAAATATCAACGCAGTGCCCTTTTTGAATCGGACTTATATATTGATGAAGATGAAGTGATACGAGCCATGGTTTACCGGAAAGCGACCATGGAAGAACGTAAGCGAAACGGTGGTGGAGAGACAAGAACCAATATCAGGGAGGCTTCAGTGGGAGGAGATGAAGGTAGTGATATTGGCGGCGGCGGTGAAATGTCCGCAACGGCTCGTTTAGCACAGCCTGGCGAGAAAGCGGCTGGCGGCGGTAAACCTGCTGAGTTTAAGGGAGAAAATGCGTCAAAAACAGAAAAGGCAAAAGCTTTTAACTTTAAAGCAACAGATATTAATGGTAAAGAGGTAGAGCTTTCATCTTTTGCGGGTAAAAAAGTGGTAGTACTCAATTTTTGGTTTATTCAGTGTAAACCCTGTGTAATGGAAATGCCCGAGTTGAATAAGCTGGTTGATGAATACAAAGACAATAAGAATGTAGAGTTTATTTCTATTTGTTTGGACAAGAAAGAAGATGTTGAAAAGTTTTTTGAAAAAATGGCATTTAAATACCGTTGTATTCCCGGAGCGAACTCAATTGCCGGTAAATATGGCGTAGTAGGTTTTCCTACACACATGGTAGTTGATAAGAAAGGAAACATTGTATTGCGTCAAACAAGTTTTTCTGACGATCTTATTAAAGATATTAAGGCAGAAATTGCCAAAGGCTCAAAATAAGAATGCCCAGTAAAAATGCCTGTAAATCGAAGATAAGCTCTCGTTTGCAGGTATTTTTTTACCCCGTTGATTAAGCGGAACGGCAAGGGGGTATCCTCTTCCAAGTTTTTTACAATTAGCTAATTTTTTAATTATTCAAATTATTGATCCATGTTTAAGAAACTGATGATAATCACAATTGTAACGCTGTCTACCTGCCTTGCCTATTCTAGCCAAGCTCAAACGGGTCTGCCTTTACACCTGAAAAAGGGTGATAAGTACCTGGTAGAGTATAAAACGAATGCTACAGCCCGCATAAGCGGTGACAATCCTGATAGTGCAGTGGTCATGTCCACGGAAAATATACTGGGTACTGTTTACGAAATTATTTCGGTCAATAATAACCTGTACCAGATAAAAGCCACTTACATGTCTCTGGTTTTTAAAGCGATTCCCCCTGCAGGAACGGGTGCTGAACTTGTGCAATTCGACTCGGGTAAGCCCGAAGACCTCGATGGTGAAATGGGCGAAGCTGTAAAAGAAGTGGTGGGAAAATCGTTGGTGTTTACGTTTGATGCTACTACTAAAAAAATGGTGAGTGTAGATGAGGATCCCGGTATTGAACCGCAACGAAGCCAGGGAGGCCCTGCGGTTGGACTTTTCTTCTTCAATGAAGACGCCCTGCGTGTGTTTGCTCCCAAAATTTTTGGTGGCGATCTTCCTGCCGATGCAAAATTGGAAGTTGGATATAAGTGGGATCAAAACAACAACAATACAAATGGGGGTATGGAAACAAAGGTTTCGCGACATTCTTCGATTACGAAGATAGAAGCGTCTAAACTTTTTATTA